>JAJEFC010000211.1 GCA_022820675.1 Vicinamibacteria bacterium | reverse complement strand
CGGCCGCCCACCGCATCGACGGCGTGCCGTCGCCGGGGCGCAAGGGCGGCGCGTCGCCGGCAGGCTCGCCGCCATGCGCGGCCCCGGACCGGTGCGGTCCCGCCGGGCCGTGGAAGACGAGGGCGAAGAACCGGACCGTGTAGGCGGCGGTGATCGCGGCGGTGACGAGGGCGAGGCCGAACAGCGGCAGGCTCGCGTCGACGGTCGCGAGCAGCACCGCGTCCTTGCTCCAGAACCCCGGCAGCGGCGGCACCCCCATCAGGGCGAGGGCGGCCACGAGCATGAAGCCCCGGGTGAGGGGCAGGGCCGAGCGCAGGCCGCCCATGTCGGTCAGGTAGAACGACTGCACGGCCTGGATGACGGTGCCCGCGCACAGGAACAGGCACGCCTTGAAGAGGGCATGGCTGACGAGGTGGAACACCCCCGCCGCGTAGCCGCCGGCGAGGAGGCCGGGGGCGAGGCCGGCGACGCCGAGGCCGAGCATCATGTAGCCGATCTGGCTGACCGTCGAGTACGCCAGCACCTTCTTGAGCTCGACGGCGACGAGGCCCTGGGTCGCGGCGAGGAACGCCGTGAACGCCCCGATCCAGGCCGTGAGCTGGAAGAACCAGCCGGCTTCCCCGATGCCCGCCACCCAGTAGCCGTAGTAGAAGAGCGGCACGAGGCGGGCCACCAGGTACACCCCGCTCTTGACCATGGTGGCGGCGTGAATCAGGGCCGAGACGGGCCCCGGCCCCGCCATCGCCTCGGGGAGCCACTCGTGGAACGGGAACTGGGCCGACTTGCCGAGCGGGCCCGCGAGCAGCAGCAGGATGACGACGACGACCAGGCCCGGCGTCGCGGACATCGCCGCGAGCCAGTCGGGGGCGGTGGCGTAGAGCTCGAGGAAGTTCAGGGTGCCGGCGTGCACGTAGACCAGCAGGAGGCCGCCCAGCATGAGCATGTCCCCGAGCCCGGTGACCACCAGCGCCTTGAGGCCCGCCTCGGACGGCTTCACGAACGGGTCGGGCGGCGGCCCCCCGATCCAGTACTTCCGCTGGTCCTGGTAGTAGTAGCCGATCAGCCCGAAGCTGCACACCCCCACCAGCTTCCAGCCGGCGAAGACGAACAGCAGATCGCTCGCCAGCACCAGCAGCAGCATGCTGCCGATGAAGCCGTTCATCCACATCCAGAAGCGGGTCCGGGCCGGGTCGCCCCGCACGTAGCCGAGGCAGTAGACCATGATGACGAAGCCGACCACCGCGACGACGTTGGCGAGGACGATGGCGAGGGGGTCGACGAGGACGCCGAACCCGATGCGGATCGGCCGCTCGATCCACGCCAGGGTCTGCTCGACCGGCAGCGCCTCCGGGTGCACGAGCCTCGGCAGCAGGCTGAGGGCCGCCGCCGCCGCCGCGGCCGAGAAGGCGACGGCGCCGAGGTCGCGCAACCGGGGATGGACGCGCGCCAGCAGCGGCGTCAGCCCCGCCCCCGCGAGGGGCGCCCCGATGCACACCCAGGCCGCGAGGACGATCACCGCGCCCCCCCGCCGGCGTCGAGCCCCGCCGGCAGGGCGGGCACGATGAACCGGTCCACGACCTCGCCGTTGAAGAGGCCGAGCAGCAGGATGGCGGCGGCGACCGCGATCATCGGTCCCAGCAACGTCCACGGCGCGGTGTGCCGCCGGGGGGGGATCGGGATGGCGGCGGCCTCGTCCTCGCCGCCGTCCTCGTCCCTCGGGAAGTACAGATACCTCAGCACGTTCGCCAGATACGCGAGGGCGAGGAGGCTGCTCAGCACGATGACCGCGACGAACACCCAGTTGCCGGCCTCGATCGCCCCCAGCATCAGGTAGAGCTTGCTGAAGAAGCCGCCGGTGGGGGGAATCCCGATCATCGCGAAGGTGCAGACGGTGAACACGGACGTGGCCACCGGCATGTGCCGCGACAGTCCCCGCAGCTCGTGAATCCGCCGCAGCCCGGTCCGGTACACGATCGCCCCCGCGACGAGGAAGAGGCCGCCCTTCATGAACGCGTGGTTCACCAGGTGCAGCAGGGCGCCGGTGTAGCCGGCGGCGTTCGCGAGGCCGATGCCGAGCACGATGCAGCCCATCTGCGCCACCGACGAGTAGGCGAGCATGCGCTTGAGGTCGGACTGGGCCAGCGCCATCACCGACCCCAGGACCATGGCCAGCGCGCCCGTCCACCCGAGCACGGTGGTGACGGGGATGACCTCGATCGAGAACCGGGGCTCGAACACGAAGAACATCACGCGGATCAGGAGGTACGCCGCCGCCTTGGTGGTCGTCGCCGCGATGAGGGCGCTGACCGCCGACGGGGCGTGCGAGTACGCCCCCGGCAGCCAGGTGTGCATCGGGAAGAGGGCCATCTTGATCGACATGCCGATGACCAGGAACGCGAACCCGACGAGCACCGCCGGCGACTCGTAGAGGGGCGGCAGCAGCCGGGCGAGGTCGGCCATGTTCAGGGTGCCGGTGGCGCCGTAGAGGTAGCCGACCGCGAGCAGGTAGAACGCGGCCCCCACCGTGCCCAGGATCACGTAGCGGAACGCCGACACGACGGCGGCCCCGCTGCCGATCGAGACGAGGGCGTAGCTGGTCAGGGACGTGATCTCGAGGAACACGTAGGCGTTGAACATGTCGGCCGTGGACACCAGGCCGATCAGCCCCGCGACCAGCAGCAGGAAGACGCAGTAGAACGGCACTTCCTTGGACGGGATCTCGTGGAGGACGCTGCGCTTCGAGTAGATGCCGACGAGCAGGGTGATGATCGTGATCATCAGCAGCATCAGCGCGCCGAGCGCGTCGATGCGGAACTCGATGCCCCACGGCGGGGCCCAGCCGCCCAGGTAGTAGTGCAGCGGACCGTCGCGGGCCACCCGTCGCGCGACCTCGAACGCCGCCGCGCACGAGAGGGCCAGCGCGGTCAGGGTGAGGGGAAAGACGGCCGGCCGGAACCGCCACCCCACCACCGGCAGCAGGAACGAGGTGATCAGCGGCGCGAGGACGACGAGGATGGGGACCGGGGACTGGTGAACGTTCATGCCCGGTCAGGAGCCCGAGGACGCGTCGAGGCGCTCCAGCAGCTCGTTCTCCTCGAGAGTGCCGAACTGCCGGTGAATCCGGAGCAGCAGGGCCAGCGCGACCCCGGTGATGGCGACACCCACCACGATGGCGGTGAGCATGAGGACCTGGGGCAGGGGATTGGCGTACCGCGCCGCGTCGAGCACCGGGGCGGCGGCGCCCCCGTCGTGCCCGTCGAGCACGATCGGGATCGACGCGTCGCGCTTGGCCGACAGCGAGACCACGAACAGGATGATCGACCACTGGAAGATGTTCATCCCCACCAGCTTCTTGACGAGGTTCGACTTCCCGGTCATGGCGTAGAAGCCGATCATCATGAGGACGATGTAGCCCACCGTGTTGAGCTGCCCCGCCGCGTCCTCGAGCAGCCCCATCAGAACTCCAGCATGTCGCGGAAGATGGAGAGCATCGCCGCCATCACCGTGACGCCCACCCCGATCTCGATGACGAGCATGCCGACGCTGCGCGGCTCCGCGAACGGGAGCGGGCCGTAGTCGAGGTAGTTGGCGCCGAGGGCCAAGCAGACCACGCCGAGGCCGGCGTAGAGCAGCACCCCGACGCTCGCGAACGCGTTCAGGGCCCCGAGCGGGACGTGGCGCCGCAGGGCCCCCCGGCCTTCCGCGAGCACGAGGAGGACGAAGCTGGCGGCCAGCGTCACCCCGCCCTGGAAGCCCCCGCCGGGGCTGCTGTGCCCGTGCACGACCACGTAGAGCCCGAAGAGCTGGATGAACGGCACCAGGCACCGGCAGACGACCCGGATGATGATGTCCGGCGGCTGCCCTTCCGGGGGGTACCGGGTCACGCCTCGTCCTCCTCGTCCTTGAGGCCGGTCCGCAGGATCAGCAGCACCGCGATGGCCCCGGCGAAGATGACGGTGACCTCGCCCAGGGTGTCGAAGCCGCGGTAGTCGGCGAGGACCGCCGTCACCATGTTCTCGACGCCCGTCTCCTCGAGCCCCGACTCGATGTAGCGGGGGGACACGTGGGTGGCGGCCGGCGCCGCCGGGTCGCCGGTCTCGGCGAGGTCGAGCGATCCCACGATGAGCAGGAGCCCGGTGACGGCGGTGGCGACGAGGTGGAGGAGCTTCAATCCCTGCTCACCCGGTCCGTCTTGTAGACGGTGATGACGAAGAGCACGGTGGTGACGCCCGCGCCCACCGCGGCCTCCGTGAACGCCACGTCGACCGCCCCCAGCTCGGTCCAGAGCAGGCACATGAAGAGGCTGAACGCGGCCAGCAGCACCACCGACGCCAGGAGGTCCCGCACCTGCACGGCGGCGACCGCGCACACCACCGACAGCACCAGCAGCACGACGTCCAGCGACCCGATCATCGGTCTCCCTCGGCCGTCCACGCCTCGACGCCGCTGTGCCGGGCCGCACGGGCGATTGCGTGGGTGGCGGTGGGGCTGGTGACGAGGATGAAGCCGGCCGCGATCAGCAGCTTGGCGCTGGTCAGCACGAAGCCGTCGTGGCACGCCAGGCCCGTCATCACGAGCAGGCTGCCCAGCGTGTCGCACTTCCCCGCCGCGTGCATCCGGGTGTAGATGTCGGGAAAGCGGACCATGCCGACGGCTCCCGTCACCAGGAAGAACACGCCGCCCGAGATCAGCGCCATTCCCAGGATGGTCATCGCCCCCGCCCGCTCGCGACGTCCACGCCCTTGCGCTCGAAGTAGCGCGAGAGGGCGAGGGCGCCGATGAAGTTGATCAGGGCGTAGAGCAGCGCGATGTCGATGAAGAGCTCGGCGCGCCCGAACAGATGGCCGGTCAGCACGATCACCGCGATGGTCTTGGTGCCGATGACGTTGACCCCGACGATGCGGTCGATGATGCTGGGCCCGCGAATGACCCGGTACAGCGACAGCATGGCCGCGGCCAGGATGGCGAGTGCCGCACCGAGGAAGAACGTGTCGGCCATGGCGGTTCGCTGGCGGCCGGTCAGTCAGCCGCGGGTTCCGTCGACCGGGGTCCCGTCGCCGACTGGTCGAGGGCCCGGGCGATGCGCCGCTCCATCTCGCCGCTCCGCAGGCCGGCCGCCGACACGTCGCTGACCGCGTGCACCGTGAACTCGTCGCCCTCGATGTCCAGGGTGATGGTGCCCGGGGTCAGGGTGATGGCGTTGCCGAGGAGCACCCTGGCCACGTCGCCCCGCAGCCGCGTCCGGAACCGGACGACCTGAGGGCGCAGCCGTTCGGGGCGGCAGACGAGGTGGACGACGTGCAGGTTGGCGAGGACGATCTCGACCAGCAGCCAGGGCACGAAGCGCACCACGCCCCAGGTCGCCGCGAGGAGGCGCCGCGACGGCGTCTCGGTGAACAGGAGCCCCGAGGAGAGCCGGGCCACGAGAGCGGAGCAGACGACGCCGAAGGCGAGGTGGAGCGGGTCGAAGTGTCCCGACAGCACCAGCCAGGCCGCGAACAGCATCACGAACAGCGACAGTCTCTTCACCGACCCGGCCCGCACTGACCCGGCCCGCCGAGCGCCTCCGGCTCCGCATGGCGCCCAACCGACCCTCCAGGAGTCCCCGCCGTTCCCGCGGCCCGCACGCCCGACCCGCCGAGCGTCGCCGGCGGCTCCCGCGGGCGCCCCTCCAACCCCGGAATTGTAATCCGAGCCCGGCGGCCGTGTCGCGGCCGCCCCCCCGGTCAGGCGAGGGTGAGCTTCGCGAATCTCTGGCGCAGGGTCTTGCGACCGATGTCGCGGAAGCTGACGGTGAGCTTCATGTCGTCGGTCAGCGGCTCCACGGAGATGACGGTGCCCACCCCGAACGTCGGATGGCGGACGTGGTCGCCCGGCGAGATGCTGACGACCGACTGGTCCTCGTCCTCGTAGGCGTAGCCGTAGTCGGGCTGTATCCGGTCGTCGTCGGCGGGGCCCCGGCGCTGCCCGCGGTAGGCCCCGCGCCCGTAGGTCGCCGGGGACCGCACCGGCGTCGAGAAGACCGGTTCGACGACGTCGATCAGGTCGGCGGGAACCTCGTCGAGGAAGCGCGAGGGCTTCGTGTCACGGTACTCGCCGTACACGCGGCGGCGGGCGGCGCTCGTCAGCACGAGCCGGGTCCGGGCCCGGGTCATGCCGACGTAGCACAGCCGGCGCTCCTCCTCCATCGCCTCGTTGTGCCCGCCGCCGGCGCGTTCCCCGCCGGCCGGGTCGCCCTCGCCGAGGTCGTCGTTCGCGATTCGCTCGTAGCGTTCGCCGCCGACCGCCCGTGCGTGGGGGAACAGCCTCTCTTCCAGACCGACCATGAACACGACCGGGAACTCCAGGCCCTTGGCGGCGTGCAGGGTCATCAGCCAGACGCCCGCGTCTTCCGAGCCCTGCGCCTCGTCGGCCTCCGACAGCAGCGACTGGCCGTCGACGAAGCCCGTCAGCGACGGCTCCGCTTCGCGAATCTCGTAGTCGCGGGCGGCGGCGACGAGCTCCATCAGGTTGTCGATTCGGTTCTGCGCCTCCTCCGTCATCGCCTCGCGGAGCTTCTCCAGGTAGCCGGTCCGGCCCAGCACCTCGCCGACGACGTCGGCGACCGGCCGGTCGGCCGTGAGGCCGCGCAGGGCCTGCACCAGGTCGCGGAACCCCCGGAGGGCGCCGACCGCCCGGGGCGGCACCAGCTCCTGGTTGACGGCCCGGTTCAGCCGCCCCCAGAGCGAATCGGCCGCCCCCGCGTCTCCCGGGGCCGCGGCGAACAGCGGTCCGGCGGCGTCCGGCTCGGGCGCCAGCTTCTCGAGCGCGGCCATCACCCCCTTGCCGATGCCCCGCTTCGGCTCGTTGATCACCCGGCGCAGGCTCACGTCGTCGTCCAGGTTGATGAGCAGCCGGAGATAGGCGAGCGTGTCCTTGATCTCCTTTCGCTCGTAGAACCGGACGCCGCCGACCATGCGGTAGGCGATGCCCGCGCGGCCCAGGGCTTCCTCCAGGACGCGGGACTGGGCGTTCGTGCGGTACAGCACGCCGGCCGGGGTCTCTCCCGCGTCGAGCGCCTCGCGGAGCCGCGCGGTGACCCAGTCCGCCTCCTCCAGATCGTCGCCGGCCCGGAAGCAGCGCACGAGGGCGCCTCCCGTGCGGTCGGTCCGCATCCGCTTGCGGAGTCGGCGCCGGTTCCGTTCGATGACCGCCCCGGCCGCGTCGAGGATGACCTGCGTCGAGCGGTAGTTCCGTTCGAGGCGAATCACCGTGGCGCCGGCGAAGTGCTTCTGGAAGTCGAGGATGTTGCTCAGGTCCGCGCCCCGCCACTGGTAGATCGACTGGTCGGGGTCGCCCACCACGCACAGGTTGCGGTGCTCGCGGGTGAGGAGCCGGACGAGTCGGAACTGCGGCGGGTTGGTGTCCTGGTACTCGTCCACCATGATGAACCGGAAGCGCTCGCCGTACCGGCGCCGCACCGGCTCGCGGTCTTCGAACAGCCGCATGGTCTCGAGCAGCAGGTCGTCGAAGTCGAGGGCATTGGCGGCCTCGAGAGCGCGCCGGTACCGCTCGTACGCCTTGGCGAGCAGGTCGCCGCGCGCGCTCCAGGACTCGCCCCGCAGGTTCCCGGGGGAGCGCATGTGGTTCTTGGCCTCGCTGATCTCGGCGAGGGCCTGCCGGGCCGACAGCAGCTTGTCGTCGACGTCGAGGTCGTGCAGGATGCGCTTCATCGCCGCCGACTGATCGGCGCTGTCATAGATGACGAAGTCGCGGCCCACCCGGACCCCGCCCTCGCGGCGCAGTATCCGCGCGCACAGGGCGTGGAACGTGCAGATCCACGGGCGCCTCGCCCCGGTCGCGGCCAGCGACTTCACCCGCTCCCGCATCTCCTCGGCCGCCTTGTTCGTGAAGGTGACGGCGAGCAGCTCGTCGGGCTCGGCCAGCCCGTCCGCGATCAGCCGGGCGGCGCGGCAGGCGATGACCCGGGTCTTGCCCGACCCCGCCCCGGCGAGGACCAGGAGCGGCCCGTCGGCGTGCAGCACCGCCTGTTTCTGCTCGGGGTTCAGATCCGAAATGAAGTCCATGAGTCGTCGGTTCGTTCCCGCGCGGGGCGGGCGTCAGCGCATCGGCAGGCCACGGGATTTCGGAGGTTGGCCCGTCCTCCCTGGATCATTCCACAGCAGACGACGAGACTCGGAGGTCGCTCGTCTTCCCCGGTTCACCCACCCTGACGCTCCTGGCGAGGTTCGCGGCTCGTCGACGCCGCGACCCGCGGCGGACGGAGACGAGGCAGGGGCAACACCGATTCACCATGGGGTCGCCGGTCCCCCCGCATCACCCCACCGTGACGCTCCTGGCGGGGTTCGCGGCTCGTCGACGCCGCGGCCGCGGCGCGCGGAGACGAGGCAGGGGCAACGCGGATTCACCATGGGGTCGCCGGTCCCCCCGCATCACTCCACCGTGACGCTCTTGGCGAGGTTGCGCGGCTGGTCGACGTCGCAGCCGCGGCGGACGGCAATGTGGTAGGCGAGCAACTGGAGCGGAACCGCCATGACGATCGGCGTGATCAGCGGGGGCGTGGCCGGAATGGTCACGAGGGCGTCCCGTTCCGCGTCGATCAGGGTCTCGAGGGCCGGCTGGCCGTCGTCGGCCACCGCGATGATGGGGCCGCCGCGCGCCCGGACCTGCTGCAGGTTGGACGCCATCTTCTCGAAGACCGATCCGTTCGAGAGCAGGGTCACCACCGGCAGCTTCTCGTCGACGAGGGCGATGGGGCCGTGCTTCATCTCGCCGGCCGGGTACCCCTCGGCGTGGATGTAGGAGATCTCCTTCAGCTTGAGCGCCCCTTCGAGGGCGATGGGGTAGTTGATGCCCCGGCCCAGGTACAGGAAGCTCCGGTGCTGGTGGAACCGCTGCGCCACCGCCTCGACGACGTCCTCGCACTGCAGGGTCTGCTCGATCCAGCGCGGCAGGTGGTCGAGGTCCTCCAGGTGCGGCCGGGCCGCTTCCGGCGTCAGCGTCCCGCGGACCTGCGCCAGGTAGAGGGCGAGGAGGTGCAGGGCCACGAGCTGCGACGTGAAGGCCTTGGTCGACGCGACCCCGATCTCGGGGCCGGCGTGAGTGTACACGGTGAAGTCGGCCTCGCGGGTGGCCGTGCTGCCGACGACGTTGCAGACGGCGATGGCGGCGGCGCCGCGCCCGCGGGCCTCGCGCAGCGCGGCCAGGGTGTCGGCGGTCTCGCCCGACTGGGTGATGACCACGGCCAGGGTCGTCGGCGTCACGATGGGCTCCCGGTAGCGGTACTCGGAGCCGTAGTCCACCTCGACCGGCACCCCCGCGAGCCGTTCGATCAGGAACTTGCCCACGAGGGCGGCGTGCCACGAGGTGCCGCACGCGAGGACCACGACGCGGTCGACGGCCCGCAGCCGCTCGACGGGGACGTCCAGCTCGCCCAGGTAGACGCGGCCCGCCTCGACCGAGGTCCGCCCCAGCACCGTCTCGCGGGCCGCCCACGGCTGCTCGAAGATCTCCTTCAGCATGAAGTGGCGGTAGCCGGCCTTCTCGGCCATCACCGGGTCCCAGTTGACGTGCTGGGTGTCGGCGGCGACCGGCTCGCCCTCGAAGTCGGTGTAGGTCACGCCGCCGGCGGTGACGACGGCCATCTCGCCGTTCCCGAGGAACACGACGTCGCGGCTGTGGCGGAGAATCGCGGGGACGTCCGACGCGACGAGATAGCCCCCTTCGCCCTCGGCCACGAGGACGGGCGGGCCCTGCCGGGCCGCCACCAGCTTCCCGGGATCGTCGGTCGCGAGCAGCAGCAGGGCGAACAGCCCGCGCACCCGGGCGAGGGCGCGCCGGACCGCCGCCTCGAGCCCGTCCCCCCGCCATTCGCACTCGACGAGGTGGGCGATGACCTCGGTGTCGGTCTCCGTCGCGAAGCGGTGGCCCTCGGCCCCGAGCTCGCGCTTGAGGGCCAGGTGGTTCTCGATGATGCCGTTGTGCACGACGACGATGCGCCCCGTGCAGTCGCGGTGGGGGTGGGCGTTCTCTTCCGTCGGCCGGCCGTGCGTCGCCCACCGCGTATGGCCGAGGCCGTAGTCGCCGTCGACGGGGTCGTTCTCGATGGCCTCGACGAGCCGGTCGAGCTTGCCGGCGCTGCGCCGCAGCTCGACCGCGCCCGCGCGGACGAGGGCGACTCCCGCCGAGTCGTAGCCGCGGTACTCCAGCCGCCGGAGCCCTTCGAGGAGGACCGGGACGACGGGCTTGGGCCCGATGTAGCCGATGATTCCGCACATCGCTTCGCGGCCGATCCTCCTGCGGCCGAGTCCCGGATGCGGCCGAGTCCCGGAGCTGAGCTTCTGCGGCTGACCTTCCGGGGCTGACCTTCTGCGACGGATCTCCCGAACCGATCTTCCGCGGCCGATCTTCCGGGCTGACCTTGTGCGGCCGATCCTCCGGGACTCAGAACACTGACGAATTATTGCCTTGCCATGTGCCAGGCGCAGAACCCTCGGTAGACCGGGCCGCGTCTGCGTGCAGTTGGCAGATCCATATCGATCACCGTCCTTGGCCCGGTCGGGCGTCGGGCCCGTCGCCCGGCGCGTCCTCCCCGCGGCCGTTCCAGCCGTCCTTGACGACCTGCCGGCTGCGGGCCACGGCCAGCGCGCCGGCGGGGACGTCGTCGGTGACGCAGGACCCGGCGCCGACGTAGGCGTCGTCGCCGAGGGTCACCGGGGCGACGAGCTGGGTGCCGCTGCCGATGAAAACGCGGTCGCCCACCGTCGTCGGGTGCTTCCGCTTCCCGTCGTAGTTGCAGGTGATGGTGCCGGCGCCCACGTTCACGCCCTCGCCGATGGCGGCATCGCCGAGGTAGCTCAGGTGGTTGGCCTTCGATCCCCGGCCGAGCGACGACTTCTTGATCTCCACGAAGTTGCCGACCTTCGCCGCCTCGCCGATCACCGCCCCGGAGCGGAGGTGGGCGAACGGTCCGACCTGGGCGCCGTCGGCGAGGGTGGCGCCCTGGATGACGCAGTGGTTGCGCACGGTCACGTCGTCGCCGATCGTCGAGTCGACGATGCGCACCCCGGCGTGCAGCTCGCACCGCGCCCCGACGCGGGTGCGCCCCTGCAGGAAGACGCCGGGGTGGATGACGGTGTCGGGGCCGACGGTGACGTCCATGTCGACGTACGTCGTCGCGGGGTCCTCGATGGTGACCCCGGCCGCCATCAGCTCCTCGTTCCTCGTCTGTCGCACGATTCGCTTGACCTCCGCCAGCTCCGTCTGGCTGTTGATGCCGCGCACCTCGTCCGGGTCCGCCACCTCCACCGTCTCGACCGGCCTTCCCCGCTGCCGGTAGATGCGCACCAGGTCCGGCAGGTAGATCTCGTTCGAGGCCCCGGCGGGGGGGATCTCGCGGACGGCGTCGAACAGCGCCGGCAGGTCGAGGGCGTAGATGCCGCCGTTGATCTCCTTCAGCCGCCGTTGCGACGCCGACGCGTGGCGTTCCTCGACGATGCGGGCGAGGCGCCCGTCCGCCCGGACGATTCTCCCGTAGCCGTACGGCCGGGCCACCGCCGCGGTCAGCACGGTGAGGGCGGCCCCCGCGCCCTCGTGGGTGCCGACGAGCCGCTCGAGGGTGCCGGGCCGAATCAGGGGCACGTCGCCGGACAGCACCACGAGGGTCCCCGCGCGGCCCGCGAACAGCGGCTCCGCCTGCAGCAGCGCGTGCCCGGTGCCGCGCTGCTCGTCCTGACGGGCGAAGGCGAGCGACGGGCGGTGGGCGAGGGCGGCCCGCACCTGCTCCGCCCGATGGCCGATCACGAGGCCGACGCGCTCGGGGCGCAGGGGGTCGGCGGCGCGCGCGACGTGCTCGATCAGGGGCAGGCCGGCGAGGCGGTGCAGCACCTTGGGCCGGGCCGATCGCATGCGGGTGCCGCGGCCGGCGGCGAGGATGATGACGTGGTTCGGCACCGCGCTCCCCAGTGTAATCGAGCCGGGCGGCCCGTGGTGAACACCGCGCTGGCAGGGCGAGCGGCGAGGCGCCTGCCTGACGAAGGGCGCCGGGAGAGCGCATCGGGCATGCAGCCGAGGAACGCGCAGGCGAGATGCCACCGCCGCTCGAGCGCAGCGGGGCTTTGGCAGGGCGAGCGGCGAGGCGCCCGCCCGACAAGGCGTGAGGAGAGCGCATGCCGGGCATTGCAGCCGAGGAACACGCAGGCGGGATGTCACCGCCGCTCGAGCGCAGCGGGGCTTTGGCAGGGCGAGCGGCGAGGCGCCCGCCCGACAAGGCGTGAGGAGAGCGCATGCCGGGCATTGCAGCCGAGGAACACG
>JAJEFC010000115.1 GCA_022820675.1 Vicinamibacteria bacterium | reverse complement strand
CTCGTCCTCGGCCGGCGCTTCATCGGAAGCCGGCGCCTCGGCGGAGGGCGCCTCGGGCGACCCCGCCGGCCCGGCCGGCCCTTCCGTCCCCTCGGCGTCCGCCGTGCCCGCATCCCCCGCGGCCTCGCCTTCGGCCGGCTCGTCGACCCCTTCCGCCTCCACCGCGTCTTCGCCGTCCCCGGCGGGCTCGTCCGTCACCGGGCCCTGAACCGTCCCCCGGACCCCGGGAGGCAGCTCCCAGGTGACGTCGACGGTGGTCTCCGTATAGACCACCTCGGGCGCGGGCGGCGGCTCCGGCGGCCGGACGCCCAGGGGCACCACGATGCGCTCCCCGCCCTCCGACTCGTCACCGTCCTCGGAGACCTGCACCACGAGATACTCGCGCTGCAGCGGACCCGGCAGGGGCGGCGTCATCAACGGCACCATGACCGGCCGCTCCGGCTCGTCCGCGCCGTCCTCCGCCGCGGCCTCGCGCGCTTCCGCCTCCTGCTCGAGCCGACGCTCGCGTTCCTCCTCCCAGGGGTCGACGGGCGTCTCGACCTCGGCCGTCAGGGCCTCCGTGAGCAGCACCGGGTCGCCCTGCCGCGGCGCTTCGTTCCCCCCGTCCGCCTCGGCCGGAGGCGTCTCGGCGGCCGCCGTCTCCGCCGAAGCCTCGTCGCCCTCCCGCCCACCGTCCGACCCGGCTTCCTCGGGGTCCGGCGGCGGGGCGACCTCGAGGGAAGCGACGAGGGTCGCCGCCTCCATGAACTCCTCGAGCTCGAGGGTCCGCTCGGGAGGCAGGCGAGGCTGGGTGGTCATCGCGTAGACGTCGACCCGCTCGAGCGACGCCGGCTCCGAGCGGTCCTCGTTGGTGGTCGGCAGGGTGAAGCCGATGGAGACCTCGTCGCCGAGGCGCTGCACCACGAGCTCGGTCACCGCCGCCGGCACCAGCACGATCGGCGCCTGCGGCGGCCCTTTCATGCCACACCCCCAGAGGGGCGCGGCGGCGAGAAGCGCCCCGATCGCCAAGACGTTCCGGCGCCCGAGCACGGTCACAGGATATATCGGGAGAGGTCCTCGTTCCCGACGACGTCGGCGAGCATCCGGTCGACGTAGGCGGCGTCGATGACGACGTTCTTCTCGTCGAGGTCCGGCGCGTTGAACGAGACGTCGTCGAGGAGCTTCTCCATGATGGTGTGGAGACGCCGCGCCCCGATGTTCTCCGAGCGCTCGTTGACCTGCGTCGCGAACTCCGCCACCCGGTCGACGGCGTCGGACCGGAACGTCAGCTCGACCCCCTCGGTCGCGAGCAGGGCCGTGTACTGCTTGACGAGCGAGCCGCGCGGCTCGGTGAGGATGCGCACGAAGTCGGCCGTCTCGAGGGCCTCGAGCTCGACCCGGATCGGGAAACGCCCCTGCAGCTCGGGAATCAGGTCGGACGGCTTGGCGACGTGGAACGCCCCCGCCGCGACGAACAGGATGTGGTCGGTGCGCACCATCCCGTGCTTGGTGTTGACGGTGGTGCCCTCGACGATGGGCAGGATGTCGCGCTGCACGCCCTCGCGGCTGACGTCGGGTCCGTGCCCGCCCTCGCGGCCCGTCACCTTGTCGATCTCGTCGATGAAGATGATGCCCGCCTCCTCGACCCGGTTGACCGCCGCCGACCGCACGCTGTCGGTGTCGACGAGCTTCTGCTCCTCCTCCACCACCAGGTGGTCGAGGGCCTCCGGCACCTTGACCCGCCGCTTCCGGCCCCGTCCCTGGAACAGGGTGGGCAGCATGTCCTTGATGTTGATGTCGATCTCCTCGATCGACGAACCGGAGATGACCTCGAAGGAGGGAAAGCTCTTCTGCTGGACGTCCACCTCGACCTCGCGCTCGTCGAGGCGCCCCTCGGCGAGCTGGGCCCGCAGCCGGGCGCGGGTCCGCTCGTGCTGCTCGCGCGCCGGTCCCGGGTCGTTCTCCTGCACCTGCTTCGGCAGCGGGGGCAGCAGGAGATCGAGCAGCCGCGCCTCGGCGTTCGCCCGGGCCTTCACCCGAACCCCCTCGACCCGCTCCTCGCGCACCATGTCCACGGCGAGCTCGACGAGGTCGCGCACCATCGACTCGACGTCGCGGCCGACGTAGCCGACCTCGGTGAACTTGGACGCCTCGACCTTGATGAAGGGAGACTGCGCGAGCCGCGCGAGACGGCGGGCGATCTCGGTCTTCCCGACCCCGGTCGGCCCGATCATCAGGATGTTCTTCGGCGCCACCTCCTCGGCGAGCTCCGGAGACAGCTTCTGGCGCCGCATCCGGTTGCGCAGGGCCACCGCGACGGCCCGCTTCGCCTGGGCCTGGGAGATGACGTACTTGTCGAGCTCGGCGACGATCTCGCGGGGGGTCAGGGTGTCGACCGACGGCCCGGGCGGCGCTTCCGGCTCGGACGCCGCCGGGGACGCCAGCGATTCGGGAAGATAGATGGGCATGTGGACCAGGACCGGGCCGCGCTTTCGTGCACACGGCGCATCGGCCGGGATCAGGGCCGCCGCGGCCGGCCGGGACGCCACACGGCCGCCCCGACCGCGGAAGACGACGGACCTGGCAGATCGGGGCTCACGTGTTCGCTACAGCTCTTCGATCGTGACACTGGCGTTCGTGTAAATGCAAATGGACGCGGTGATCGCCATCGCGTGCTCGACGATCTGCCTCGCCCCGAGGTCGGCGTGCAGGGCCAGGGCCCTCGCGGCGGCGAGGGCATGGGCCCCGCCCGACCCGATCGCGACGATGCCGTCGTCCGGCTCGATCAGGTCCCCGTTTCCCGACAGCAGGAACGTGGAGTCGGCGTCGAGCACGATCAGCATCGCTTCGAGCCGGCGCAGCAGGCGGTCGGTGCGCCAGTCCTTGGCGAGCTCCACCGCCGACCGCTCGAGGTTGCCGCGGTACTGCTCGAGCTTCGACTCGAACCGCGAGAAGAGGGCGAACGAGTCGGCGGCGGAACCGGCGAACCCGGCGAGAATCCGATCGTTGTAGAGGCGGCGGATCTTGCGGGCGCCCTGCTTGACGACGGTATCGCCGAACGTCACCTGCCCGTCGCCGCCCATCACCGTCTGTCCCCGGTGCCGAACGGCCAGTATGGTCGTGCTCCGCGTGGTGGACATCCTCCCAGCCTATCCGCTGCCGGACGCGCCCCGCAACCCGGATCTTGTCGAGCCCGGCTCCCGGGTCGACGCCGATGGTCACAACGAGATTGACAGGGCGGCGCCGGTGCGCGACTTCGACACCAGCGGCGAGATCGCCACACGCGGCGGTTCGCGGACATACTGGTCCCGCATCCTCCCCGTGCGGCGGCCGTCGAGGACGGCACCCACCAGGTCCCCGGCTACGCCGGTCAGGCCTGATGAGAGGATCAGCGGTCCGCCGATTCCCTCCCCGCCCGTGGACATGGCGTACAGAACCAGCGGAGGGACAACGCCCGCCCGAAACCCGAGCGCCGCGCTGTCGGTGTTCGGGTCGTTCCAGCGCTGCCACACACGCCTGCCTTGATGCTGGTGGGCCTTGGCCGCCTCCGGCGTCGCCCGGCCGAGCCGGCGGGAACGCCTCAGGACCCGCCGGAGGCTCCCGCCCGGGTGAGGAGGTAGACCGGGATCCCCGCCGCGATGAGCACGATACCGGCCAGCGAGGGCCCCGGATTGATCCGGATCGCGTTGACGACGAGGGCCGCGCTCACCACCACGAAGACGAGGGGGGCGGCCGGATAGCCCCAGGCGCGGAACGGCCGGTGCGCGTCGGGCTCGCGGCGGCGCAGCACGAAGAGCGCGCCCACCGCCACCCCCGCGAACAGCACGACGGCGAACGCGGTGTAGTCGACGAGCTGCCGGAACGTGCCGCTGAGCACGAGCAGCCCCGACCACACGCTCTGGGCCGCGATCGCCACCGCCGGCGTGCGGAACCGGGGGTGCACGGCGGCGGCGGAGGCGAAGAACTGCCGGTCCCGGGCCATCGCGTAGTAGACGCGCGGACCGGCGAACACCATCGCGCTGAGGCTGGCCGCGATCATCACCGCCGACGCGAGGGCGACCGGGGCCGCCGCGGCGGGGCCGAACAGGCGCTCGGCGACCCCGTCGGCCATGTGGCCGGCGGCGCCGAACTCGGTGACGGGCAGGGCGTACACGTAGAGCAGGTTCAGCAGCACGTAGAGCACCACGACGGCGGCCGTTCCCAGCCCCAGGGCCAGCGGCACGTTGCGGCCCGGATCGCGGATCTCCTCGGCCAGGTAGGCCGCGGCGTTCCACCCCGAGTACGCGAACATGACCGGCAGCAGGGCGAGCAGCCAGCCGGCGCCCGTCACCGCCTCGCCGGTCTCCGCGAAGTTCGCGCCCGAGCCCTCGCCGAGGGCGAAGCCCAAGGCCACGAACGCCGCGAGCAGCGCCACCTTCATCACCGCCAGCAGGTTCTGGACGACGCGGCCCGGCCCCAGCCCGACGAGGTGGACGGCGGTCAGGACGCCGATGACCGCCAGGGCCACGAGAGCCTGGGGCGAGACGGTGAGGTCGACCACGCCGAGGGGCAGGACGGCCCACGGCTCGGTGTCGCCGGCCGCGGGCAGAAGGCGGCCGAGATAGCCGGCGAAGCCGACCGCGCCCACCGCGATGGCCCCGCTGAAGCCGGCCACGAACGAGGTCCAGCCGGTGAGGAAGGCGGGCAGCGGGCCGAACGCCTCGCGCAGGTAGACGTACTCGCCGCCGGCGCGCGGGCGCAGGGCGGCGAGCTCGGCGTAGGCCATCGCCCCCGCGAACGCGAGGGCGCCCCCGGCCGCCCACGCCCCGATCATCCACCACGGGTGCGGCGTCAGGCCGGCGATGACGGCGGGGAGCAGGAAGATGCCGCTGCCGATGACGTTGGAGACGACGACGGCGGCGCCGTCGAGGGGGCCGAGACGGCGGTCGAGACCGGACATGGCGGTGGCTCGGCGATCCGACCCGCCGGCCCCGGCCGTCGCGATCGGGGCGGGAAGCGTGGCCTCAGCGGGTCAGGAGCTGGCGCTCGACGGCGACCGTGTCCAGGAACACCCACTGGTCGCCGCGGTGCTTGACGAAGAGATCCATCGTGACGTCGACGAAGTCACGATGACCGAGCATCTCGGCGCGCGACTGCTCCCCGGTGTAGCCGCGCCCGGACTCGAGCCGCAGGATCTCGGTGGTCTGGCCGGCTTCGAGACCCTCGGTGCCCACGGCGCGCACGAACGCGTTCCCCCACTCCTCCGTCTCGTTCAGGCGCTTGAACACCGCATTGAGCTGGAGGTACTGCACGGTGTCGGGCGTCAGGTTCTCGAGGCGGAACGAAACCGTGGGCACGAGCTTGTTCCGGCCCAGCGGGTCGAGACCGGCGTCGAACCAGCCGCTGGACACCTGGGTGACCTGCAGGGCGGTGGGCACGTCAATCGACGGACCGCACCCCATCGACAGCACGAGCGCGACACACGCGGCGGGCCACGACGCCCGGCGCACCGTCGCGCGACGCCACGGTTCAGCGGTCATGAGCAGATTGTAGATCATGTTCTCGTGCGGGCTCCGGCCCGACACCCTCACCGGCGTTCCGAGACCTGACGCACGTACTCCAGGAGCTCCTGACGAGCCGACGCATCGTCGCGAATCAGCTCGCGAAGCTGCTGCAACAACGCCTCGTCGCCCGTCAGCGGGTCCGGGTCCGCCCCGACCCCGGGGCCGGGGATGGGCACCGCCCCGCCTCCGGTCCGCATGCCGGCCGGCGTCCCCCGCAGGGTCGGTCCCGCCGGCGGCTCCACCGCCGACGGCCGCGCCGCGTCGGGCTCGGACGGCTGTCCGGTCGACCCCGCCGGCGTCCCGCTCTCGCCGTCGCTCCAGCCGATGCGCAGCACCCGCTCGCCGATCGGCAGATCCATCTCGGGCCGCAGGATCAACCCCGCCGCGGCCACCGCCAGCACCGCCGCGGCGGCCA
>JAJEFC010000385.1 GCA_022820675.1 Vicinamibacteria bacterium | reverse complement strand
GGCGGCGCGGCGCGCGGCTCCGCTCCGCGGCGCGGACCGCGTCGAGAATCTCCACCAAGCCGAGATCGACCTGCCGCCGCGCCGGGTCTGCGCGCATCACCTGGACGGCGAGGCGATCGCCCAGCCGGTAGACCTTGCCGGTGGTCTCGCCGCAGAGCGCGTGGTCGGACTCCACGAACCGGTAGTGGTCGTCGGCCATCGCGGTGACGTGCACCAGCCCCTCGACGAAGTGCTCGATCAGCTCGACGAAGAGCCCGAAGCGGGTCACCCCGACGACGTAGCCGGTGAACTCGTCCCCGACCTTGTCCGCCATGAAGCGGACCTTCTTCCATTGGACGATCTCGCGCTCGGCGTCCTCGGCCCGCCGTTCCCTGGCCGAGGCGTGCCGCGCGGTCTCCGGCAGCTCGTCGGCGAGCTCGGCGGCCCGGTCCCCCGGAATCGGGCCGCGCCGCGACTCCCGCAGCAGACGGTGGACCACGAGGTCCGGGTAGCGGCGGATCGGGGACGTGAAGTGGGTGTAGACCTCCGACGCGAGGCCGAAGTGACCGATGTTGACCGCGTCGTAGTGCGCCTTCTGCATGGTCCGCAGCATGAGGAGGGCCACCGGCCGCTCCACCGGCGCGCCGGCCAGCCGCGCCAGCAGGCGCTGGAAGTGCCGCGGCCGCGCCCCGTCCGGGGGTGCGCCGAGTCGGTATCCGAGGGTCGCCGCGAAGTCGTCGAATTCCGCGACCTTCGCCGGGTCCGGCGGCTCGTGGACGCGGAAGAGCGCCGCCGCGCCCCGCGCCTCGAGGTGCCCGGCCACCGTCTCGTTGGCGATCAGCATGAACTCCTCGATGATGCGGTGCGCCGCGTTCCGCTCGGCCGCCACGATGTCCTCGACGGCGCCCGCCTCGTCGAGCACGAGGCGGGTCTCCTGCAGGTCGAAGTCGAGCGAGCCCCGCTCCTTCCGGCGGGCGGCGAGCCCCTGCGCCAACGCCCCCATCGACTCGAGCATCGGCACCAGGGCCGCGTAACGTTCCCGGACGCCGGCGTCGCGGGCGGTCAGGATGGCGTCCACCTCGGCGTAGGTCATTCTCGCATCGGAATGGATCACGCCGTCGCGCAGCTCGTACCGCACCACCCGGCCGCGGTCGTCGATGTCCATCAGGCAGGACTGAACGAGCCGGTCCACCCCCGGATTCAGGCTGCACAGCCCGGTGGCCAGCCCCGCCGGAAACATGTGGATGGCCCGTTCCGGGAAGTACACCGACGTGCCCCGCTCCCGCGCCGACTCGTCGAGCGCGCTCCCCTCCGCCACGTAGTGGGCGACGTCGGCGATGTGCACCCCGAGCCGCCGGCGGCCGCCGGGCAGCGCCTCGAGGGTGACCGCGTCGTCGAAGTCGCGCGCCGTCTCTCCGTCGATGGTGACCGTCGGCAACCCCCGGAAGTCGGTGCGCCCCTCGAGATCCGCCGGTGCGACCGCGTCCCCGAGACGGGCGGCTTCCGCCGCCGCGGCGGGATCCTCCCCGTCGGGCAGACCGTGCTTCCGGATGACGATGGCGGTGTCGACCCCCGGATCGTCCAGCCGGCCCAGCACCTCCACGAGGCGCCCGATCGGGCCGCGCCCCCGCCCCGGCCACCGCTCGACGGCGGCGACGACCATCTGCCCCGCCTCCGCACGGATGCTCCCGCCGGCCGGGATCCGCAGGTCCATGGCCACCCGTTCGTCGAACGGGACGACGAACCCCGCGCCCGCGTCGTCGACCTCGTAGCGGCCGACGACGTCCGCGTTCGCGCGTTCCAGCACCTCGACGACGCGGCCCTCCGCGCGGTCGCCGGCCCGCTCCACCCGCACCGTCACCCGGTCGCCGTGCAGCGCATCGCCGAGGTCGACCCCGGCCACGTAGACGTCGTCACCGCCGTGGTCGGGGCGGACGAACCCGAAGCCGCGCGGGTTGACGGCAAGGCGGCCCGCCACGAGGTGCATGCGGTCCGCCGGGCCGTAGCGGTTCCCGCGGATCCGGACGAGGTCACCGGCGTCGACGAGCCGGGCAATCTGCCGGCGGAACCCGTAGCGCTCGCTCCGCGCGATCTTGAGCACGCGCATCAGCTCCCGGATCGTGGCCGGATGGCGCACCCGGTCGCGGATCCCCGCGAGAAGCGCGGCGGCGTGCCCCTCCGTCCCGTCCACCGTGTCTCTCATCGTCTCGCGCAGGAATCCGTCAACGCGACCGCGAGGAGCGCGGCGGCGTGCCCCTCCGTCCCGTCCACCGTGTCCCTCATCGGCATGGGAGTCTCGCGCGGGAATCCGTCAACGCGACCGCGAGGAGCGCGGCGGCGTGCCCCTCCGTCCCGTCCACCGTGTCCCTCATCGGCATGGGAGTCTCGCGCAGGAATCCGTCAACGCGACCGCAGGGTGCGCCGGACGCGACGGCCGGCGGCGCTCCGCGCCCGGGGAACGAGTCGTCTCGCGGTCACCCTTTCCTTCCTGCCTCCAGGGGGACCGTCAGATCCCCCGGTCGCGCCAGCACCACCTGGACGTCTCCGACGTTGGTGCCGGTCGGCCCGGTGCGAACGAGATCGCCGAGCCGATCGAAGTACGCGTAGGCGTCGTTCTCGGCCAGGTACGCCGCGGGCGGCTCCAGGCCCAGGGTCCGGGCCCTGAGCGAGGTCTCCGGGTCGACGAGGGCCCCCGCCGCGTCGGTGGGTCCGTCGACGCCGTCGGTGCCGACGCTGGCCAGCACGGCCGCGGCGCCCAGCCTGCCCATCCTCTCCACCGCCGCCAACGCGAGCTCCTGGTTCCGGCCGCCGCGCCCGGCCCCGGTCACCGTGACCGTGGTCTCGCCGGACGAGAGGACGCACCAGGGCCCGGCTGGCGCCCCGGCCGCCTCGACGGCGCGCGCCGGATGCCCCGCACCGGCGACCCGCGCCTCGCCGACGACGGGCTCGTCGATTCGGGTCACGGCATAGCCCAGTCGCCGCGCCGCCTCGGCGGCCCCCGACATCGCGTCGCGACGGCTCCCGACCACCCGGTACATCGCGCGATCCGCGGCCGGCGGTGTCTTCAAGGTCTCCGGAACGAGACCGTCCCGCCCCTGCGCGAGAAGCCGGAGCACGCCGACCGGCACGCGCGGCCGAATCGCCGGGCGCTCGACGATGGCCAGCGCCTCGGCGAACCGGGTGGCGTCGTGCACCGTGGGCCCCGAGCCGATCACGCCGGGATCGTCCTCGACGGGCAGGACCACGTCCGAGATCGCCAGCGTCAGCACGCGCCCCGCCGTCGCCTGGGCCAGACGCCCCCCCTTCACCCCCGAGAGGTGCTTGCGGACGCAGTTGAGCTCGTCGATCGGCACCCCCGCCGCGAGAAGCGCGCGGGTCGTGGCGACCTTCTCGGCGAGGCCGACCCCCGCCGCCGGGATCGACAGCAGCGCGGACGCGCCGCCCGACAGCAGCACCACGAGGCAGCCGGAGGCCGGGGCGCCGGCCGCGCACCTCAGCGCCTCGCGCCCCGCCGCGACGCTGCCCGCATCGGGCGTCGGGTGACCGCCGCGGTGCCAGGCGACCGTCTCCGGCAGCGACCCCGCGACCCCGGGCCCCACCGCTACACCCCGACGAATGGGCCGATCCACGGCGGCCGTGAAGCCCTCGAGCATCCCCGCCGCCGCCTTGCCGGCGGCCACGAGACTCAGGGGGCCGCGCGCGATGAACGATCGCGGCGCCGGATCGGCGAGGGCGGCGCCGACGAGCCGCGCCGGGTCCACGGCGGCGATGGCCGCACGAACGACGTCGAGGGCGTGTCGGCGAACCAGTGACAGCGAGCGGGATGGAGAGGTCAGGAGGAAATCAGTGGGTGACGGGGGGATCCGACCACGCCGACAGCTTCGTCACGCCGTCGAACGAGTGCAGCAGACTGCTGACGACGCGGTCGAGGTCGGCGCCGCCATTGGCGCAGAGCTCGTCGACGCGGGCCATGACGTGGCCCAGCGCGGCCTCCATCTCGGTGATGGTGCATTCCGAGTAGGCGTCCCGCAGCCGCCTGAGGCAGTCGCGGTGCTTCAGGAACTCCTCGCGGTAGAACTCGGTGCGGATGTTGTCGATCGCGAGAGATTCCCGTGGACGCAGGTCCACGAGGAGGCCGGCGAGAGCAGAATCTGGCCGCAACATGAATGACGTGAATCCAGTCTATGCCCGATCCTCGGGCGCTGTCAACGCATCGGGGCGCCGCGGACGCGATGCGCGGGGGCGGCCGGGACCGCGAGGGCGACGCCTCGACGGCCCGTGGCGGGAGCCCCCTCTCCCTTCGAGCGGCGATGCACCCCGCCTGCGCCCGGCAAGCGTCGCGAGCTGCCGGCTGCGTTGTTCGCCGGTTGCATGGGCCGACAGGCGCCCTCGTCACGTCTCGTCAGGCGGGCGCCTCGGCGATCCGACGGCGCCCTCCGGGCGCGATGCAACGCGGGGGCTTCCCCGCGGGCCGTCAAGCGTCGTCGGCCAGCGCCCGCCGCAGGAGCTCGTTCACGAGCCGCGGATTGGCCCGCCCCCGGGTCTCCCGCATCACCTGCCCCACGAGAAACCCCAGCGAGCCCTCGTTGCCGCCGCGGAACCGGGAGACGGCGTCGTCGTTGGCCGCGACGACCCGGGTCACGACCTCGCGCAGCCGTCCCTCGTCGCCGATCTGCGCGAGCCCCTCGGCCTCGACGATCTCCGCGGGATCGCGTCCGGTGCCGTACATGCGCTCGAAGACCGTCTTGGCCGCGCTGCCGCTGACGACCCCGCCGTCGACCATCCGGATCAACCGGCCCAACGCGTCGGGGGACACGCCGACGGCGCCGATCTCCTCCCCGTCCGCGTTCAACCGCCGGGTGACCTCTCCCATGACCCAGTTGGCCGCCGCCTTGGCGTTCCCCGCCGCCGCCGACACCGCTTCGAACCAGGCGGTCAGCTCGCCGGTGTCCGCGAGCTGCCCGGCCTCCCCGGCCGAGAGGCCGTACTGGCGAACCAGCCGCTGCTTCCGGGCCTCGGGCAGCTCCGGCAGCGCCGCCGCGACCTCGGCGACCCACGCCTCCGACACCTCGACGGGAGGCAGGTCCGGCTCGGGGAAGTACCGGTAGTCGTGTGCGTCCTCCTTGCTGCGCATGGACACCGTGCGGTGGGCCGCCGTGTCCCACAGGCGGGTCTCCTGCTCGACCCGCCTCCCGGCCCGGACGGCCTCGGTCTGCCGGTGGATCTCGTACTCGAGCGCGCGTTGCAGGAACCGGAACGAGTTGAGGTTCTTCACCTCGACCTTCACCCCCAGGGCCGACTCTCCCGCCGGTCGGATGGAGACGTTCGCGTCGCAGCGCAGGCTGCCCTCCTCCATGTTCCCGTCGTTGACCCCGATGGTGGTGAGGATGCCCCGCAACCGGGTGAAGAACACCGCGGCCGCGGCCGGCGACCGCAGGTCCGGATGCGTCACGATCTCGATCAGCGGCACGCCGCTGCGGTTGAAGTCGAGGTGGGTGTGCCGGTCGGCGTCGCCGCCGGCCGCGTGCAGCGACTTGCCCGCGTCCTCCTCGAGATGCACGCGGATGATGCGCACGACGCGCTCGCCGTCGTCCTCCGCGTATCGCACCTCGCCGTCGGTGGCCAGGGGATGCTCGTACTGCGAGATCTGATAGCCCTTGGGCAGGTCCGGATAGAAGTAGTTCTTGCGGGCGAAGATCGAGCGCGCCTGCACGGTGCAGCTCAGGGCCAGGGCCGCGCGCATGCCCAGCTCGACGGCACGGCGGTTCAACACCGGCAGCGCCCCGGGCAGTCCGAGGCACACCGGACACACGTGGGCGTTCGGCGCCGCCCCGAAACGGGTGGCGCACCCGCAGAAGATCTTCGTGTCGGTGAGGAGCTGCGCGTGGATCTCGAGCCCGATCACCGGCTCGAAGGGGGTGTCGCCCACTACCGGGCAAGCTCCTGGCCGCCGACCGGCACCCCGCCCGCGGGGCCGGCCGCGGCCACCTCGGCCGAGACGTCGCCGGCGAACCGGTGGAAGTTCTCGGCGAACATGCCGGCCAGCCGGCCCGCCTGCGCGTCGTAGTCGGCGGCGTTCGCCCAGGTGCGCCGGGGTTCCAGGACCTCGGACGGGACGCCCGGGCAGGCGACCGGCACGTCGAACTTGAAGACCGGGTCGGGCGCCGTCGGCACCTCGTCCAGGCGTCCCGACAGCACCGCGGCGATCAGGGCCCGGGTATGCGCGATCGGCATGCGTCTTCCCACCCCGAAGGCCCCCCCCGTCCATCCCGTGTTGACGAGCCAGGCCCGGGTGGGATGCCGGGCGAGCCGCTCGCCGAGGAGCTCGGCGTAGGTGGTCGCCGGCGACACCATGAACGGGGCCCCGAAGCACGTGCTGAACGTGGCCGTCGGCTCCGTGACGCCGCGTTCCGTCCCCGCCACCTTGGCGGTGTAGCCCGAGAGGAAGTGATACATCGCGGCCGCCGGCGACAGGCGCGCAATCGGCGGCAGCACGCCGAAGGCGTCGGCGGTGAGCATGATCACGTGGCTCGGATGCCCCCCCCGCAGAGACGGCACGTACGAGTCGATGGCCGCGAGGGGGTACGCCCCGCGGGTGTTCTCGGTGACCGAGTCGTCGTCGAGATCCAACTGGCGGGTCACCGGGTCGATGGTCACGTTCTCGAGCACCGTCGCGAACCGCCGCGTCGTGGCGTGGATCTGCGGCTCGGCCTCGGCCGACAGCCGGATCATCTTCGCGTAGCACCCGCCCTCGAAGTTGAACACCCCGCGGTCGCTCCACCCGTGCTCGTCGTCCCCGATGAGGTGCCGGGCGGGGTCGCTCGACAGCGTGGTCTTGCCGGTCCCCGACAGGCCGAAGAAGACCGCCACGTCGCCCTCCGGCCCGACGTTCGCGGCGCAGTGCATGGGCAGCACGCGCCGCAGCGGCAGCAGGTAGTTCATCACCGCGAACACCGACTTCTTGATCTCGCCGGCGTAGCTGGTGCCGCCTATCAGCACGAGACGCCTGGCGAGGTTCAACAGGATGAAGACGTCGGAGCTGGTCCCGTGTATCCGGGGATCCGCCCGGCAGGAAGCCGCGTTGATGACGGTGAGCCCGGGAACGTGGTCGGCGAGCTTCGTCCGGTCCGACTCGGTGATGAGCAGGTGGCGCGCGAACAGCGCGTGCCAGGCCTTCTCGGTCACCACCCGCACCGGGAGGCGGTAGTCGGGGTCCGCCCCCGCGTAACAGTCCTGCACGAACAGGTCGCGGCCCCGCAGGTGATCGACGACCAACTGGTGAACCGCGTCGAACCGGTCGGGGGGCATCGGGCGGTTCACGTCGCCCCAGGCGATGCGGCCCGAGCTCGACGGCTCGTCCACGAGGAACCGATCGCGCGGAGACCGCCCGGTGTGGAGGCCGGTGCGGCAGACCAGCGGCCCCGACTTGGCCACGGTTCCCTCGCGGCGCGCCACCGCCTCCTCGTAGAGCGCGGCCGTGGACAGGTTCCAGTAGACTGATGCCGGGTCGACGATTCCGACAGATTCCAACCGCTGGTCAGCACTCACGCTCGACATCCGCCCTGCTTCTCCAACCAACGCTGCCGGCCCGGCACGAGCCCGCCGCCGCCTCGCGACGC
>JAJEFC010000002.1 GCA_022820675.1 Vicinamibacteria bacterium | reverse complement strand
CGGCCGCGCCGTCGGCGGGGGCCGCGGCCTCGGGGGCGCTGCCGGGGGTGTCGGCGGCCGGGTCCGGCGTCGGGGGCGCAGGCACGAGGTGTTCGTCCTGCCGGCGCACCAGGCCCCGGTGGATGACCAGCTCGCCTTCGCCGCCGATCGTCACGATGCATCCGGAGCAGGCCATCAGCTCCGCGCTGTACGACTCGCGCGAGTGCATCTCGTCGTCGAGGGCCTCGGCTTGGGCCTCCAGCTTCTCGATCTCGGCGGTGAGCCGGTCGCGCTCGGCCGTGCTGCCGGCGTCGTTGCCGTCGGCGTAGGCCGCCTGCTTGAGCCGGTCGATCTCGGCCGTCAGCTCCGCGAAGCGCGAGCATTCGGCGTCGGTCGGGGGCTCAGGCTTGCCCTTGACGCGCCCGAACTGCCGGGTCACGTCCCACGCCGCCTCGAGGATCGTGTCGATCCAAAGCCAGCCGCCGCCGAGCTTGCGCCGCGCGCCGTCCAGCTTCTTCGAGGCGAGATCATCGAGGAGCTTCGCGTCGCGGATCAGCACGCTCCCCTCGTCCTCGGCGGCGAACAGGTCCTCCTCGACCGTCCCGCCGGCCGCCTTGTACGCCTTCAGGCCGACGAACCGCGCGCGGGCGGATGCCGCGGACACGAGGCCGCGCTGCAGCTCGTTCCGGATCCAGGCGGCGGTCGCCGTGTACCCCGCGTGGCTCTGCACCTTGCTCCAGACGCCGAGCTGGCGGGTGCGGTCCGGCGTGGCCGCGAAGGCCTCGAGCTGGTCGAGCGTCAGGTGGCCGTCGCGGGCGTGCCCGAGGATCTCCGGGGCGATGCCGCCGAGGCGCAGCCGCCGCTGCACCGTCCGGGCGGTCAGGCCGAAGCGGTTGGCGATCTCGCGGGCGCTCAGGCCGCGTTCGAGCAGCGTGTGGAACGCGGTGAACTCGTCCACCGGGTGCATGTTCACGCGCACCAGGTTTTCGGCCGCGCTGATCTCCTCGTCGATCGCGTCGGCGGGCAAGACTCGGCACGGTATCGGCGTCGTGGTCCGGAACCGGCTCTTGCGCTTCTTCGCCAGGGTCCGGAGGGCCCGCAGGCGCCGGGCGCCGCCGACGACGTGGAAGGTCTTCCCGTCGTCGTGCGCACGCACCACGAGGTTCTCGATGAGCCCGTGCGCTTCGAGCGACGCTTCGAGCTCGCCCATCGCCTCCGCCGGGGCCGCCGTCGTGCGTGCGTTGCGGTCGGAGTGCTCCAGGTTCCGGAGGGGTATCCACCGGATTTCGGTGTCTTTCTGCATCGTCGATTCGTTCATTGGATGTTCTCGGCGCTGTCGGCCCGCGCGCGCTCGATGCCGATGTCCAGGCATCGGTGGGCGTGGACGGTGGCGGTCATCATCACGACGTCTCCGGGGAGGCCGGTCTGGGCGAGGGCGCGCTGGAGGGACCGCATGTGGCCGGCGAGCTCGGTGAGCTCGGCGGTGTCGGAGGGCAGGGGTGCCGCGGCGTTGCCGTCGGGGAAGGCGTCGAGGGCCGCGTTGAGCAGCCCTGCTGCCTCGGCGGGTTCCAGGGCGCCGGTCTCGAGGTCGTGGGCGATGTGCCGGCACACGTGGTGGAGCGGGTCCGCTTGCTGAGCCAGGGCTTCGTGCAGCCATGGCCCGAGCCGGTGCACAGGTCGGGTCCGGTTCGTCATGCGTCGTGTTCCTCCCGGTCGGGTCGGATGGTCCAGCCGCCGCTGGTCGGTGCGCAGCGGGTGGGGATCCAGGTGAAACTCGATCCGGGCGAGCAGGGTCCTCTCGGAGTGTCGCGGGCTTGCGTCAGCGGTGGGGGGGAGGGTCCGGCTCTCGTCGTTCGTGAGCCGGGATGGCGTCGGAGGAACGCTGCCTTCAGGCGGCTGGGTCGTGTACGGCGGCTGGGCCGTGGACGGCGGCAAGCTCGTCGGCGAGCATCGGGTGGAGCTTCGCGTGCGTTGCAGCGTCCGCCCGCGGGGTCAGGAGCGCCCCTTCTTCGCGCCGGGGCCGTCTCAGGCCCGGAAGCCCAACATGGTCCACTGTTCGACGCGCTCCGGCGCCTCGGCGTCCGGCGCGGCCCTGCCCTGCGGTTCTCGGCGAAGGCGACCGACATGTCGGCGGCCAGCGCCGAGTTGCGTCACGGCAACGGGGGATTGGCGATCCGGATTCGTCCGCCGCGAATGGTGATGACTGCGCGTGCTTCGAGCGCGTGTCGATGTCGCTGCAGCACTTCGGCGATCAGGGCGATACGTTGCAGCACCGGAACGTCCGGGAGGCGTACCAAGCCAGCATGCTGGAAGCGCCGGAGGTACACGAGTTCTCCGAAATCCGTGTCGATCGTAACCAGAATCCTCGCTTCGGAAGTAGCTCGTTCAAGCAGTGCCTGATCGCCCGGATCGCGCCCGAGCTGGCGGGACTCGATGACATCATGTCCTTGGGCGCGCAGCCAGTCCGCCAGCAGCGGGCCGGCACAGCGATCGACAAGGAACTTCATGGCTCCGCCACAGAAACGGCGGACAGCGTGTCCCGGGCGATGACGGCATGCGCGTAGGCAACGCAAGCACGAATGTCATCCGGCTCCAGCTCCGGGTACTCAACAAGGATTTCTTCCGCGGTAACGCCTTGGGCCATGAGGCTCAGGATCAGTTCTACCGACAGCCGCATATCCCGAATAATGGGTTTGCCGCCGAACACGTCCGAACGCGCAGTGATACGCTTCAGTAATTCTGAATGGCTCATGTTGTCCACTCCTTCGCCCGCCGTTCCCCTGCCGGTTCTCTCGCGGCGTGGCAGCCCCGCGTATCCCATTCTCGCGCGGCCGGTCTCGGAATGTCGAAACATCCGGCTTGTCGAATGCGCGCTGCGCATCCGCCGGCGCGGCCGAATAGTCTTTCTCGAACCTCGCGGTGTGAATTAGCCGCATCTACCTGCGGCTCGCATTGCTTGCTCGACGCGCCCGGGAAATCTTCTTGAGCGACGCCGTCGCCTGCTCCGCGGTGTCGAACGGCCCGGAGTACCTGCCGGCCTTGAAATCCTCCATGCTTTCGCGAAACGCTGCGTGCACGCGGCTGTCGATGAGCGTCTTCGGCGTCATGACGACTTTGCCCTGCAGCTCCTCGACCTCCAGGTAGTCGCCGGGCTTGAGCCCGAGACGGTCGTGCAGCTTCTTGGGGATCACCACCTGGCGGCTGACGCCCAGCTTGACGGTAGTCGGTGCCGCGGGTTGTAGCTTCATACATTTGCAGACTACAACTGGCGTGAGAGTCGGTCAACGCCGTGCCTCATCGGGGCTGTCCCACGCCCGGAATCCGGGCATGGTCCACTGCTCGACGCGCTCCCGCGCCTCGGCGTCGAGCGCGGCCCGGCCCTGCGGGTCCTCGCCGAAGACGGCGGCCATATCGGCGGCGAGCTGCCCCTTCTTGTGGCCGCGGCGGGCCTTCGCCCACTCCTTGCCGACGACGGCCTCCGCGATCTCGAGCATCCGGGCGCGGGTCAGCCGCTTCCAGAAGTACTTCTCGGTGGGCCGGACCGCCTTGGCGAAGTCGATGTCGAGGAGCTCGACCACGCGCTCCCCGATCGGCAGCGGGCGGTGCTGGTTGGCGGCCTGGTTGTGGAGCGCGGCCGAGACGGCGCGGGCGAACAGGTCGTGCTTCTCGGCGTCGGGTAGGGCCCGGAACGCGTCGAAGCGCTTGAGGTCGTCGCCGAGCTTCATCCACTGGCCGGCGGGCGGGCTCTCGAGCCTCTCGCCGGGGTTCGCATCGGCGAAGTCGTTCTCGCTGCTGCGGCCGATCGGGCGCAGGCTCGTGCGGACGAGGCGGATGTCGGCCGGGCGCTCGGTGCCGCGCGTCGAGGTGTCCATCACGAGGAGGTACGCGGCGAGGTCGAACGCCAGGTCGAAGCGCCTGGCCAACGCGGCGCGGACAATGCCAGTGCGGATCGCGGCGAGGTCGTCGATGACGGCCGTGCTCAGGCCGGCGACCTTGGCGTGCTTGGCCTCCGGGCTCTGGTGGTTGCGCGTCGCGGGGGTCGTCCACGGCTTCTCGAACCGCTCGTCGAAGCTCGGCGCCGGCGCCGCCGGCTCGTCCCCGCCGCCCGCGGGCTTCGTGCCGTCCGCGGGCTTCGCGCCGTCCGCGTCGGGGGCGACTGCCGGGGCGTCGGCCGTGGGGGCCGCGGCCTTCTTCTTCGCGGTCTTCTTCGGCTTCGCCGGCACGTCCTCCGGCAGCACGAGGCCCGTGATCACGTCCGCCCGCGGTCCCTTGAGGGTGACGATGCAGCCGGCGATGCGCATGTCCTCGGGCCGGTACTTGATGCGGGCGGCGATGCGCGCCTCGAGCTTCTCGTACTTGGCGTTCAGCTCCTGGCCCCGGGCGTACGCCTTGCCCTGCTCGGCCGGGTCCATCGGCGGGTTGTCGGCGATGTCCTGCATCTCGTCGGCGAGCTTGTCGAGGCGCTTCCGCTCGGCCTCGGTCGCCGCCCCGGGTTCGCCGCGGAGCCGGTGCAGCGTGTGGATTCGGTCCCAGTCGGGGTCGATCTGGATCTCGACCCACTTCCACCGCTTCGCCAGGCGGTCGGCGGTCTTCTTCAGCTCGGCCTCGGCGAGCTTCACCAGCAGGCCGCGGTCGAGCAGGTACACCGACTCGTCGTCGAACCGGCTGAACAGGTCGTGCTGCACGCGGCCGCCCGCCTTCTCGTAGGCCTCCAGGCCGACGAACGACGCCAGCCCGCTGCTCCCGATGACCGCGCCCTCGGTGAGCTGCTGGCGGATGTGCTCGGGCCATGTCGTCCCGCCGCCGCGGGCCTTCGCCCAGACGTCGAGCTGCGCCTGGCGGTCGTCGGTGACGGTGAAGGCCATCAGCGTCTGGAGGTCCATGTCGTCGTTGCGGTACGCGGCCAGCAGCTCCGGGGCCACCGTCCCGAGCCGCATCAACTTCGTCACTTGCCGCTCGCTGACGCCGGCCCGCGCCGCGATCTCGGCCGCCGTCATGCCCTTGTCCCGCAGCCGCGCGTACGCCTCGTACTGGTCCGCCGGGTGCATCGGCGCGCGCTTCTCGTTCTCGTGGAGGGAGACCTCGGCGGGGTCGACGTCGCCGGTCGAGATGCGGCAGGGTACGACGTAGTCGGCGGAGATCTTGCCGGCTTCGGCGAGTCGCTGCACGGCGGCAAGCCGCCGCCCGCCGGCGACTACGGCGAAGGTGTCGTCTTCGTCGGGAACCACGAGGAGGTTCTCGATGATGCCCAACGCGAGGATGCTCGCCTGGAGCTCCTTGTCGTCCTCCGGGTCGGCGCTCGCCTTGCGCACGTTGGCGGCTGACAGTGTCAGGCGGCTGAGGGGGATGTTGCGGTTCGTGAGTTTCATCACTTCGTGTGCCTCGTTTCGAGTTCGTTCAGCAGGGCGGTTGCCGCCTCGGTCAGGTCGAGGGCGGCGTCGTGGGTCCTCGAGACCGAGTAGCAGTCTTCGTCGCCATGCAGCGTCCGCTGCGCCCGTTCGACGGCGGCCCGCAGTGCGGCCTCGGCGCCGCCCGCGGCCGCGGCTCGCGCCGCACCCGCGTCGGCGGGTCCGGCGAAGCGCCCCGCGGCGTGTCTGGCCCGCTCCTTGACGGGCCCCTGCCAGTCGGGGTCGCCGCCGCGGGCGGGGTCGGTGTGTCTGGTCAGGCAGTCGAGGGTGTTGGTCCAGCGGGTCCGCAGGCGGTCGAGGAGGGCGTCGCGGGCCTCACGGTCGGCGGGGCTTGTCGGGGAGGGGCCGTCGAGGACGTACTGCTGGGTGGTGGCGGCTAGCGCCAGCTCCTCTTCGAGGTACTGGCGCCTGGTGATGAGGTCGAGCGCGGTCATGCTGCTCGTGCTCCGGGTCTCGCCATGCGCCTGACGAGGCGCTCGATGGGCTCCCTCGTCCACCTGGCGGCTTCCAGGCCCACGCCGGGCCGGGTCGCGGCCCAGGCGGCGGCCGCGAGCAGCACGTGGCCGTGGCACGCCAGCGGGGCGCACCAGCACACGAGCGGGCGGCCGTAGAGCTCCGCGAGCTCGGCGCGCGTCACCCTGCCCGTGCGCAGCCTGTGGACGAGGTCCGCGCGGTAGAGGGCGATGACGCGGAGCCTGTCGGCGCCATCCGTCAGCTTGAAGCGGTTACCCCACTTCGAGGGGCGGCCGATGTAGACCTGGTGCGGCCTTGGCCGGTCGGTGCGGCGGTTGAGGATCCTCGCCGGCGGCTCGGTGGGCCTGCCGGCGGGGAGGTTCGATGCGAGGACGCACTGCGCCCTCGGCAGGCTTCTCGGCATGTCGCGTTCTCCTTCGGTGACGGGGCGGCGTTCGCGGGGCGGGGGCGCCGCATGGGGGGACGTGGAGGTGCCGCTCGCGTTGGACCGGTTCGACGACGGCGTCGAGCTACTGCTTGCGGTCGCAGCTCGGGCATTGCGCGAGGGGGGACGTCCGGGACGGCCGCCGGCTGCCGTCCGCGAGCGCGTGCTTGATCCCGTCGCACGCGAAGCAGCGCACCCGGCCTTCGTGGTCGTAGAACGGCGCCTGGCGGCACCACGGCGGCGTCGCCGTTCGCCGGCCGACGGGCGCTTGGGGGTCCTTCAGGACAATCCGGTCGATGCAGTTGCGGCTGTCGAGGCGGGCGGCGATGGCGTCCTGGTCGGTCCAGGCATCCGGGGGCAGGGGGGCGGCGGTGCCGTCGATGTCGATGTGCAGCCAGACGGGCTCGACGGGGGCGCCGGCGGCGTTGCCCCACGCCCGGGCGACACGGCGCTCGAGCCCCGTCTCCTCGAGCACGGCCCGCGCCGCGAGGCGCTCGGCGGGTTGGCTCTCGCTCCGCGTCAGCGTCAGCTCGATGTCGAGCGCGATCCGGCGCGTCACGTCGCCGGCCGGGAGCTGGGTCCGTTCGCGGACGAGGGTGACGGTGCGGGTCACGGGGTCGTCGCCGCCCGTGCGCAGCGCCTCGTACGCCCGGAGGGTTCCGGCGATGCCGCGGTACTCCTGCAGCTCTCTCGTCTCGCCGGTGCAGGTCACGGTGTCGAAGCCCTCGAGGCGGAGCCGGCGCAGCTCCTCGTCGCACAGCTCGACGGGCCAGTCGGGGCTCTCCGGGTCGTCGCCGTTGGCGATGTAGACGGCCCACTCGTCCGGTAGCCAGACGATGCGGGTCTCGGTGTCGGGGGCCGTCGCCGGCGTGGTGCGGCGCTTCGGGGCTGCCGGGGCGCCGTCGCGGGCTGCGTCCAGGTCCATTCATGCATCCTTTCGAGCGCGGCTCCGCCCGTGCGCCAAGCGCCCCGGGCATCGCCTGGGGCTGGCGCGGGGAGCCGCGGAAGCTGGCGGGTTCTCGGTGCGGGTTCGGCCGCGGAGCTCCGCGCCCCGCTCGTCGGGAAGGTCGCGGTCGCGATCGGTCAGAAGCGTTTCGATGCGGACGTCGCCCGCGCTCACGGCGATCCACGGCGCCAGCCGGTCGGCGACGTGCATCACGAGGGCGATGTCGGCGGCCGAGGCGTCCTTCGCCGCCGCCTGGACGCGCAGGTACGCCTCGAGCGGCCGGCCCGCCTCGCTCGCCGGTCCGGCCAGGGTCACGACGATGCCGCTCCGCAGCGCGATCAGCGTTCGGGCGGCGCTCTCCGGTGGGAGCCTGCGCAGCAGCGCGCCGCGGCGGGGATGGCGGGGGTCGTCCGGTGAAGGCGGCGGGCCGAGCCAGCGGTCGACGCGTTCGTACGGCGTGCCGCGGCGCACGCGGATGCGCGGCCGCTCGTCGTCGCCGGCGCGGCTGATCGCGACGATGGCGCGGTCGAACCGGCCGCCCCCGCGGTAGCCGGTCGCGTCGGCCAGCCAGCGGCGGGCTTCGCCGCTCGACTGCGCGAGTCCCACCCGCGTATGCCCGCGGCGGGTGAGCACACTCGTCCGGGTGGCGCGCGTCAGAGCCATCGGCACACCAGGCTCCGTCCGGGGGCCGGCGCCTGCCGACGGAGCCGGGGGCGCGGCCGGCGGGTTGCCAGGGTGTCGCGGCGCAGGATGTCGGCGATC
>JAJEFC010000380.1 GCA_022820675.1 Vicinamibacteria bacterium | reverse complement strand
CAGGGCGCGCCGCCACGCCTCGGCGGCGCGGTCGTAGCGTCCCGCCTTGAACTCCGCCTCCCCGAGCCGCCACCACGCGGGGCCGAAGTCGGGTGCCTTGGCGACCACCCGGCGCAGGCCGTCGGCCAGCGCCGCGGTGTCGCCGCGTGTGCCGGCGGCCAGGGCCCGGTAATAGGTCCAGCGCCACGCCCCGCCGCTCAGCGCCTCGGCCGCCGCGTAGGCGCGGTCGGCGTGGTCGAGGAACAGGTCGGCGTGATAGGCGATGCCGAGGGCTCCCACCGCCTCGGCGGACGTGGGTCGGTCGCGCGCGGCGCGATCCGCCGACTCGAGATGCTCCCGCAGGGCCGGCGGCTGGCCGGACAGCTCGGGAAGGACAGGAAGCCGCGCCGCGTACGCCGCCCGTCTCACCTGGGAGGCGCCGACGTAGAGCACGGTCGCGGCGACGGTGGCGATGGCGGCCCACGTCAGCCATCGCGGCCGGCGCGGCGCCGCCCGCCTGGCCGTGGCGGGAGGACGGGTCGGTGACGGCGTGGAGCGGCCCCCATCGCCGTGAGCCGGCTGCTCCCTGGTTGCCCCGCCCGGCGCGTCGGCGGGCGTGTCCGCGTCGCGGCGCGCGGCCTCGCGAGAGCGCCCATCCGCGGCGGCCTGGGTGGGCCGTTCGGCCGGCCCCGCGTCGTCGCGTGGAGCCGCGTTCCCGTGTGGAGCGGCGTTCCCGCGTGGAGCGGCGTCACGGGGTGGAGTGGCGTCACGGGGTGGAGCCGCGTCACCGTGCGGAGCCGCGTCAGCGCGTGGAGCGGCGTTCCCGCGTGGAGCCGCATCACCGGTGCGGCCGGCCGCCAGCCCTGCCGCCGCGGCGCCCCGCCGGCGTTTGTCACGGCGCCGGCGGGCCACCGTTGCTCCAGACCGTCACCCGCGACATGCGGTCGTAGGGGCCGCTGATGTGCATGCCGCCGGTGACGAGATCGGCGTCGCCGTCGCCGTCGAGGTCGCCGGCGGCCAGGGTGATGAGGTGGGTCGGCGAGCGCGCGATGCGGTGCATCGCGAACTGCATCTGCCCGTTGTTCTCGAGCCACACGAGGCTGTGGGCCGACTCGTCGTCCCACCGGTTGTAGGCGCTGACCACCGCCACGTCGAGATCTCCGTCGCCGTCGAGGTCGGAGGCCTGGGGGCTCGACGCGCCCTGGAGATCGGCGATGCGGTGCGGCTCGAACTCCATGCCGCCCCGGTTCTCCAGCCACTGCACGCCGTGCCAGGGTCGGCTGTTGGCGGGGGCGTAGTCGAATGCGTCGCCGTTGCTGTGCAGGATGTCGGGGTCCCCGTCCCGGTCGAGATCGACGAGCGTGATCCAGCTCGAGCCGAAGTCGGGGTTCGTCGTGCCCCAGAGCAGCCGCTGCCGCAGCTCGGGGCCGGGAAAGGCCCAGATCTCCTCCCACTCCTGGCTGACGAGGGCCACGACGTCGCGGGCGCCGTCGTCGTCGAGGTCGGCGACGAGGGCGTTGATGGCGCCCGAGAACCGCTGCAGGACGTGGGCCTCGAACGCCCAGCCGCCCCGGTTCTCGAGCCACAGGGTCTCGCCGTGGTCGTAGCCGAAGGCGGCCACCGCGAGGTCGAGGTCGCCGTCGCCGTCGAGGTCGCCGGCCCGCACGTCGGCGACCCGCGGTATGCCCTCGGCCGCGACGCGGCTCGTGAAGCGCTCTTCGCCGTCGTTCTCCAGCACCACGACCGAGCCGATGCGCAGGTCGCTCGGGAAGAGCTCGCCGAGGCCCGCGACGAGCAGGTCGAGGTCGCCGTCGCCGTCGAAGTCGGTCGGCTCCACGTGCGCGGGGGCGCGGACGTCCTCGGTGACGGGCGTCTCGGTCCAGGTCCCGGCCGGGTACTGCCGTATCCAGGCGACCCGGTTGCGGATTGCGTCGCAGGCCAGGATGTCCGGCAGGCCGTCGCCGTCGAGGTCGACGACGGTGACGTGCGCGATCTGGGGCCGCTCGCCGTCGCCGCGCGGCTCGCCGACCGGCTGCGGCGTGAAGAAGTCCGACGGCGCCCCCTCGGGCAGTATGGCGCTGCGCGGGTCGCCCGCGGTCCCGGGGTCGGCCGCGCCGCCGCACGCCCACGCCAGCGCGCAGAGCAGGCCGGCCCCCAGGCCGCGGACGACGGCAGGCGGGACGATATCCCTTGCCCGAGCCGGATAGCGTGACACCGGATTCGACTATACCAGACGCCAGAGTCTGCGCCGCAAAACGGGCGCGGACTCCTTGATGGCTGGTTGGGCGCCCGGCGGAGCCGTCAGGGGACGAAAGGGGGGCCGGGTGCGGGACGCGCGGGAGGGTGAACGGAGACCGCCCGCGAATCGTCGCCCGCGGCGCGGTCTCCTGTCGCCGGTCGGCCGGAGTCTCCGCACCGGCCCGCTCCGGCCCGCCCGCGGCGGCTGTCGTATAATCGCCGCTACGTCTCCGCTGCAGCATGCTCTCGAATCCAGCCGCGCGCCCGGCATTTCCCGGGCGCTGTTCCCGATGGCGCCGCGACCGGGTCCCGTCACCGGCGGCGGACACGCTCGTCCGTGATCGGACGGCGCCCCTGATGCCCTCCAGCGCGGTGGCCGGACGCTGCCTGTGCTCCACCGTCTGCTGGGCGCTGCTCGCCGCCCTCTGGGCGTGCGCCCCGGGCCCCGACGTCGACGGTCTCCGCCTCGCCGCGGAAGGGGGGGACGTCGGGGCGCAGCTCGAGCTCGGGTCGATGTACGACGAGGGCCGCGGGGTCGCCGAGGACGACGCCGAGGCGGCGCGGTGGTTCCGGATGGCGGCGGAGCAGGGCCAGGCCGCCGCGCAGGGCCGGCTCGGGGAGATGTACGCGGAGGGCCTGGGGGTCCCCCGCAGCGGTGCGGAGGCGGCGCGGTGGCTTCGCCTCGCGGCGGAGCAGGGGCTCGTCGCCGCCCAGGGTCGGCTCGGGGCGCTCTACGCCGGGGGCGGCGGGGTGGGGCGGGACGACGCCGAGGCGCTGCGGTGGCTCCGGCTCGCGGCGGACCAGGGCGACGCCCGGGCCCAGGGGCAGCTCGGGGCGATGTACGCGGGCGGGCGCGGCGTCCCGCAGGACGACTCGGAGGCGGCCCGGCTGATTCGGCTCGCGGCCGACCAGGGGCTGCCCGAGGCGCAGAGCCGGCTCGGGATGCTGCATGCGGGGGGGCGCGGCGTTCCGCAGGACGACTCGGAGGCGGCCCGGCTGATTCGGCTCGCGGCCGACCAGGGGCTGGCCGAGGCGCAGGGCCAGCTCGGGCTGCTCTACGCCGAGGGGCGCGGGGTGCCGCGGGACCTCGCCGAGGCCGCGCGCTGGTACCGGCTCGCGGCCGAGCAGGGCGACG
>JAJEFC010000321.1 GCA_022820675.1 Vicinamibacteria bacterium | reverse complement strand
CGGCCGCGGCCGCCGACGTTCAACCGGCCGAGTACCTTGGCAAGCCGATCGGCCGGGAGGAACGCGGTGAACGGCAACGACTCCTTGGTCTCCTAGTCGATCATCACCGCCATGCCGACGCCGCAGTTGGGGTGGCAGCCGCAGTTGAGCTGGCCCCAGTCGGCCTGCGGGCCGTGGACGTAGTCGGCCGAGTCGGTGAACGTGCCCATGAACGAGATGGGGAACCAGTCGCGGACGGGCTCGCCGATGCCGGTCTGGTCCTTCACGTCGTGGGCGAGGTGCGACAGCGTGTAGCGCTGGGCGTGCCGGCGCTCGTCGGTGATCTCCTCGTCGCGGCCCGTGAACGACACCGGCTGGAACGACAGGAAGTTGATCTTCTTCGGGTTGTCGAGCGCGAACTGGACGACCCGGCCGACCTGCTCGTTGTTGATGCCGTTGAGGATGGTGATGACGGGGACGATGTCGACGCCGGCGTTGTGCAGGTTCTCGATGGCCCGCAGCTTGACGTCGAAGAGGTTGCCGACGAGCCGGTGCGAGTTGGCGGCGTTGCCGATGCCGTCGAACTGCAGGTAGGCGTAGCGCAGCCCGGCGTCGGCCGCGGCCTGGGCGAAGTCGGCGCTCTTGGCGAACTCGATGCCGTTGGTGGCCGCCTGCACGCTGTTGTAGCCGACCTTGCGGGCGTAGCGGACGGCGTCGAGGAAGTACGGCGAGATGGTGGGCTCGCCGCCCGAGAACTGCACCGACATCTGCCGCTTCGGCTTGATGGAGATGGCGTTGTCGAGCAGGGTCTTGATGTCGTCCCAGCCGAGCTCGTGCACGAACCCGACCTGGTTCGCGTCCATGAAGCACGGGTCGCACATCATGTTGCAGCGGTTCGTGAGGTCGATGGTCAGGACCGAGCCGCGGCCGTACTTGATGGTGCTGCTGCCGGGGTTGTGCAGCTTCTCGTCGTTGTGGGCCCGCATGTCGCTGCCCGGGAACGACTCTTCGAGGTGCTTGAAGAACGCGGTGTCGATGGCCATCACGTCCTCGAAGTGGCCATGCACCGGGCAGTCCTTCACCATCATGATCTTGCCGTCGCGCTCGATGATGGTCGCCTTGATCTCGCCCACCTTCTCGTTCAGCAGGATCTTGTAGTCCCTCTTGCCGTCGAGAATCTCCTGCCGCGCCTCGCGGACGCACTTCGGGCAGAGCGAGTCGGTCTCGCGGGGCCACCCCAGGGGCGGCTTCACCTTCTCGTGCGACTTGAGCAGCGGCTTGTCGGCCCAGGCCGGCGTGAACGACGGCCGCTGGTTGAACCGGTTGAGGAAATCGAACACCCGGAAGCCGGCGTCGGCCGCCAGCGTCAGGCCCTTTTCGGCGTACTTGATTGGCTTGTGCATCTTCGGCTCCTGCAAGTCGGCGACGTTGCCGCCCGCGGCGCGCCGACGCATCCCGCCCAGGGACGCGGCGCCGCCGGGTCGGCCTGCATCGACGTGCGACCGTACCCTAGCCGGGGCCGGCGGCAAGCCCCGCGACTTTGCCCCGGGAGGGCGCATCGGCACGTTGAACGGGCATGGGGCGCCCTGATTGGCGCGGGCGGCGGCCCGGGCCACGGCACGGGTCGCGCGGCCGGGGGTCGGCAACCCGTGGCGAAGGTCCTCACGTTGCACCGCGCGCGAAGGGCGCCGGCGAACGGCCGAGGCGCCCGCCCGACAAGGTGCGAGGAAGGTGCATACCGGGCATACGCAACCGACGAGCAACGCAATCGGGCGGGATGCACCGCCGCTCGAATGCGCCGGGAGCCCCGGCCACGGGCAGTCAGGCCGCGCCCTGACGAAACGTGAGGTTGAAGCGCCCCGCGAAACCGTACCCGGGCGGCCCCGTTCCCGGGAGGATCGACGCCACGCCGTGATACCGCAGCCGGCTGCGGCCGCCGAACACGAACCCGTCTCCCGACGCCAGCCGCACCGTGGTCTTCGGCTCCTTGCGCGTGAGCCCGCCCATGACGAACCTCGCGGTGTCGCCGATGGAGAGCGACACGATGGGCACGCCCGCGTCGAGCGTCTCGGGGCGCTCGTCCTTGTCCTGGTGCAGCCCCATCCGCCCCGCCGCCTCGTAGTAGTTGAGGATGCAGACGTCGGGCGCGAGCCGCATGCCGGCGGCGGCCGCCACCCGCGTCGCGAGGTCCGCGAGGTCGGCGGGCAGGGGAAGGACGGCGCGGCCGTCGTGGTCGCCGCGCACCGCCTCGTAGCGGTAGGTGCGCGCGTTCCAGTGGCGGCCCAGACAGACCATCCGCACCCGCATCAGGCCTCCGCCCCGCACGCGGGGTACGTACCAGCCGGCCGGCCCGCGGCCGATGGCCAGGCACCGCGCGGCGAGCCGGCGCTGCTCGTCCGGGGCCAGCACCCCGGGCAGGTGCAGCGCATCGGGCCAGATCTCGATGCAGCGACGCACCATCAGTGATATTTTAGTGTTTTCGGAACGCGCCGGACCGACCCTGCCGGCGCACGACGGCACCCCATCGAGGTCGGCGAACTTGACCACTGCCTGGAAAACGCGGCACGCGGCGGACATCGCCGTCATCGGCGCCGGCGTGTTCGGCGCCTGGACCGCACTGCAGCTCCGCAGCACCGGCCGCTCCGTCGTGCTCGTCGACGCCTTCGGCGCGGGCAACACCCGGTCGAGCTCGAGCGGGGAATCGCGGATCATCCGCTTCGGCTACGGCCGGCACGCCCTGTACACGCGCTGGTCCCAGTACTCGGCCCACGCTTGGCAGGAGCTCCTGCGCGACTGGCGCGAGGATCTCTTCGTCCGCACCGGCGTGCTGTGGATGGCGCGGGGGAACGACGCCGCCCTCGACGACACCGCCCGCAACCTGGGGGCGCTGCACGTCCCGTTCGAGATGCTCGATCGCGTCGAGCTGGAACGACGTTACCCGCAGTTCACGCTGGGTCCCGTCACGCGCGGCCTGCTCGAGCCGACGGCCGGGGTCATCCTCGCGCGGCGGGCGGTGCAGAGCGTCGTCCGCCAGGCCGTCAAGCGGAGCGTCGACTACGTGATCGCGAGGGTCCTGCCCCCGCCCGCGAACGCCGAGCGCCTCGAGTCGCTGGAGACGAGCGCCGGCGACCGCATCGCGGCCGACAGCTTCGTCTTCGCCTGCGGCGCGTGGCTCCCGCAGGTCTTCCCCGGCCTCCTCGGCGACCGCATCCATCCCACGCGGCAGGAGGTCTTCTTCTTCGGACCGGACCCGGGCGACCGGCGGTTCACGTCCCCGTCGATGCCGGCCTGGATCGACCCCTCGGGAGGCGTCTACGGCGTCCCCGACATCGAGGGCCGGGGGTTCAAGATCGGCCTCGATCACCACGGCTCGGACTTCGACCCCACCACCCGCGACGATCGGATCATCTCGGAAGAGGGCCTGCAGGTCGCCCGCATGATCCTGGCCCGGCGCATGCCCGCCCTGCGCAAGGCCCCGCTGCTCGATGCGCGGGTCTGCGCCTATTCGAACAGTTGGAACGGCGACTTCCTGATCGACCGCCACCCGGACATCGCCAACGTCTGGCTGGTCGGCGCCGGCTCGGGCCACGGCTTCAAGCACGGCCCCGCCGTGGGCAACTACGTGGCCTCGCAGGTCGCCGGGCTCGACGAGCCCGAACCGTGCCTCACCCTCGCCGCGCATCGGCCGCAGCGGTCGCGGCAGATCTTCTGAGTCCGGAAGGGCGGGGCACCGGGGCCAGGGCCGCCTTGGCCCCGGTGCCCGCAACTGTCGTTCATGGAACGATTCCGAGCGGCTTACTTCAGTGCTCAAGAACCCTTGCCGCGATCAAGACGTCCGCGAGCTTCACGGCCGGGACACCAGGTCCCGAGCCAGCGGAGGGTCTGAGCGCGGACCGCACGGTCGGACGGCCTCGAATCCCCCGCGTCCGGAGGGGACGCAGAACACCGCCGTCAGGAGACGATTGGCGGGCAGAGTCAGGAGGCCACGCGCGGGCGCACCGCTCCGCGGCCGGCCTCCGCCGCCGCGAGCCGGGGACGGAGCCGGAACCAGAGACGCGCGCCGAGAAGCAGGGCCAGCACCGCCGCGTAGGCGAGCGGCGGCCGGATGTCGATCTTGACCAGCCACAGGTAGTGTACGACCCCGGCGACGGCGGCCACGTAGGCCAGCCGGTGCAGCCGCCGCCACCGCTCGCCCCCGAGGCGCCGGATCATCGCGTTGGTCGAGGTGACCGCGAGGGGGACGAGGAGGACGAACCCCGCGAAGCCCGCCGTCACGTAGCGGCGCTCGACGATGTCGTCGAGGATGAGGTCGAACGCGAAGAAGAAGTCGAGCACCAGGTAGGTGCTGAAGTGGAGCAGGGCGTAGAAGAACGCGAAGAGTCCGAACATGCGGCGGAAGCCCGCCGCCCACGACCACCCGAAGAGCCGCCGCGCCGGCGTCACGGCCAGCGCGATCAGCAGGAACCGCAGGGTCCAGTCGCCGGTCCGGTGGGTGATGAACTCGATGGGGTTGGCGGACAGGTTGCCCGTGAAAGCGCGCCAGACGAGCATGCCCAGGGGAATCAGGCAGGCGGCGAACACCCACGGCTTGACGCGGCGCACCGGCATCTTCGTTCTGCGGTCCCGGACTCCCGGTTCTGCGGTCCCGGATTCCTAGATTCCTTGAACGGGCGTGATCTTCACAGTTGAGTCAAGTTTTGATCGTGTTTTGTTCGCTGCCGTGGGAGCGACCACAGCATCGGCGACTGCGCAGTACCTACATGCCTCGTCGGTCTGAGGCGGAGCCTCGCTAGTAGTACCGGCGCAGGTCCATCCCGTCGTAGAGGCTCGCCACCTGGTCGGCGTAGCCGTTGAACATCTGGGTCCGGATGCGGAAGAAGCTGCCGATCCGCCGCTCGCTCGCCTGGCTCCACCGCGGGTGGTTCACCTCGGGATTCACGTTCGAGTAGAAGCCGTACTCGTTCGGGATGGCCACGTTCCAGGAGTTCCGCGGCTGGTCCTCGACGAACTGGATCCTGACGATGGACTTGATGCTCTTGAACCCGTACTTCCAGGGCACGACCAGCCGCAACGGGGCGCCCTGCTGGTTCAGCAGGGTCTTGCCGTAGACGCCGACCGCGAGGATCGTCAGGGGGTGCATGGCCTCGTCCATCCGCAGCCCCTCGACGTAGGGCCAGTCGAGCGAGCGCCCGCGCTGGCCGCGCATCTCCGACGGGCGGTAGAGGGTCTCGAACCGGACGTACCTCGCCTTCGAGGTCGGCTCGAACCGCTTGATGAGGTCGCCGAGGGGGAAACCGACCCACGGCACCACCATCGACCACGCCTCGACGCAGCGCAGCCGGTAGATGCGCTCCTCGAGCGGGTGCGGGCGCAGCAGCGTCTCCAGGGGCACGTCGGCGGCCGGCTTGTTCATCTCCCCTTCGACCCGGACCGACCAGGGGTCGATGGTCATCTCGTGCGCGTAGCGCGCCGGATCGCCCTTGTCGAGCCCGAACTCGTAGAAGTTGTTGTAGGTCGTGATGTCCTCGAACGAGTTCAGCGCCTCGTCGGTGCTGAAGGGGGACTTCAGCAGGTTCGGGATGGGCTCCTGCGCCTCGACGCGGCCGGCCTCCGGCCCGAACGCGGCCCCCGCCATCGCCCCGGCCACCGCGCCGGACGCGGTGCGGATGAACTCTCGCCGGTTGCGGTACACCCGCTCGGGGGTGATTTCCGACGATCGGATATCCGGTGCCTGCTTGATCAACATGCTCGTGCTCCACTCGAGTGACGACGGGCAATGACGAGGGCGCCCATGCACCCACCCGTCATGTTCGCTCCAGCGCGGCTGGCTTGTCAAACCGCGTCCTCGCCGGAGTCCCGCCAGGCGGGGTACATCGCGGCGAGGCGATCCGGAGGCCGGCCGGCGAGATGCAGCACGAGGATGCGGAGGTTGGCGGCGGTGCGGCGCCACCAGCCGTCCCGTTCCCAGCGCCGCGCCGACACCGTCACCGCGACGGAGGAGCGCCAGAAGCGCCCCCGCGCGCGGACTCGCGCCACGAGGTCGGCGTCCTCCATCACGGGTATCGGCCGGTAGCCCCCCAGCCGCCGGAAGAGGTCGCGCCGCAGGAAGATGGCCTGATCGCCGTACACGACCCCGAGCCAGCGGACCCGCCACCGGACCCCCGCCTCGATCACCCGGGCCTGCCAGCAGCCGGCGTCGATGCGCAGCCGGAAGCAGCCGCCGACCGCGCCGGCGGCCCCGGCCCTGGCGATCTCGTCGGCCCATCCCGCGCCGGGCAGCGCGTCGGCGTGCAGGAACAGCAGCCACTCCCCCTCCGCCCGCGCCGCGCCCGCGTTCATCTGCCGTCCGCGCCCCGGCTCGCTCTCGACCCAGACGACGTCCGTCCGCGTCCCGCGCAGGCGGCGGAGGGCCGCGTCCCCGGCATCGCCGTTGGCGACGATGACCTCGCACCGGGACCGCCCCGGCAGGCGCGCCAGCAGCCGCTCGAGCCGCGCCGCGTCGTGCAGCACGGGAACGATCACGGATATCGAAGGCGCGAGGGGTGCGGGAGGATCGACCGCGGCCATGACCACCACCCGGAGACGCCGGGACCCGTCTAACCTACCATTCCCGAAGGGCGCACGCCCGGGCGCCTCTATAATCCCGTCCCGTGACCCACCCGTGCCGCGAGCCGGCGCCCCCGCTGCTGCGCCGCGGCATCGAGCAGTTCAACGCCGGCGAGTTCTTCGAGCAGCACGAGACCCTCGAGGACCTCTGGCGGGCGGAGACCCGGCCGGTCCGCCGCCTCTACCAGGGCATCCTGCAGGTCGGGGTCGCGATGTACCACCTGCAACGCGGCAACCACCACGGGGTGACGGTCATGCTCGCCCGGGGCACCGACCACCTGCTTCCGTTCTCGCCGGCCTGTCAGGGCGTCGACGTGGCGGATCTACTCGCGGGGGCGGCGCGCGTTCGGCGGGCGGTGGACCGCCTCGGCCCGGATCGGCTCGACGCGTTCGACTGGTCGCTCGCGCCGACGGTCAAGTGGTCCGGCCCGAGCTCCGGACCCGGCGGAACGTGACGGGAGCGGCTGCTATACTCTGCCGCCGATGAGCACCGCCGACCTCCGGTTCACGGCGCAGACCGTCGCGTTTCTCGAGGCCCTGAAGCGGAACAACGACCGGGAGTGGTTCAACGCGCACAAGGCCGACTACGAGGCCCACGTCCGCGCCCCGATGCTGGCGATCATCGAGCGGCTCTCGCAGGACTTTCGGCGCATCGCCCCGGACCTCGCCGCCACGCCGCGGTCCATGTACCGGATCTACCGGGATACGCGCTTCTCGCCCGACAAGACGCCGTACAAGACCCACGTGGCCGCCGCCTTCACGCACCGCACCCTGCCCAAGAGCGAGAGCGCTGCCCTGTACTTCCACTTCGCCCCCGGCCAGCTCTGGATCGGCGCCGGCCTGTACGCTCCCGGGACGCCCCGACTGCACCGCATCCGCCAGCACATCGCGGCCGACCCCGACCGCTTCCGCCGCCTCGTGGAGTCACCGGCGTTCCGGCGCCGGGGCGGCGTGCACGGGACAAAGCTGCAGCGGATGCCCCGCGGCTTCCCCGCCGACCACGAGCTCGCCGAGTACCTGAAGCTGAAGCAGTTCCTGGCCGGCGGCGAGGAGCGGAACCCCGACATCGCCCTGGGTCCGCGGTTCTACCGCACGCTGCTGCGGCGCTTCGAGACCCTGGCTCCCTTCGTCGAGCTCCTCAACACGCCCCTCGTGGCGGCGGGGGGGCTGACCCGCTAGGAGCCCGCGGCCGGTGCGCCTCCGGACGGTGTTACCATGCGGGGTGAGACGCGGGGGCGCAGGTTGTTCTTCGAGATCCTCGACATCCTCGGCCGCGGCGCCAAGCTGCGATGCCCGTGCTGCGGGCACGGGCGGCTCTTCCGGACGAGATTCCGCATGCATGATCACTGCCTGGCGTGCGGCGAGCGCTTCGAGCGCGAGCCCGGACAGTGGTTCGGGGTCATCTACATCAACCTCGGGCTGTCCGGCATCCTCCCGGCCGGCGGCTACCTGTTCCTCAACGCCTTCACCGCGTTGCCCGCGTCGCAGGTGCTCGGGCTGCTGCTCCCCCTCGCCGCCCTCGGGCCGTTCCTCTTCTTCCGGCTCGCCACGGGCCTCTGGACGAGCATCATCTTCCTGGGCGAAGGACTCTACATTCAGTGGCCGAACCGGTAGCCGGCGCCTCCCGCGACGCATCCCGCCCCGACCCCGCCGCCGCGCCGACCGGCCCCGCGCTGTTGCTGCGGCTGATCGCGGCGTTCACGTTCGCCCGGTTCCGCAACATGTGGCTGGCCGCGTTCACGTCGGCCATCGGGACGTGGGTGCAGCGCATCGCCCAGCAGTGGCTGATTCTGAGCCTGACCGGCTCCGCCTTCTTCCTCGGGCTCGACACGTTCCTCGCCGAGCTGCCGCTGCTGCTCTTCACCCTGATCGGCGGCGTCGTCGCCGACCGCTACGACCGCCGGCACCTCCTGATGGGCTCCCAGGGCCTGCAGATGGCCAGCGCCGTCACCCTGACCGCGCTGGTGTTCTTCGACGTCGTGGAGGTGTGGCACATCCTCGCGCTGTCGTTCGTGGCGGGCCTCGCCCAGGCCTTCGGCGGACCCGCCTTCCAGTCGCTGGTGCCGTCCCTCGTGCCCCGGCAGCATCTGCCGAACGCCGTCGCCCTCAACTCGATACAGTTCAACCTCGCGCAGATGATCGGGCCCGCCATCGGCGGCGTGGTCATGGTGGGGCTCGGCATGGCCGCCTGCTTCGGCCTCAACAGCCTGTCGTTCCTGGTCGTCATCGTGGTGCTCGCGCTGATGCGGGTCCCGCCGCCGGCCCCGGCCACGCGCCAGCGGATCCTGACCGAGCTGGGGAGCGGCCTGGCCTACGTGCGGCGGAGCCGCGCCCTCCTCGGGCTGACGGCGCTGGCGTTCGCGACGACCTCGCTGGCCCTGCCGATCCGGGCCTTCCTCCCGGTGTTCGCCGAGGACGACGTCCTCCTGCTGAGCCGCATGATGACGACGTTCGGGGCCGGCGCGGTGGTCGGCGCCCTGGTCGTGGCTTGGCTGGGCCGGTTCGACCACATGGGCCGCGCGCTCCTGCTGACGCAGATCGTCTTCGGCGGCATCGTCGCCGCGTTCGCCCTCCTGCCGATCGGCGGCGCCAGCTACGTGCTGCTGTTCCTCGGCGGCACCGCCCTGCTGATGATCTTCTCGCTGACCAACTCGCTGGTCCAGCTCACGGTCCCCGACGAGCTGCGGGGCCGGGTCATCAGCATCTACCTGGTCGCGTTCCGCGGGGGGATGCCGCTCGGCAGCCTGGTGAGCGGGACCTTCATCGCGCAGTACTCGGCGCCCGCCGTCATCGCCGTCAACGGCTGCCTGCTGTCGCTGGTGGCGGCCCTGTTCCTGCTCGGCCACCGCCAGGTGCGGGAGCTCTAGCGAGGCTCCGCCTCGGACCGACGAGGCATGCAGGTCTGCGCAGTCGCCGATGCTGTGTTCGCTCCCACGGCAGCGAACAAGACACGATCAAGACTCGACTCAACTGTGAAGATCACGCCCGTTCAAGGAGTCTGGTGCTGCGCCACAGCCAAGAGTTCGGGTATGCGGTGCCGGCAAGTCGTTGACGATTTGACCAATAGGGCCAGTCCGTGCCCGAAGATCATGGCGTGACGCACCACTAGCGAGGCTCCGCCTAAGACCGACGAGGCATGTAGGTACTACGCAGTCGCCGATGCTGTGGTCGCCCCCATGGTAGCGAACAAAACACGATCGAAACTTGACTCAACTGTGAAGATCACGCCCGTTCAAAGGAATCTGGAGGAGTCCGCGCCGGAGCCTCGCGCCAGCCGACCTCCCCGCGGCAGCCGGGCAGCGCCAGGAGTTTCGCGCCAGCGAAACTCCCAACGCGACCGCAGGTCGCTCAGCCCCTTGATTTCTCGCCCCGCTGCGCGACAATGATGGCGAGCGCAGAGCGAGGGCGACCATGGCCAAGACTCCCGCATCAGCCGCGCCCGGATCCCGCCGGAAGCCACCCGGCGGCCAGAAGCCGCCCGGCGACGGGAAACCGCCCCGCGGCGGGAAACCGCTCCGCGGCAAGAAGAGAAGACTGCCGATGATCGTGCTCGCCATGGCCGCCGGCGGCGGCATCGGGCTGCTGGCGAGCTGGGTGATCGACCATGTCGACGGGTTGAACGAGGAGATCGCCACGCTGCAGGTCGCCGAGCAGCGCGCGGCCAACGAGGCCCGCCAGCAGTCCTCGCGGGCCGACGCGGCGGAACGGACGGCCCGCGAGGCCCGCGCCGCCCGGGAGCAGGCCGAGACCGATGCGGACGCGGCG
>JAJEFC010000206.1 GCA_022820675.1 Vicinamibacteria bacterium | reverse complement strand
CCGGGCTGCGGGCGGCGGGCCAGACCGCCTACGAGTGGGCGCAGGCCCGCGAGTACGACGACTTCGACGCGATCCTCATGACCGGCGAGGTCGCCGAGGCCTGCTCGGCGTGCCACGGCGTCTACCGCGACACCTACAACGAGCCGCCCACCCCGCGCTGCACGCCTCCCGCGGAGTGAGCCGTCCGGCCGCCCGGCCCCGGGGGGTTCCCGGGCCGGGCGGCGGTCGCCCGTAACCTCGCCTGCCGCTCCAGCCCGCCACCTCTGCGCCCGTCCATGGCGCTGACTCGCCGTGCCTATGCAGGCTCGGCCAGCTCGGCGGGATCCACGCGCTCCACCATCTCCAGTCGGTCGAAGTGCCGGTCGGCCGAGAGGATCCGGCGGATGCCCCGGTGCTCCATGGTCGCCACGTGCAGGGCATCGCGCGCCGGCACGTGAGGGTGCAGCAGGAGAAGCTCGAGGGCCCGTGCGGTCTGGCGCTCCGTGATCGGGAGGATGTCCGAGCAGATGGCGGCGACCGAGTCGTAGACCCTGCGGGCGTCGCGGTGACGGTCGATCGCCGAGTAGCGGTGCAGGATCTCCTGCAGCACCTCCGCGCTGGTCACGAGCGCGATCTCCTGCTCGTCCGCCGAGCGAAGGGCGTTCCGGCACCGCTCGCGTAGGGCGGGGTCGCTGCCCGCCAGGTACATGAAGACGTTGGCGTCGACGAAGAGCGCTTCGCCTCCGGTCATGGCGCTCTCCGTGCCCCGTCGCCGCCACCCTCGGCAACAATGGCGCAGCCGGTAGCCGCGCCGGTCTTCCGTTCGCCGTACTCACGCTCCCACTGCTCCAGATCCGCCGGCGCGGGCGCCGGCTCCATCGCGTAGAGCGCATCGATCGCCTCGAGCCGCCGTCGCCGGGCCTCGGGCTCCACGCAGTACCGTTCGACCGCCTCTCTGACGACCGCGGCCAGCTTCCGGCCGTCGGTACGCGAGATGCGCGAGACGGCGGCGTACTGCCGCTCGTCGAGCGTCACCTGGATCTTGCGCGTCCTGGACATGTATCCAGGCTAGTGAGTCGTTGGATCGGTGTCAACTGGAATGTGTCAAATCAGTTGTGTCCAAGACCTGTGTCCGCGGCGCGTGGCGGGCGTAGAACCAGGGCGCAGATCGGCCCTCGTCAGGAAGTTCGGGTCCGAATGCACGCTACGCCGGGCGCCTGCCACCCCCATTTGGTTGTGTCCGCAACGCCAAGAGAAATCCTGCAGGGACGCCCCCCGGCGCTGTGCTACACTGGAATGATCCTGATGCTGACTGTGGACTACCCAGACGAACCCGACTTGTCGCGGCATTCGTCCGCGACGGCTCCCCGGACGACGGGACGATGCCCTTCCAGCGCCGAATCGACGTGGTGCTCGACTCGGTCAAGCGACTGCAGCGGATAGGTGCGTCCGCCAACCTCCTCAATCTCCTCCAGAAACAGCGCCCCGCCGACCTCGCCGAGGTCCTCGGCGAGCTCTCCGACAAGAACCGCCACGACGCGTTCAACCTGCTGCTCGACCGCGACAGCCGCCTCGCGATGGAGGCGCTCATGGAGTACGGGGTCGAGCCCGGCGCCGGCCTGCTGGCCGACCAGCCGCCGGAGCGCCTCGCGCTGTGGCTGCTCGACCTGCCGTCGGACGACGCCGCGGCCCTGATCGACGAGCTGCCCGAGGACGTGTCGGCGGCGGTGCTCGAGCGGATGCGCCCGCACGAGTCGGGCGAGGTCGAGAACCTGCTCGAGTACGACGAGCAGACCGCCGGCCGCATCATGAACCCGACGGTGTTCGCGCTGTCGGAGGAGCTGACGGCGGGCGAGGCCATCCACGCCCTGCAGGGGTCGCGCGAGGTGGAGATGGTCTTCTACCTCTACGTGGTCGACGAGCGGCGGCACCTCGTGGGCGTGGTGTCGCTGCGCCGGCTGCTGCTCGTGGCCCCCGAGACCCCGCTGCAGCGCATCATGACCACCGACCTGATCAGCGCGCGGGTCGACACCGACCAGGAAGAGGTGGCGCAGCACGTCGCCAACTACAACCTGCTCGCGATCCCGGTGGTCGACGAGGAGAACAAGCTCGTCGGCATCATCACCGTCGACGACGTCATCGACATCATCAAGGACGAGGCGACCGAGGACCTCTACCGGCTGGCCGGGGTCAGCGGCGACGAGCACGTGTTCACCCCGGCGGGCGAGTCGGCCCGGAAGCGGCTGCCGTGGCTGGCCATGAACCTCGTCACGGCGGCGCTCGCCGCGTTCGTCGTGCGGGCGTTCCAGGCCACCATCGACGAGGTGGTGATGCTGGCCGTGCTCATGACCATCGTGGCCAGCATGGGCGGCAACGCCGCGACCCAGACCCTGACCGTCATCGTGCGGGCCATCGCCCTCGGAGAGCTCACCTGGGGCAACTCGCGCAAGGCGGTGCTGAAGGAGGCGGTGGTCGGGCTCGGCAACGGCCTCGCCCTCGGCACGGTGGGGGCTCTCGTGGCGTGGCTGCTGTCGGGGAACGTGTACCTGGGGGCGATCCTCGCCCTGGCGATGGTCATCAACCTGCTCGTGGCGGCGGTGGCCGCGACCCTGATTCCCATCGCGTTGCGGGCCCTCAAGGTGGATCCGGCGCTGGCGTCGGCGGTGTTCATCACGACGTTGACGGACGTCTTCGGGTTCTTCGCGTTCCTCGGCCTCGCCACCGTCTTCCTGCCCTATCTGGAACGCCTGGGTTGACCGCGGCGGCCCCCTCGAGGTGGATCCGGCGCCGGCGTCGGCGGTGTTCATCACGGCGTTGACGGACGGGCTTCGGGCTCTTCGCGTTCCTCGGCCTCGCCACCGTCTTCCTGCCCTATCTGGAACGCCCGGGTTGACCCCGGCGGCCCCGCCGTGGCGTCGGCGGCGCCGGGACGCTACAATGTTGGCCGGTCGCGCTCGCGATGCCAGTCCTGACGACCGACGCGCTGATCCTGCGCACCTACCACCTTGGTGAAGCGGACCGCATCGTCGTGTTCCTGACGCCCGAGCGGGGCAAGAAGCGGGGCGTGGCCAACGGCGCGCGCCGGCCGCGTTCGCGCCGGTTCGCGGGGGGGCTCGAGCCGCTGACGGCGGTGCGGCTCGCCTACTACGAGCGGGAGCATCGCGAGCTCGTCCGGCTGCGCTACGTCGAGCCGGTGCGCTCGCCGATGCTGGCGCGGGACGGCGAGCGGCTCGGCTACGTCGAGTACTTCGCGGAGATCCTCGACGAGTGCGCGCAGGAGGCGGAGCCGAACGCGCCGCTGTTCCGTCTCGGGTCCGCGGTGGGGGCGTTGCTGGCGGGGGAGATCCCGATCGCTCGGCTTGCCCGCTACTTCGAGTACTGGGTGCTGCGCCTGCAGGGCGTCTATCCCTCGCTGACCGCCTGCGGGCAGTGCGGCCGCCGCCCCGATTCCGGCGGCCGCATCGACGCCGCGCGCGGCGGCTTGCGCTGCGGCGCGTGCGCCGGCGATCGGGGGCTCCCGTTGTCGGCCGAGGCGCTGCGCTTTCTCCGCGAGGCCGCTTCGACGCCACCCGACGCGCTGTCGCGGGTCGGGCTGCCGGCGCGCGCGGACCAGGAGCTCGGTCGGGCACATCGGCGCCTGTTCGCGATGCACCTGGAGAAGGAGCTGCGGGCCGCCAGGGTGTTGCGGGCGATGGCCCGGACGGGCAGCCCGCGGTGAGACCCCGCGTTGCACCCCCGGAGGGTGCCAACGGATACCGAGGCGCCCGCCTGACCAGGCGCGACGACGGAGCATGACTGGGCCTGTTCGACCGAGGAGCAACGCAACCGGCAGACTGCGCCGTAACGGTGCCGGCAGGCGCGGCTGGGCGGCAACGCGGGGCCCGCTATCGAAGGCGTCGGACCTGATCGGAGCCGAAGGCCATGCTTGCCGGGCTCAGGCGGGTGCATCGCCGCTCGAATGCAGCGGGGCCATCGCCACCGGCTGCCCCGCGCCGGAGCGACGCCATCATGACGATGACACATGACCTCATGACCCGGGTGGTGGCGCCGTGACCCTTCAGGACCTGGTCGCCGCCTTGTCGCGCTTCTGGTCGTCTCGCGGCTGCCTGATCCACCAGCCCCTCGACACCGAGGTGGGGGCCGGCACCATGCACCCCGAGACGTTCCTGCGCGTGCTCGGGCCCCGGCCGTGGCGGGTCGCCTACGTCCAGCCGTCGCGGCGCCCCGCCGACGGCCGCTTCGGCGAGAACCCCAACCGGCTGTTCAAGCACCATCAGTTCCAGGTCATCCTGAAGCCGTCGCCGGACGCCGCGCAGGACCTCTACCTCGACAGCCTGCGGGTGTGCGGCATCGACCCCGTCCGCCACGACGTTCGATTCGAGGAGGACAACTGGGAGTCGCCCACCCTCGGCGCGTGGGGCATCGGGTGGCAGGTGCTTCTCGACGGGATGGAGATCACCCAGTTCACGTACTTCCAGCAGGCCGGCGGCATCGAGCTGTCGCCGGTGTCGGTGGAGCTGACCTACGGGCTCGAGCGCATCGCGATGCACCTGCAGGGGGTGGACGACGTCTACGACCTCGAGTGGGCGCCGGGGGTGACGTACCGCAGGGTGCGGCACCAGGACGAGGTGGAGCAGACGAAGTACGCCTTCGGCATGGTCGACATGCCGGAGGCGGAGTTCGCCGCCGCCCACCGTGACCTGTTCGAGCGGCATCACCGCATGGCCCGGACGCTGATCGAGTCGGGCCTGGTGCTGCCGGCGCTCGACGCCTGCCTCAAGTGCTCGCACACCTTCAACATCCTCGACGCCAGCGGCGGCATCGGGGTGACCGAGCGGGCCGCGTACATCCTCCGCGTGCGGGAGCTGGCGGTGGCGGTGGCCGGGGCTCACGCGGGCCGGGAGGCCGAGGACGGCAAGCCGGACGGCGACGGCGCCGCCTCCGGGGAACCGGTGTCTCTCGGCGGCGCAAGGTAGCTGCCGGGTCGGTCCGCCGGGGAGCCGTGCAAGGCAGGCTCCCCGGCGGGAGATCCGAATACGGACGTCGGCATCGAGAAACGACCGCGGCCGAGCTGACGTTCAGCCGCAGTCGTCCTCCGGCGCCCCTGACCGGATACACGCCGGAGGTGCAGGTCCGTAGTCAACGGTATTCGTGGAGTCGAACGGAACCGCCAACCGTAGCAGAGAACAGGGTGCACGACGAGTAAAGGCGAGACGCCGCCGAGCACGACCCCCAGGTCGCGGTCCGACCCGTACCAGAGCGGTCATCTCGCGAGTCTGTCGTGCGCCCCGGAGAATCGGGTGCCTTGGTCATGTATCGAGAGCTGTTGATCGAGATCGGGTGCGAGGAGCTGCCCGCGAGCTGGATGCCGCCGCTGGTGCGGCAGCTCGGCGCCTGCGTCGGGGCGCAGCTCGAAGCGGCCCGGCTCGCGTGCCCGACCCCGCCGGAGGCGTTCGCGACGCCGCGCCGGCTCGCGGTTCGCGCGGCACGGGTGGCGGAACGGCAGCCCGATCTCGAGGAGACGGTCACCGGACCGCCGGTCCGGGCCGCCTTCACCGACACGGGAGAGCCCACGCGCGCCGCCGCGGGGTTCGCCCGCAAGCAGGGGGTCGCCGTCGACCGGCTGATCCGGATCGACACGCCCAAGGGGACCTACCTCGCCCATCGGCGCCGGCAGCGGGGGCAGGCCGCCCGCTCGGTCCTCGGCCGCGTGCTCGCCGCGACCCTGCGCGAACTCGCCTTTCCGAAGCAGATGCACTGGGACGCCCGGCTCGACGACGGCCGCGGCGACCTGCCGTTCGGGCGCCCCATCCGCTGGCTGGTGTTCCTGTTCGGGGGGCGGGTCGTGCCCTTCGTCATCGGGCGGACGCCGGAGGCGGCGGCGCGGGGGGTGGCCCCGATCCGCGCCGGCTCGGCCACCCGCGGCCACCGCTTCTTCTCGCGCGACGGCCGGCCCGGTCGCCCCGTGCGGGTGGGCTCGTTCGCCGAGTACCGCAAGGTGCTGAAGCGGCACTACGTGCTGCTGACCCGCGAGGAGCGCCGCGCCCGCATCGCGAAGAAGCTCGAGACCCAGGCGGAGCGTCTGGGGGGCGTGGTCGGGGGCGCGGGCGGGGCGGCGTCGCTGCTCGACGAGGTGCCCGATCTCGTCGAGTATCCGTCGGTCGTCGCCGGCCGCTTCCCCGAAGAGTTCCTCACCCTGCCCGAGGAAGTGCTGAAGACGACGATGATCCACCACCAGCACTACTTCCCGGTGGCGGCGCGCGACGGCCGCCTCACCGAGCACTTCCTCGCGGTGACCAACGTCCCGAAGGACAACGTGGCGGCGATCGCCCGCAACTCCGAGCGGGTGCTCGTGGCGCGACTGCGAGACGCCCGGTTCTTCTGGGAGGCGGACCGCGGCGCGCCCCTCGACTCGCGCCTCGACCGCCTCGACACGCTGCGGTTCCACGCGAAGGTCGGCAGCTATCTGGACAAGGCCCGCCGCATCGAGAAGCTGGCCGCGGCCGTGGCGGGCGACGCGTTCGGCGCGCCCGCCGCGGTCGGCCATGCGGCTCGCGCCGCGCGCCTCGCCAAGGCCGACCTGACCACCGACATGGTCGGCGAGTTCCCCGAGCTGCAGGGGGTCATGGGGGGCATCTACGCCCGCGAGGACGGCGAGCCGGAAGAGGTGTGGCGGGCCGTCTACCACCACTACCTGCCGATCGGCGTCACCGCCGACGCCCACCCGCGGCCGGACGATCTGGGCGGGGCCGGCACGAGCTGGGCCGCGGTCGCCCTCGCCGACAAGCTGGACACCCTGGTCGGCCTGTTCCGGGCCGGCGAGCGGCCGCGCGGGGCGCGCGACCCGTTCGGGCTGCGGCGCCAGGCGCACGGCGTCTTCGCGATTCTCGTCGACCTGCCCGAGCTGACCGGCCTGGCCGCCCGCCCGGACCTGGGCGGCCTCGTGGCCGCGGCGGAGGCGGTGCACGGGGCGGCGGACGAGTCGACGCAGGGGGCGACCGCGGACGGAGCGGCGCACGGTGCGGGGCGCCGAGCGGCCTTGCCGCCAGCCGAAGTGGGGCGGACGAGGATCAGGACGAACGAGGCGGCGGACGGTCCCGCGCACGGCGGGGCGGGCGCCGCCGGGGGCGAGGCGACGGAAGGCCGGGGGCGCGTATCGGCGACCGAGCCCGAGGCGCTGGAGCGGCTGCAGCGGTTCCTGCTGGAGCGGCTGCGATTCGTGCTGGAGCAGCGCGGCCACGACGTGCGGAACGTGCGGGCGGTGACCCAGCCGTGGCCGTCCTGGCGCGCCGTCGCCCCGCTCGACGCGCGGCGCAAGCTCGAGGCCCTGTCGGGGTTCACGGGGTCGACCGACTTCCAGCAGCTCGCGGCGCTCTTCAAGCGGGTCCGCAACATCGCCCGGGAGCTGCCCGACGCCGAGCTGGCGGACGTGGAGGCGGGGCGGGCCGCGGTGTCGGACGAGCCGCCCGAGCCGGCGGAGGCGGCCCTCGCGGCCGAGCTCGAACGGCGCCGGCCGGCCATCGCGGCGGCGGTGGCGGCGGGGACCGACTACCACGCGGCCTTCGCGGAGGCGGCGGCGTTCGGCCCCGCCGTCGACCGCTTCTTCACCGACGTGCTCGTCATGGCCGGCGACCCGGACCTGCGGCGCCGGCGCCTCGCCCTGCTGAAGCGGCTCGAGCACCTGATCCTGCAGCTCGCCGACGTATCGGCGCTGGTCAAGGAGGCGGACCAGGAGTAGAACGGCGCGGCAAGCGTCGAGGGTCGGCGGCGGCCGCGGCCGGGCTCTGGTTGAGGAGGCGGACCAGGGAGTAGAACGGCGCGGACTCCTGATTGGGAGGCCATCGGAGCCGGCTCCGGGGAGTTGGTCGGTTTCCGCCGCGATGATAATCTGTCTCCTGCCGACCGGGAGAAGCCCATCGATGAACGACACACTCCAGTTGGCGAGTCTGGTCGTTTCGCTGGGGGGCGCCATCGGCGCGATGACCGCCGCTGTCGTCGAAATGCGGAACAGCAGGAAGCTCGATGATCTCGACATCAAGGTCGACGTCCTCTCGGGGCGTGTAGCCGAGCGGGGGAAGACCCTGCAGTTCGTGATGGCCGCCCTTTCGAAAACCCCGTGACCCCCCATTCCCGGCCGACCTCCTCGGCCGATCAGCCCCAGGAACCCCGCCCGCCGCGCATCGTGCGGCTGCCGGCCGAGCTGGCGAACCAGATCGCCGCCGGCGAAGTCGTCGAGCGTCCCGCGTCGGTGGTCAAGGAGCTGGTCGAGAACGCCCTCGACGCCGGGGCGACGCGCGTCGCGGTCGCCGTCGAGCTGGGCGGCAAGCGGCTCGTGCGGGTGGAGGACGACGGCGAGGGGATGACCGCCGACGAGGCGCGGCTCGCCCTCGAGCGGCACGCCACCAGCAAGATCCGGCGGGTCGAGGACCTCGCGGCCATCACCTCGCTGGGGTTCCGAGGCGAGGCCCTGCCGAGCATCGCCTCGGTGTCGCGCCTGCTGCTGCGCACCCGGGCCCGCGGCGCCCCGCGGGGGGTCGAGGTGCGGGTGTCCGGCGGCGTCGTCGACTCCGCGCGCGAGGCCGGCGCGGCGGAAGGCACCGTCGTCGAGGTCGTCGACCTCTTCTACAACGTGCCCGCGCGCCGCAAGTTCCTGAAGTCGGACGGCGCCGAGACCGCCCAGATCTCGCGGCTCGTCACCCAGCTCGCGCTGGGCCGGCACCGGGTCGGCTTCACCCTGACGAGCGGGACCCGCCGCGTCGCGCGGTGGCCGCCGGTCGAGAGCCTCGCGGACCGGCTGTTCCAGCTCTACAAGGACCGCGACGACCTCGTCGAGGTCGGCAAGCAGGCGGCGGGGGTCACGGTGACGGGGTTCGTGGCCGGCCTCACGGGAGAGCCCGGAGGGCGCGCGGGGGGTCCCGCGCGGGGTCCGCAGAACGTCTTCGTCAACGGTCGGGCCGTGAAGGACCGCACCATCGCCCACGCCATCGCCCACGCCTACGACAAGGCCACCATCAAGGAACGCCGGCCCGAGGTGCACCTGTTCATCGACCTGCCCCCCGACCGGGTCGACGTCAACGTGCACCCGACGAAGGCCGAGGTCCGTTTCCTCGAGTCCTCCCTGGTGCACGAAGTGCTGCGCCGCGCCATCGGCGAGGCCCTGGGCGCCACCGCCGCCCCGACCGTGAGCCCGGACGCCGCCGCGGCGGCCCCCCCGGCGGACGCCGGCCCCGCATCCGAGGCATCCGTGGTCTCGGGCGTGACGCCGGCGCCCGCGGCTGGAGAACCCGACGGCTGGCGTCCCGTCTCGCACGCGGCGGCGGGAGAGGCCGCGGACGGGTGGCGCGGCGCCATGGCGGCTCGGCCCGGCGCCGGCGCGTCCGCCGCGCCCGCCGGCGCCGCGGGTTCCACTGTCGCCGGCGGACCCACGCTGGCCGACGCGGTACGCGAGCTGCGCCCGGCCGCTGTCACCGTGGCGAACGAAGCCGGCGCTCCGGCCGTGCCGGCGGGTGGGGTCATCGACCGGCCGATGCAGCCGCTCGGCCAGTTCCGCGACACCTTCATCATCGCCGTCGACGCGGGCGGCATCGCCATCGTCGATCAGCACGTGGCCCACGAGCGGGTGCTGTTCGAGCAGGTGATGGAGCGGCTGACCGCCGGCCGGCTCGAGAGCCAGCGCCTGCTGCAGCCCATCGTGCTGGACCTGCCGCCGGCCGAGCGGCAGGCGATCGCCGCTCACGGGGACGTGCTGGATCGGCTCGGCTTCGAGGTGGAGGCGTTCGGCGGCGACAGCGTCCACGTCGCCGCGGTGCCTGCCGTGGTGCCCCTGGGTGCGTCGGAGGCCGCGGTGCGCGCCCTCGCCCAGGACCTCGACGGACTCGACCACGGCGCGGCCGTCGACGAGGCGCTCCGGCGCAGCGCCGCCACCACCGCGTGCCACGCCGCCGTCAAGGCCCACGACCGGCTGACGCCCGAGAAGATGATCTGGATTCTCGACGCCCTCCGCCGCACCGCCCACTCGTCCGTGTGCCCCCACGGCCGCCCCGTCGTCCTGCGCCTCTCGGGCCGCGAGATCGAGAGGCGGTTCGAGCGCATCTAGCGCGCCCGGGCGACCTGAGGGTCGCTCCGGACATTCCGCTGGCGCGCGACTCTGCGGCGCAGACCCGAGGCGCGACCCTGCCGCCACTGGCGTCGAGGTTTCCTCGGAGCGACCTCGGGCGCTGGTCCGATTGACGAGGCATGAGCACCCCCACCGAAGGCTGGCACGGCTGGGACGCCTACGCGCGGTTCTACGACTGGGAGAACGCCCAGACAGTGGGCCGCCGCGACGTTCGGTTCTGGGCCGACCTCGCCGGCCGCGCCGACGGCACCGTCCTCGAGCTGGGCTGCGGCACCGGGCGGCTGTCGGTGCCCGTCGCGCGCAAGGCCCGCCGCTTCGTGGGCGTCGACCGCTCGGCGGCCATGCTGCGCAAGCTGCGGGCGCGGCTGAGGCGGGCGCGCCTGACCGCCCGTGCCTCGCTGGTGCGCGGCGACATCCGCGAGCTGCCCTTCCGCGCGGACCGGCGCTGCCAACTGGTGATGGCGCCCTACGGGATGCTGCAGTCGCTGCTCTCCGACGACGACCTCGCCGCGACCCTCCACGGCGTCGCCCGGGTGCTCGCCCCCGGCGGCACGTTCGGCGTCGACCTGGCCCCCGGCCTGCCGCGGTGGGGCGAGTACGCCCGGCGGGTCGGCCTCCGCGGGCCGATGAGCGGCGGCCGCCGGGTGACCCTCATCGAGTCGGTGCGCCAGGTGCCCGGGCAGGGGCTGACCGTCTTCGACCAGGAGTTCGTGGAGACGCGACGGGGGCGGCGCAAGAGCTACCCCGTGTCCATCGCCTTCCGCACGTTGAGCGTCCCGGAGATGATCGAACGCCTCGAGGCGGCGGGCTTCGCCGTCGACGCCGTGCTCGGCGGCTACCGGCAGGAAGCCTGGTCGCCCGACGCCGAGATCTGGGTCGTCATCGCGCGGCGACGCTGACCGCGAGCGAAAGGCGCCCGGTGTCGCCCGCCGCCGAGATCCGGGTCGTCATCGCGCGGCGACGCTGACCACGAGTGAAAGGCGTTCGGTGCGCGGGAGCGCCGCCTGCGCGCCCCGAGGTTTGCGTCGGGAGCTCGACGGGCGCGAGATTCGGCGGCTGAAGCGCCGGCCCGCCAATCGTCGCCCGCGGCTCCGCGGCCCCCAACCGACCCTCCAGGAGTCCGCGCCGTGCCATGGCGCAGGCCCTGCTCCCCGATGGCGCCAGCCCCTCGACCGGCAGCGGCCACCGCCAGGAGTCCGCGTGGCGCCAGGGTGCAGACGCCTACCCGGTGGTGCGCTTCACGATGAAGTGGCCCACCAGGAAGACCGCGACGCCGAAACCGAAGATGCGGGGGCTGGGGCCCATGGGGCCGGCGATGAGAATCGACTCGAGGAGCGCGGCCATCCCCAGGAGCTGGAGCCCGCGGCCGACGTAGTAGAGGGCGCCGGGCATGGTTCAGTCTCCCGCCTCCGCATCGGGCGGCGGGGAAGCGGGGCCGGCCCCGTCGCGCCCGGCGTCGGCAGTTGCGCGGCGCTCGGCCTGGATGCGCCGCCACCCGGCGAGCCGGCGGCCGATCTCCTTCTCGAAGCCGCGCGCGGTCGGCGCGTAGTAGCGGCGTCCCTCGACCGAGGGCGGCAGGCAGCTCATCGCGGCCACCGCGTCCGGCTCGTCGTGGGCGTAGCGGTAGCCCCTGCCGTAGTCGAGGTCCTTCATCAGGCGGGTCGGCGCGTTGCGCAGGTGCAGCGGCACGGGGTCGGCGGCCTCGCGGTGGGCGTCGGCCGCGGCCTGCCCGTAGGCGCGGTAGACGGCGTTGCTCTTCGGGGCCGTCGCCAGGTAGACGGCGGCCTGGGCGAGGGCGGTGTTGCCTTCCGGCATGCCGATGAAGTGTACCGCCTCCTTGGCCGCCACCGCCACGGTGAGGGCCTGCGGGTCGGCGTTGCCCACGTCCTCCGACGCGAACCGGACGAGGCGGCGGGCGACGTAGAGGGGGTCCTCGCCGGCCTCGACCATGCGGGCGAGCCAGTACACCGCCGCGTCGGGGTCGCTGTTGCGCATCGACTTGTGCAGGGCCGAGATCAGGTTGAAGTGCTCCTCGCCGCTCTTGTCGTAGAGCAGCGCGCGCCGCTGCATGGCGTCGGACGCGAGCTCGAGGGTGAGCCGGGCCTCGCCCGGCGTCCCGCCCTCGGCCGCGCAGGCGAGGGCCGCCGCCGCCCCGAGCTCGAGCAGGTTCAGGGCGACGCGGGCGTCCCCGTTGGCGTGCCGGGCGATGGCGGCGAGGGCGTCGGCGTCGGCGCGCAGCCCGTCGCCGCCCAGCCCGCGCTCGGTGTCGGCGAGGGCGCGGGCGAGGAGGGTGGCGACGGCGTCGCGGGGCAGCGGATTCAGCACGTAGACCTGCGAGCGCGACAGCAGGGCCGCGTTCACCTCGAACGAGGGGTTCTCGGTGGTGGCGCCTATGAGGACGATGTCGCCGGCCTCGACCCGGGGAAGGAACGCGTCCTGCTGGGCCTTGTTGAATCGGTGGATCTCGTCGACGAACAGGATCGTCCGCCGGCCCCCGTGCGACCGCGCCGCCGCCGCCCCCGCCAGCACCCCGCGGATCTCCTTGATGCCGGAGAGGACGGCGCTGAACGCGACGAAGCGCGAAGTCGTCACGTCGGCGATGAGCCGGGCCAGGGTGGTCTTGCCGCTGCCGGGCGGGCCCCACAGGATGATCGACCGCAGCGTGTCGCGCTCGATTGCCTGCCGCAGCGGGCGGCCCCGGCCGACGAGCTCGTCCTGGCCGACCAGCTCGTCGAAGCGCCGCGGGCGCATGCGCTCGGCCAGGGGCGTGTCCGGCGCCCCGGTCTCGTCGGCTGGGCGTTCGTCGACGTCGCCGGCCGGCTCGTCGAAGAGGGATCGCGAAGTCATGTCGATCGTGGCTCACTGCCCGCGGCTGCCGGCGCGGCGGGGCCCATCACGCGACCGCCCCGCTGCCGGTCGGCTCGTCGAAGAAGGACCGCGAAGTCATGCCGATCCTGACGCACTGCCCGCGGCTTCCGCCGAGGGCGCCGTCACGCGGCCGGCGCGCTGCCGGGCCGCTTCGTAGACGATGAGCGCCGCCGCCACCGCGATGTTGAGCGACTCGACGGGCGGGCGCATCGGAATCGACACGGCCTCGTCGGCGGTCGCGGCCACGCCCCGGTCGAGGCCGGACCCCTCGGCCCCGAGCCAGACCAGGCAGGGAACGCTCAGGTCGACCTCGGCCACCGGGGTTCCCCCCCGCGGGGCCGCCGCGATCACCCGGAGGCCGTGCGCCGTCGCCAGCCTCCGGGCCGCGGCGGGCTCCCCGGTCCTGGCGATCGGGAGCCGGAACGCGCTGCCCATCGCGCCCCGCAGCGCCTTCCACCCGAGGGGGTCGGCGCCGTCGACGGTGACCACGCCGGACGCGCCTCCCGCCTCGACCGCGCGGATCACCGCCCCGGTGTTGCCGGGATCCTGCACTCCGCTCAGCCCGACGACCAGCGGCCGCGGCGCCCGCATGGCTTCCTCGACCGGGGCCGGACGAAGGACGGCGAGGGCGACGAGGCCGCTCGGCGTCGCGGCCGGGCTCAGCGCGTCCATTACCGCCGGGGTCACGCGAACGACCCGGGCGACCGGCTCGAGGCGGCGGGCCAGCGCCGCCACGCGCGGGGCGGGCGAGGTCGACACGGCAGCGACGTCCACGCGAACGCCCGCCGTCATGGCTTCCTCCACCAGTCGCGGGCCCTCGAGGAGGACGGTCGAATCGGCCTCCGCGTCGCGGCGCGCGGCGCGCCGGAATCGGGCCACGAGCGGGTTGCGCCGGCTGGTGATTGGCTCCACGGCTACGGAAGTCGGGCCCTGCTCCGCGGGCTTTCGCGACCCGGCGGCCCGGTGGGTCCGCGTCGTCGATCGAGCGTTCTCCCACCCAAGAATAGCTGTGAAGCGATTCCGCAGATGCCCCGCGGGTGGGCATCTCCCGGCCCGCAACCCTCCGGGGCTGTCCGGTGGCGGGGGACCGCCCGGGCGGGGGCACGGGCGCGGCCGTCCGCCGGCCGGTTCCCGCGCGGTTGCGGACCGCTCGTCGGGGTCCGGGGCGAGCATAGCAGATGTGCTATCGTTACCTGTTGGCGGACACGCCGTCGGTCCCGGCAGGTGGTGGCCGGCGGCGGAAGTCCAGCGGCGGCGGTCGGGCGGCGCGACGGCTCTCGTCATGGATCGGCCGGGAGACTGCCATTCTTCGGGCCAGGAGTCGGCGCCGTGACTCGGCGCCGACTCCGGCAGGGTCGGTTGGGCGACAATCGGAGCCGCGGGCGACGATTTCCCGGCCAGGTGGAGACGACGCCGGCATGAAGGCGGAACTGCTCAAGCGATTCGAGGGAGAGATTCGCGAGCTCGAGCGCGAGCTGACCAGCGAGTTGCCCCAGGAGATCAAGCGCGCCCGCGAGCTCGGCGACCTGCGCGAGAACGCCGAGTACCAGGCCGCGAAGGAGCGGCAGGTCTTCTTGCAGGCCCGCCTCGCCATGCTGCGCAAGCGGGTGGCCGAGCTGTCGCTGCTGAACCTCGACCGGATTCCTGCCGACCGCGCCGGCTTCGGGTCGACCGTGCACCTGCACGAGGTGGACGGCGACAGCATCGTCTACCGGCTCGTCATGCCCGAGGACGCGGACCCCGAGAAGGGCTGGATATCCACCGCGTCGCCCATCGGGCGCGCCCTGATGGGCAAGGAAGAAGGGGATGAGGTGGCGGTGCCGACCCCGAGCGGGATACGCGAGTTCGAACTGATCAAGCTCGTCACGATTCATGGCGAGTAGACCGCCCGCCCCGACCCCGTCGGGCAATGCGGCGGCTCCCACCCCGGTCGGCGCCAGGGCTCCATACTCTCCGCACCGGCGCACCGCCGTGGTGCTGACCGGCACCGGCACCGCCGGCGCCTACCATGCCGGCGTGCTGCGGGCGCTGCACGAGGCCGGCGTCAAGGTCGACCTGATGGCCGGGCGCGGCATCGGCACCGTCGGCGCGTTGTTCGGCGCGGTGGACGGCGCCGACCAGCTCTGGGAGCGGTCGGGGCTGTGGGCGGCGCCCGGCGCGGCACGGCTGTACCGCTGGCGCCCGGCGCTGGTTGCGGCCGCCGCCGTCCTCGGGGCCGCGCTCGCCACCCTCCTCCTTCCCCTCGGGGTGGTCGTCGTCGCCACCCTGGTCTACGCCATCGCCTACTTCGTCCAGGTCGCGGGGTTGAACGGGACGTGGTTGACGAGCGGGTTCGGCCGGCTCGTCGACTGGGTCTTCGCCCCGGCCGTGCTGCCGGTCTGGCTGCCGCGGGTCACGGTGTTCGCCCTCGTCCTGCTGCTCGGCGTGCTGGGCTGGTCGGCGGTGCTGACGTGGTACCGGACGCGGCCGGGGCGGCGCGGGCGCGGGGCGCTGTGGTGGCTGCTGGCGGGGGCGCCGCTCGACGCCGACTACGGCCAGCGGTGGTTCGGCAGGGGCCTGTGGAAGTCGGTGCGGGGCGCCTCGGCGATGGCGCGCCCGAGCCCCGAGAAGTTCGGGCTCCGGTACACGCGCCTGCTCTCGGACAGTCTCGGCCAGCCCGGGTTCCGCGAGCTCCTGGTCGTCGTGCACGACCTGGACGGATCCCGCGACCTCGTCCTCGCCATGCTCACGAAGAAGTTCAGGGGGGCGTTCTTTCGGCGTCGCGGCGGGGGCGGCGACCGGCCCCTGGAGGCCCTGGACCTGAGCGGATGGGCGGCCCGGCACTCGTTCGACGCCCTTGCCGCCTCCCTCGGCCTGCCGGTCGCGACGGAGCCGTGGTTCGTGCAGTTCCCCGCCGGCAGCGGCTGGCGGGGCGAGACGCATCGGCTGTGCGACCGGCCCGACGCGGTCGGCCGCCTGCTCGACGAGGTGGCCCTCGCCGGCGTGCAGCAGGTCATCTTCGTGTCCGCCCAGCCGCCGCTGACGGGTCCGCACGCCCTGGGGGGCCAGCGCCGCGACGGCCGCGGGCGCATCGGGGAGTCGCTGCAGTCGCTCGAGGCGGCGGCGTCGCGCGATGCCGTCGCGAGCCGGGCCCGGCTGTTCCAGGCGTTCTTCGAGATACGTCCCGCCCACAATCCGCTGGGGCCCTTCGACTTCGCGGGATCGTACGACGAGCGTTCGGATCGGGCGTGGGCTCTCACCGATCTCATCGACCGCGGCTTCGACGACGGGTACCGGCAGTTCGTCAATCCCGTCGTCGCCCCCAGCGGGGAGGAGATGCGGCCGACGCCGCGGCCCCGTCCCCCGACCCCGGTGTCGCCGCCGGCATAGGACCCGCGCCCCGAGCGGGAGGGACGACGTTCGTGCCGGCCTTCCGGCTCAGGCCGCCGGCCCGGCGTCGGCGGGAGCCTCGGCGCCTCGGCGCCGGTCGGACGCCGGCGGCGCGTGCAGGAACTCCCCGGCCAGGGCGTGGGTGACGGCGAGGACGCGGTCCGGCTCGACCGATCCGAACCTCTCGGCGAAGCGGGCGACGGACGCGACCGCCTTGGCCATGACGCGATGACCGCCGGCGCTGCCGATGTCGCCGAAGGAGCGCCGCACGAACTTGCCGGCGTCGCCCGCCTCGCCGAGGTTGCGGGCGCAGATCACCACGTTCTGCCGCACGATTCCCGACACCACGGACCACGAGATCTCGTCCACCTGGAGCAGGAAGTCGGCGACGAACGCGATCAGATCCTCGCGCTCGACCGCGCCGAGGTGCGACGTGTAGAGCGCCCCGTCGACCCTGCTGCGGTGCATCGCGGTGGAGAGGCACGCCAGCCGCTCGAGATTCGTCTCCGACCCCTCCATCTTGCGGACGAGGGCGGCGTTGGCGAGGGGGTACAGGAAGCGGAACGCGTCGAGGTCCGACTCGTCGGTGTGGCGCGACAGGAACAGGGTGTCGGACTTGATGGCGTAGAGCATCGCGGTGGCGGTGCGCTCGGAGATGTTGGCGTCGACGGCGCGGAGGTGCTCGGTGAGGATGGTGCAGGTCGAGCCGTAGTCGGGCCGGATGTCCTTGAACGCGGCGCTGTACCCGGCGCGGGCGGGGTGGTGGTCGATGACCAGGTCGACGCGGTTGAGCAGTCCCCCGAAGTAGTGCGGCTGCACGTCGACGGTGGCGACGCGGGGGAACTCGGTGAGGGAGCGGCGGCTGAGGAGCTCGATCCGGATGTCGAGGAGGTTGGCCATCCGCAGGTTCTCGGGTCGGGTGACGGCCTGGAACGTCCCGATGATGGCGGTCGCCCTGGTGCGGTGGAGCAGCGTGCGGAGGGCGAGGCCGCTGGCCATCGCGTCGGGGTCGGGGTCGTTGTGCAACAGAATCAGGATGCGGTCGGCGTCGGCGAGGTAGCGCTGGTACTGCTCGACCCGCGCGCGGGTGATGGACCGCTCCAGCGCCGCCGCGAGGGCGCCCCGGAGCAGCTCGGAGAGGGCGAGTCGGGTGATCCCCGACGCGGTCAGCATCCGCTGCCGTTCCTGCTGCCGGGGGCTCCGGGGCCGCTCGGTGTCGAGCAGATACACGAGCGTGGCCCCCGCGTCCCATATCGCCTCGATCGTCCGGCGCGGGCTCCGGCGGGGGGAGTCCTCGACGAGGATGCAGGTGGCGGGACCGACGTCGGCCTTGAGCCAGGTGTCGACCCGGCGCGGGTTGCCGACGTGGACGGCGATGCCGGCGTCTTCCAGGCGCCGTCCCAGGAGGCGGTCTTCGACGATGAACTCGACGTCGAGGCGCGACTTGAGCGTCCGGGCCAGGAGTCGAACGAGGAGCTCGTCCTGGCAGACGGCGAGGCACTTCATGCTGCTGACCGTTCGAGCCGCTCAGAAGCGGCCCGAGTCTCCATTATAGTCGCGGCGGCCCTCGACCCGGCGCCGGCCCAGGCGAGGTGGAATCGGATAAGATTGCCGACATCCGAAGCGGCAGTCTGCGCCGTGGAACGGCGCGGACTGCTGGCGGGTTGGTCGGGCGCCCGGCGGAGCCGCAGGCGACGGCGGGCGGGCGAGGAGTCGCCGTGGAACGGCGCGGACTCCTGGAGGCTTGGTTGGGCGCCAAGCGGAGCCGGAGGCGACGATTGGCGGGCCGGGAGAGCACCATGCACCGAGTCGTGACGTCGGTCGTCCTGGTCCTCGCGGGGGCGGCCGCGGCCTCCGCGCAGCCGGTGTTCCGGAGCGGCGTCGATCTGGTCCGGTTCGGGGTCACCGTCCTCGACGACGATGGCGAGCCGGTCTCCGGGCTGACGGCCGACGACTTCCGCGTGATGGAGGAAGGACAGGAGCAGCGCATCGCCTACTTCTCGCGCGGACTCGAGCTCGACAGCGATCGCATCCCGCTGCACCTCGGGGTGCTCTTCGACGTCAGCGGCAGCATGACCGTCGACGAGGCGTTCGCCAAGACCGCGGCCATCCGGTTCCTGCGGGGGCTGGACTTCGCGGCCGACATGACCCTGGTCGAGTTCGACACCCAGGTGCGGGTGAGCCGCTTCACCCAGGCCGACTTTCCCCGGCTCGTGGAGCGCTTGCGAAGTCAGCGGGCCGAGGGGATGACCGCCCTCTACGACGCCCTCGGGGTCTATCTCGACGGCGCCTTCGCGCAGGACGGTCGCAAGCTGCTGCTGCTCTACACCGACGGCGCCGACACCCGGAGCCGGCTGCGCTACGGCGAGCTGCGCGACCTGCTGCGGGCCTCGGACGTGACCGTCTACGCGATCGGGTTCCAGGCCCGGCGGCGGACCATGGCGCAGATGCGGGAGCGCCAGCGGCTGCGGCAGATCGCGGCGCTGACGGGGGGGCGCGCCTACTTTCCGATCTCGCGGGACGATCTGGACGAGATCTACGGGGAGATTCGCGAGGAGCTGGAGGCGCGGTACTCGATCGGCTACGTGTCGACGGACCGGACCACCGACGGCGCGTGGCGCCGGGTGACGGTGAGCCTGCGGGGAGGTCGGCCGGAGTTCGACGACGCCCGCATCCGCACCCGCGAAGGCTACTTCGCGCCCTACGTCGAGCAACCTGCGCCGCGCTAGCGCGCGCCCGGGGTCCATCGAGAGGTCCCCCGTGCCTTCCACCTACGACCGGTTCAAGCTCGTCAGCGACTTCGAGCTGCGCGGCGACCAGCCCCGCGCGGTGCAGGAGCTCACCGACGGCCTGCGGCGCGGCGACCCGCACCAGGTCCTGCTGGGGGTGACCGGTTCCGGCAAGACGTTCACGATGGCGCGGACCATCGCCGAGGTGAACCGCCCCACCCTCGTGATGGTCCACAACAAGACGCTGGCCGCCCAGTTGTTCCAGGAGTTCAGGCGGTTCTTCCCCGAGAACGCGGTCGAGTACTTCGTCAGCTACTACGACTACTATCAGCCCGAGGCCTACGTGCCCGCCACCGACTCGTACATCGAGAAGGAGGCGACGATCAACGACGAGATCGACCGCATGCGGCTCTCGGCCACGCGGTCCCTCTTCGAGCGGCGGGACGTGTTGATCGTGGCCAGCGTGTCGTGCATCTACGGGCTCGGATCGCCCGACGCGTACTATGGGCTGATGCTGCCGCTCGAGCGGGGGCAGCGCGTCGAGCGCGACTGGATCCTGCGCAAGCTGGTCGAGATCCAGTACGAGCGCAACGACCACGAGTTCGACCGCGGCACCTTCCGGGTGCGCGGCGACGTCGTCGAGGTGCACCCGTCCTACGAGAGCGTCGGCGTTCGCATCGAGCTCTTCGGCGACGAGGTCGACGAGCTGATCAGCTTCGACCCCGTCACCGGCCGGACCCTGCGGCGTCACGACAAGATCGCGGTCTATCCGAAGTCGCACTTCGTGACGCCGAAGGCGCGGACCCTCGAGGCGGTCGAGGCGATCAAGGCCGAGCTCGCCGAGCGCCGCGGCGACCTCGAGTCGATCGGCAAGCTGCTCGAGGCGCAGCGGCTGCACCAGCGCACGATGTTCGACCTCGAGATGATGCGCGAGATCGGCTACTGCCACGGCATCGAGAACTACGCCCGGCACCTGTCGGGCCGAGCCGCCGGCGAGCCCCCGCCGACCCTGCTCGACTACGTGCCGCCCGACGCCCTGACCATCGTCGACGAGAGCCACCAGACCGTCCCGCAGGTGCGCGGCATGTACCACGGCGACCGCTCGCGGAAGGAGATGCTGGTGGAGCACGGGTTCCGCCTGCCTTCGGCCCTCGACAACCGCCCCCTCACGTTCGACGAGTGGAAGGGCCGGGTGGGCCAGGTGGTCTTCGTGTCGGCCACACCCGGGCCGTACGAGCTCGACCAGAGCCAGGGTGTCGTGGTCGAGCAGATCATCCGTCCCACCGGGTTGATCGACCCCGTCGTCGACGTCCGTCCCGTGAAGGGGCAGGTCGACGACCTGCTGCACGAGATCCGGCAGCGGGCCGGGCGCCGCGAGCGGGTGCTGGTGACCACCCTCACCAAGCGGATGGCCGAGGACCTGACGCAGTTCTACCAGGAGCTCGGGGTCAAGGTGCGCTACCTGCACTCGGAGGTCGAGACCCTCGAGCGGGTGCAGATACTGCGGGACCTGCGGCGGGGGGTGTTCGACGTGCTCGTGGGCATCAACCTCCTGCGCGAGGGGCTCGACCTGCCCGAGGTGTCGCTGGTGGCGATTCTCGACGCCGACAAGGAGGGCTTCCTGCGGTCGTCGGGCTCCCTCATCCAGACCGCGGGCCGGGCCGCCCGGAACGTCAACGGGCTGGTGATCATGTACGCCGATGTCGTCACCGACTCGATGCGGGCCGCCCTCGACGAGATGCAGCGCCGCCGGTCGCTCCAGGAGGCCTTCAACCTCGAGCACGGGCTGACCCCGGAGTCGATCGTGAAGGACATCGACGACGTCCTGTCCGGGGTCTACGAGCGGGACTACGTGACGGTGCCGGCGGTCCGCGAGACGGCGGAGACGTTCGGGTCGCAGGCCGACCTCGACGACCATCTCCGGTCGCTGGAGACGGAGATGCGGGCGGCGGCGGCCAACCTCGAGTTCGAGCGGGCGGCGGCCCTGCGCGACAAGATCAAGGCGCTGCGCAGCCCCGGCTACGCGCTGTCCTGACGGGCGCGTTTCCGCGTACAGGGGGTGCGGACCGGGTGTAGAATGGGCCGGGAGTCCGCGCCGTGGCACGGTGCGACTCGAGGAGGCTCGGCCGGGCGCCGAGCGGAGCCGAAGGCGTCGGTTGGCGGGCTGCGAGCCCGGCGCAAATCCACCGCATTGGACCGTTTCGGGTGCGCGGCTTCACGCGCGCTCGTCGTGTCGCGATTGCTCGGTGTCGACGGAGGAGGACGAGAAGCTGCTCGAGACATAGGAGGGCACCATGTTGGGATGCGTTCGGTGTGTAGCGAGACCCGCGGTGTTTGCGGCGGTCACGGTGCTCATCGTGGGCGCCGCGTCCTGGGCGCAGGGTCAGGAGTCGGCGCCGCTGGCGGGGCAGTTGGCCGCGGCCCTGGAGAGCGCGCAGCTCGACAGCATCGCGGCCCGCGACCCGCAAGGCCCGCAGGGCGACGACCGGTTCGTGGCCGCCCTCCGCTTTCCGGGACAGCTCATGGTCGTGTCGGCCCGCATGGACCCCTCGATCTACGTCGAGCAGAAGCTCGCCGCCGGCAGCTTTCGCGACGTCTACATGGACCTCAACATGGCGTCGGTCGCCGAGAGCAAGGTGCTGGTGACCGATGTCGGCGCCAACGGCCTGCAGGCGGGGGCGCCGGGCGACAGCGCGAACGTGGCCGGGAACGTGGTGATGTTCACCGACGAGGCGACGGCGGAGCACGCGGAGGCCGACGCGAGCTACGCGCGCATGTTGCGGGCCCTGCTCGAGGCGGTGCCGTGATTGGCCGCCGGTTGCCGGCGTGAGGTACAATGGGCCGCCGACCGCGGAGTGGGCGCTTGGCTCAGTGGTAGAGCATCGCCTTCACACGGCGGGGGTCAGTGGTTCGAATCCACTAGCGCCCACCACTTCCTCGACGCTTGCAGCCTGTGGCGAAGACCGCGTGTTGCGCATCGGCCTGCCGGTCGAATGCGCGGCGGTCGCCCTGCATCCCGGATGAAGGGGTGCACGCCGGCGGCCGGTCCCTCTCTTCGTGCGGCCTGGGTCTCCCGGGCAACCCGCTTCGCGCATGAGCCACGGACCGGCGCCGTCCGTCCTGTTCACCCCCGATCGGATCCGGGAGCGTGTCCGTGAGCTCGGAACCGAGGTCTGCGCGGGCTATGTCGAGACGTGCGAGGTGCACCTGGTGTCGGTCCTCAAGGGCGGGGTCGTCTTCCTCGCGGACCTCATGCGGGCGCTGGCGAGGCCGGCCACCGTCGACTTCGTCAGGCTGGAGAGCTACGGGTCGGGGACGCGTCCGTCCGGCCCGCCGCGGCTGGTGAAGGACCTCGAGGACGACGTCGCGGGCCGCGACGTTCTGATCGTCGAGGACATCGTCGACACCGGGCGGACCCTGGCGTCGCTCATCGACGCGGTGCGCCGCCGCCGGCCCCGGTCCCTCCGCACCGTGGCCCTGCTCGACAAGCCTTCGCGCCGCCGGGTCGAGGTCGACATCGACCACGTGGGGTTCACCATCCCCGACCGGTTCGTGGTCGGCTACGGCCTCGACCATGCCGGGCGCTACCGGCATCTTCCCTACATCGGGGTGCTCGACCCCACGGCAGGGGACGGGCCGGCGGCCTCCGGGGGGCGCGGGAACGGGGCATGGTAGGATGCAGCCTCCCTTGGCGGGACGTCGGTTCGGCTGGCGAGTCAGTCGGAGGAGCGGGAGAGAATGAGAATGCTCGTTGCGCTGTGCGTCTTGGTCCTGGTGGCCGTGGCCGCGGTGGGCGTGAGGGGGGCGTCGGCCCAGCCGCTGAAGGTCGGCGACGCGGCGCCGGCGTTCAGCCTGCCGGGCAGCGACGGCAGGACCCACAGCCTGTCCGACTACGCGGGGACGCCGGTGGTGCTGGCGTGGTTCCCCATGGCGTTCACCGGCGGTTGAACGGCCCAGTGCAGGTCGCTGCGTGAGTCCAGCGACGAGTTGAACGCCATCGACATGGCGTACTTCATGATCAGCGTCGACGACCCCGATACGAACCGGCGGTTCGCCGAGTCGCTCGGCGCCGGCTTCCCCATCCTGAGCAATCCGACACGGGAGGTCGCCGAGGCCTACGGGGTCGTGCCCGCCGGCGGGCGCGGGTTCCCTGCCCGCTGGACCTTCATCATCGGCGGCGACGGCCGCATCCTGCGCATCGACAAGCGGGTCAACCCGTCGAGGGCGGGGCGGGACCTGGTGGCGCACATGCGCGACCTCGGTCTCGACTAGCTAAGCTAGGGGACTGCGCCGTAGAACGGCGCGGACTCCTGCAGGGTCGCCGTGAAAGTTACGCGGGGGTGAAGACACACCAACCCCCGCGCGACAGGGGGTCGCAAAGCGGGACGCCGATTCGTGCGCCTGCGGCGATGTTCGGCTGGTCAGGCTGCCCCATTGTGGCCTCGACGCCGAACGGTGCCCGCGGGCGGACAGGCTACCCTACTTCATGCGGTTGGGGTGGTTGCGCGAAGCGTGGCCGTGAGCGTTTGGTCGGGCGCCCGGCGGAGCTGAAGGCGGCGATTGGCGAGTCAGGGACTCTGCACGCGAAACGGTGGCGACTCCCGAGCGGGCCAGTCGGCACCGAGCGGAACCGCAGGCGACGATTCGGCAGGCGGAAAAGCGATCCGGAAGGCCGGCCGCTCTCCGGTGGGATGCGGATTGGTCGAAGGGCCGGCGTGCCTTGCCGGGCGCGCCGGCCCTTCCCGCGTACCGTGGGGCGAGCCGCGTCAGGCGTCGCGCGGCGGGTCGGCCTCGGCCGGCTTCTCCTTCGCGCCCATCTCGTCCTTGAACCCGCGGATCGCCTGACCCATGCCGCGGCCGAGCCCGGACAGCCGGTTGGCGCCGAAGATGAGCATCAGAATCAGGAAAATGATGATCAGCTCGGGAACGCCGAGCGTACCGATGAGCGCGAAAACCGTCTGGTCCATCACAGGGCACCTTCCTCGTCGAAGCCGGGAATCTCCACCTAGAGAATAGCACGTCGGGGCGCGGCGTGCAGATCGCGCAGAGCCGCGCGACGCCGCGGCCCTCTCCGGGCGTCGGGCCGTCGCAGGTGATTCCCGTGGACGCGGGCGGGTTGCTCTGCCGCGAGCCGCCACCGGCGTTGCGCGCGGAAGCCGGGCCGGCCGAGCGGCTTTGACGCGGCCCGGAAGTGTGATAGATCGACCAGCTTATGACATCCGAGTCCCCCTCGTCGACCGTCGGCGCCGAGCCGAGAGACCCACGCCCCGCCAAGTCCGCCGCGGAAGCCGCGTTCGACGAGAAGCGGCGGAAGATCGGCCTCGTGGTCGGGCCGCTGGCGTTCCTGCTGGTCCTCGCGTGGCCCTTCGAGTCGCTGACGCCCGAGGGGCACCGGCTTGCGGCGGTCATGGCCCTCGTCATCGTGTTCTGGATCACCGAGGCGGTGCCGCTGGCCGTTACCGCGCTACTGGGGCCGACGCTGGCCATCTTCCTGCAGGTGGCCCCGGCCGGCGAGACCTTCCGGCCGTTCGCCAGCACCACCATCTTCCTGTTCATCGGCAGCTTCATCCTCGCCCAGGCCCTCTTCGTCCACCGGGTGAACGAGCGGGTGGCGTTCGGGGTCCTCTCGCTGCCGATCATCGGGGCCCGGCCGACGCGCATCCTGTTCGCCTACGGCCTCATCGCCGCCGCCCTCTCGGCATGGATGAGCAACACCGCGACGGCGGCGATGCTCGTCCCCCTCGGCATATCGCTGATCCGGTTCATGGAGTCGACGGCGGACGTCCCCAAGAAGTACGGCACGGCGCTGATGCTGATGACGACGTACTGCTGCTCGCGCGGCGGCATGGCCACGCCGGTCGGCACCCCGCCGAACCTGATCGCGGTGGGGATGCTCAGCGAGCAGCTCGACTTCCGGATCACGTTCGTGCAGTGGATGCTGTTCTCGGTGCCCATCGTGATCGTGCTGATGGCGATCGTCTTCGTCTACCTCAACTGGGTCGGACAGACGGGCATGAAGGAGATTCCGGGCACCGACCGCATCATCGCCGAGCGCAAGGCCGCCCTCGGGCCGTGGCGCCGCGGCGAGATCAACGCCGTGATCGCGTTCGGCGTCACCGTCTGCCTGTGGGTGGGCCCCGGCCTCCTCGCCCTCGTGCTCGGCGCCGACCATCCCGTCGCGAGCTCGGTGCTGGCCAGCGTGCCCGAGGCGGTGGCCGCGCTCCTCGGCGTGGCGCTCCTGTTCCTGCTGCCCATCAGCCGGACCGAGCCCACCACCATCACCTGGAAGCAGGCGGCCCAGATCGACTGGGGCACCATCCTCCTGTTCGGCGGCGGGCTCGCCCTGGGCGGGCTGGCCGCGTCGACCGGCCTCGCCCGGGTCGTGGCCGAGGGCATCACCGGACTGGTGCCGACCAGCGAGCTGGTCACCCTGACGTTCGCGGCGGCCCTGTTCACGGTCATCCTGTCCGAGACGATGTCGAACACCGCGGCGACGAACATCGCGGTGCCCATCGTCATCTCGATCGCGGTGGCGGCGGGGGTCAACCCGATCATCCCGTCGGTCGCGGCCGCGCTGTCCGCCTCGGTCGCCGACGCCCTGCCGGTGTCCACCCCGCCCAACGCCATCGTCTACGCCTCGGGCCGGGTCCGCATCACCGACATGATCCGCTACGGCATGCTGATGGACTTCATCGCCGTCACCGTCGTCCCCGCCCTGGTGCTGCTGATCGCCCCGCGCTTCATCGGGTGACCCGCGGCAACCGGGGGAGTCGCGGGCTCCCGCGATTCTCCAGGCAGGGGCGAAAGCAAGGGGAATGCGGGGCCGGGGGCCATGGATCGGTGGTCCCCCGGTGCGGCTCGCCCTGCCCGTCCCTGCCGCCTACAAGGCGTCCCGGCTGGCCTCGGCCCGCGGCGTCGCGTGAACCGGCGGCGGGCCGCTCCCGTTTCGTGGTTGAAGGAGCAGCCGTTCCATGAGCGAACCCGCCTCGAGCTCCCGCCTGCGCTACGCCGTCGACGAGACGCCGTCGGACGGGCTGACCCTCGGGCTCAGCCTGCAGGTGGTGACGCTCGTCCTGACCGGCATCATCCTCATTCCCATCATCGTCCTCAACGCCGCCGACTACCCCGAGGGGCTGGAGTGGGCGGTGTTCGCGGCCCTGGTCGTCAGCGGTCTCTCCACGATCCTGCAGGCGAGGCCGACGGGTCCGATGGGGGCCGGCTACGCCCTCTACATGGGCACGTCGGGCGCGTTCATCGGCGTCTCGGCGGCGGCGGTGGCGGCGGGCGGCCTGTCGCTGCTCGCGACCCTCGTCGTCGCCTCGTCGCTGGTGCAGTTCTTCTTCTCCGCGCGGCTGTCGTTCTTCCGCCGGCTGATCACGCCGACGGTCGGCGGCACCGTGATCATGCTGATCGCGGTCAACGTGTTCCCCATCACCACCGACATGCTGTCGGAGGTCCCCCCCGGCGTCGATCCCGCGTCGCCGAGCGGGCCGCTGGTCGCCTTCGTGTCCTTCGTGACCATCATCCTGGTGTCGCTGTACGCGCGCGGGGCCGCCCGCCTGTGGGCGCCCCTCTTCGGCATCGTGGTGGGGACCGCCGCCGCCGCCCCGACCGGGATGCTGGACTGGACGCCGCTCGTCGACGCCGCCTGGTTCGGCCTGCCCCGGAGCGGCTGGCCGGGCCTGGACCTCTCGTTCGACGGGCGCTTCTTCGGCCTCCTCGTCCCGTTCGTCATCGTCACCGTCATCGGCGCCATCGAAACCTGGGGCGACGCCATCGCGATACAACGGGTCTCGCACCGCACCGCGGTGCCGGTCGACTTCAAGGTCGTCCAGCGGGCGCTGAACGCGGACGGCGTGGGCAACCTGCTCTCGGGCCTCGCCGGCACGGTGCCCAACACCACCTATTCGAGCAGCATCTCCATCGCCGACCTCACGGGCGTCGCGTCGCGGCGGGTCGCCCTCTGGGGCGGGATCATCATCGTCCTCACCGCGTTCATGCCCAAGCTCCCGGCGCTGCTGCAGGTCGTCCCCTACCCCGTCGCCGGCGTCTACATCTTCATCTTCGTCGTGCTGCTGTTCCGCCAGGGCGTGCGACTGGTCACCACCGGCGGGTTCGGCTACGAGCGCGGCCTCATCGTTTGCATCTCGTTCTGGGTGGGCCTCGGCTTCCAGTACGGCGCCATCTTTCCCGACCACCTGCCCGACTGGCCCCGCGGCATCCTCGACAACGGCATGGCCGCCGGGGGCATCGTCGCCATGATCCTGACCCTGCTGGCGTCCCTCAAGCAGCGCGCCCACCGCGACGTGCTCGAGCCGAGCGTGCGCTCGCTGCCGAAGCTGCGCGCCGCCCTCGACCGCGCGGCGGAACGCGCCGGCTGGGACGAGCTGGCCGTCAACCGCCTGCAGCTCGCCGGCGAGGAGGCGTTCCTGTACCTGCTGGAGCGCCAGGAGGCGTCGGGGCCGCAACCCGTCCGCGTCGCGGTGCGTTCCCTCGACGACGTCCTCCAGATCGAGCTCGTCGCCGGTCCCGACGACGTCAACCTGGAGGACCGCCTCGGCAAGCTGGACGAGGACCACGAGATCGCCAGGGACGTCGGGCCGCGCCTCCTCCGCCACGTGGCGAAGGAGGTGAAGCACGAGCAGTTCTACGACCTCGACGTGCTCACGGTGACCGTCGACACCCGGCCGCTGGTGTGAGACGGAAGCAGGGAGGGGGCGGCGTCCAGCCACCCTCCGGGCAGGCCCAGCCCTCCTGGCGCGGGTCGTCGTCTACGGCGGGACTCCAGGTCCGCCGCGCCGCGGACCCGTGCGCCGGAGCGCGCCACGACCCGCCTGGAGCTCTCGGCGGTTGGCGACGAGTCGTTCCCATGAGTCACAATGGAACGGATAGCGAGTCGTCCCGGCGGGAAAATGCCATGCGCCAATTGACGATCAGGGGTTCGACGCCGAGTTGTCGCGCTGCATCCGGGGCTTGGCGGCCCGGGAAGGCATCTCGTTGAATCAGGCGGTACTGAGGCTGCTTCGTCGAGGCGCAGGTCTGGGGAGGGAGTCTGCCGGCGCGCACGTCGTCGGTTCGTCACTCGATCACCTGATTGGGACCTGGACCCCGGAGGAAGCGGAGGAGATGGAACGCGCCATCGAGGAGTTCGCCCGAATCGACGAGGCCATGTGGCGGTGAAGATCGTGTTGGCCCGTGGTGGACGAGGGCTGCTCATCACGAGCGTGACGGGAAGGGATGCGTCATCGACCGGGCCGACCGGCGGTACTCGCCGAACGAAATCAGCTTGCCGCGCCGTTCGTCCCAGAGCGCGAGATTCAGCGCCTTGAACCCGTCCCGCAACGTGATTCGGTGGGCGGACCACAGCTCCGGGTTCTCGTCGTGACAGCGCTGCAGGCGGTAGTTCGGAATGCGGGTGCTCAGATGGTGCACGTGATGGAGGCCGATGCTGGCGGTCAGCCACTGCAGCGGTCTCGGGAGCGCGAGCCAGGACGAGCCCCGCAACCCGGCGTCGAAGAAGTCCCACTCGTCGGACCGGCGCCAGTAGGCGTCCTCGAACTGATGCTGCGTGTGGTTGATCCAGCCGGCGAACGCGCACCCGTACAGCATGACCATGCCCTGGATGATCACGACCTGCTGGAGGCGCTCGACGCCGGCGGCGAGCCAGATGCCCGCCAGCACCACGGCCAGGGCGGCGTTGGTCCACCACACCGAGCGCCGCTCCCGCGTCCAGGAACGCGGCATGCCCCCGGGAAAACGGTGCACGACCACGAACTGCAGCAGGATCAGGATGCCGATCATCACGACCGGGTTGCGAATCAGGCGGTACTCCAGCCGGTCCCGCCACCCCCGCGCGTCGTACTCGGCCACCGTCAGCGTGTCGACGTCACCGCCCGTGCGGCTGTCCAGGTTGCCGGCGTGAGCGTGGTGCAATGCGTGAGTCGTCTTCCAGTAGTCGTAGGGCGTGAGCACCAGCACCCCGAGCGCGCTGCCGACGGCGTTGCACGCCCGTCGCGACGTGAAGTACGAGCCGTGGCCGCAGTCGTGCTGAATGATGATCAGCCGCACCATCAGACCCGCGGCCGGCAAGGCGACGATCGCGGTCGCCCAGTAGCCGACCTCCACGCTCCGGAGCATCAGCGCCCACGCCGCGCCGTACAGGAGCAGGGTGACCGCAAGCTGCAGCAGGCTGCGGCGGTCGTCCGCCCCCTCGTACGGCGCCAGAATCGGTCTCCAGCGTTCCTGCGCGATCGCCTTGCGGATCAGTTGGTCGAAGGCGCCGGAGATCGCGCCGGCGGACTCGGTGGCCACTTTCTCCTGGATTCCTTTCTCCCGGGCTCCCTCGAACCGGTGCGGCCTCCGGCAGCCCGGCGTAAGTCCCCGCTGCATTCGAGCGGCGATGCATCCCGCCTGACTGCGTTGTTCGTCGGTTGCGTATGCCCAGTATGCGCCCTCCTCACGCTTGGTCAGGCGGGCATCTCCGCCTTTACTGGCGACCTCCGGGCGCGGTGCAACGCGGGGCTTTCACCACGGGCTGTCAGGACAGTGATCGATACTGGATTGTCAACTGCGCCCGGGCGCGCCCCGCGTCTGCGGCCTTGCGCGCCCGACACACGGCTTGCGCGCCCGACACACGGCTTGCGCCCGACACACGGCGAGGTGATTCTCGTCACCGTCCTCATGGGCGGAGCGGCGTTCGATCGCGTTCCGTTCGCCACCGGGTCGGCGCGTCGGACCCGCGGCATCGCGGCGGTCGGAGGCGGAGCCGCGCCGGGCTCTCGGTAGGTTGGCATATCATCCCTGGCCGCGCAAGGGCGACCCCGACCCCGCCGGCGGTCGCGCGAGCCCGATATCACCGACTCATCCACCCCGGAGGCGCCGGCGACCCCGCCCGCGATCGCGGGGCCCGACCTGTCGGCGCTGGGCAAGGGCCAGCATTCCTCGACCCCGCCCGCGGTCGCGGGGCCCGAGCCTGGCGGGGTTCCGCCGCCCGGCCATCGCCCTCGACCGTGTTCAGCCCCGGTGTCGTGGGCCCGGCGGTGGCGGCACACCTGGAGTGGCATCGGGAGAAGCGTCCTCCGCCGTCTATCGAGGTCGGCGCCCGGTTCTCGCCGGATGCCGCCGAGGCGTTCCCGGCCTCAATCGAACCGCAACGCCTCCGTCTATCGAGGACGGCGCCCGGTTCTCGCCGAATGCCGCCGAGGCGTTCCCGGCCTCAGTCGAACCGCAACGCCTCCATCGGATCGATCCCGGCCGCCCGGCGCACCGGGCCGACGCAGGCGACGACCGTCGCCGCCGCCAGCGCCGCCAGCACCATCGCCAGCGTCACGGGGTCGCGGGGAGTCGTCTGCACCAGCAGGCTCTCGATCAGGCGGCCGACCGCGAACGCGCCGGCCGCCCCCACGATCAGTCCGGCCCCCACCTGCGCGAGCCCGCGGCGCAGGACCACCCGGATGACGTGTCCGGGCGGGGCGCCGAGGGCCATGCGGATGCCGATCTCGCGCGTCCGCTGCGTCACCGAGTACGCCGCGACCGCGTAGATCCCGAGCGTCGAGAGGACCAGCGCGATCGCCGCGAAGATGCCGAGCAGGCCGCTGAAGAGCAGGTACGTCCAGCGCGCGTCCCGGAGCCGGGCCGACATCGACTGGGCGCCGAACACCGGCAGGTCGGGGTCGGCCTCCACCGCCGCGCGGAGCTGCGGGACGAACGCGGCAGGGTCGCCCGCCGTCAGGAGCTGCAGGGCGAGCGGCCACTGCCGCGCGGCCGGGCCGCCGGCGTCGAGCCGATACGGCAGGTAGACGACCGGATCGGGGTCGGGCACCTGCGCCGCGGCCTGCCGAACGCTCGGGCCCACGCCGACGATTGTCAGCCACGGGCCGGGCGGCTCGCCCCGCACCTGCAGGCGGATCCGCCGCCCGAGGGGGTCGTCGCCGGGAAAGAACCGGGCGGCGAAACGCGGGTTCACGACCACCGATTCCGCCCCGGCGCGGCCGTCCTCCAGGGTCAGCGCGCGCCCCCGCGTCAGCGAGACGCCGAGCGACTCGAAGTACCGTGGGCCGATGCTCAGCGTCGTCGCGGTGGGCGCGGGGGCGCCGTCGGGCGAGGGCCGACCGTCGATCTCGAGCGGGCGCTGCAACCCGCCGGAGAGGGGGAAGGTGGTGGCGACGCTCGCGGCGCGAATCCCGGGCATCGCATCCAGGCGCCGCTGAAGCCGCTCGACGAACTGCAGCCGATCGTCCGGCTCGGGGTACTTCCGGGCGACCAGCGTGATCTGTCCCGTCAGCACCCGTGCCGGATCGAACCCGAGGTCGATCCGATAGAGCTCCTGAAAGCTCCGGATCATCAGGCCCGCCCCCGCCAGCAGGACGACCGCCAGCGCCACCTCGACGACGACCATCGCCGCCGCGAGGCGGCGCGCCCGCATCCCGCCGGCCCCGGTGCGGCCCCCTTCCCGCAGCAGCACGCCGACCGGGGTCTTCGAGACGTGCAGCGCGGGCGCCAGCCCGAAGAGCACGCTCGAGCCGACGCACGCGAGGGCGAGGAAGGCGACGACCGCGCCGTCGAGGTGGAAGGTCATCCAGAACGGCTTGCCGATGTCGCGCGTGGAGACGTCGAGGAGGCGAATGCCGGCCGCGGCCAGCCCGAGGCCGGCGGCGCTGCCCACCGCGCCGAGGGCGAGGCTCTCCGTCAGCAACTGGCGGACGATCCGCCATTGCGTGGCGCCCTGCGCGACCCGGACGGCGACCTCGCGCGCCCGATGCGCCGATCGCGCGACCAGCAGGTTGGCGACGTTGGCGCAGGCGATGATCAGGACGAACACCACCGCGCCCATCAACGTCAGGACGGCCAGCTCGAGGTTGGCGGGGTTCACCCAGTCGTTGAACGTCTCGACCACGGCGTCCGTACGCTCGTTCGTGTCGGGATACTGCCGGCCGAGCCGCCCCGCCAGCGTGCGCATCTCGGCCTGCGCGGCGTCGAGACCGACCCCGGGGGCGAGCCGGCCGACGGTCGCGAGCATCCGGTTGTCGCGGCGGTCCAGGGCGTCGGTCGGCTGCAAGGGCTGCCAGGCGTCGGCGTTCAGCGGGAAGCGCATGCCTTCCGGCATGACGCCGACGATCGTCGACGGCTCGTCGTCGACGCGCACCACCCGGCCGAGCACGCCGGGGTCGCCCGCGTAGCGGTCCTGCCACACGCGGTGGCTCAGGATGACGGTGCGGTCGGCGCCCCGCTCGCCTTCCTCGGGCAGGAAGTCGCGGCCGAGCAGCACCGGCTGGCCGAGCAGGCGGAACGTGTTCGGCGTGACCAGCGACCCCGCGATCCGCTCGGGGGGACGACCGGCGTCGCTCAGGTTCGCGGTCCCGCCGATCGTGAAGGCGGCCAGTCCGCTGAACGAGGCGGCCGCGGCGCGATAGTCCTCGAAGTCGGGGAGCGAGACGCCCCCGGCCTCTCCGCTGGCGCTGTCGCGTGACGAGACGCTGACGATACGCCCGGGCTCGTCGAACGGCAGGCCGCGGATGAACGCGGCATGGACGACCGCGAAGACGGTGGCGTTGGCGCCGATGCCGAGCCCGAGCGCGGCCACCGCCATGAGGCTGAGCGACCGGTCCTCGACCAGACGCCGGAGAGCGTGTCGGAGATCCTGCCGGAACATCACGTGCCAATCGATGATCTATCGGAGCGACCGCTGCATGGCTTCGATGCAATATGCCGTGGTCATCGCTTCGGAGGCGAAGCCGCGCGGCGGCCGCACGTGCCGCGGACCCTCGTTGGCCGCGACCCACTCGGCCCACCCGGGCGGCTCCTTCCAGGCCAGGCACGGCGGCCAGCTTCCGTCCCCGCGTCGGGCCTCGATCAGCCTCTCGACGACCGCGGCCGTCACGGCTTCGTCGGGATCCGCGGCGAGCATGTCGAGCGCCGACAACGCCTGCGCCGTGCGCATGGGGTCGCCGGGCCCGCCGTCGGCATCGAGGCGTTCCCGGAGGCGGCTCGCCAGGGTCGGACGCAGCTCGCTGAAGAGGCCGTCGCGGAAGCAGGTGGCGCGCGCCAGCGCGAAATGGAGATCCAGGGGCTCGATGTAGTACGGCGAGGCGCCGGCCTCGCGCCGGTCCGCGACCACGGTCTCGATCCAGCGCCGCGCCGCGCGCGTTTCCGCGTGGTCTCCCAGGTAGGCGAGCACGTTGGCGTTGACCACGGCGTCGACCTCGTTGTCGAGTCCCGGCGGCCAGTCCTCGCCCGGCATCCACAGGAGAAACCGACCGTCGCCGTCGCGATGCGACAGGATCGCGTCGAAGTTCAGACCCCGGAGCCTGCCCATGCGAAGCCAGGGATGCGGGCCGGCCGCCAGCGCACAGATCGCCGTGTCGTCGACGGACGGAGGCAGGCCCGGGTAGCTCCATCTGCCGGGGTACTGCATGCAGCTTCGGACGAAGCCGCGCGTCCGCGCGACCAGCGCCCGGGCCCGCGCATGGTCGCAGGCGTCGAGCGCGAGCAAGCCGAGCGCGGCCGTGAAGGCCGGATACTCGAGATGCCGGCCGCCGGCGAGCCCGGTGTCGTTGTACCGCCAGCTTGGCCAGGCACCGTTCGACGCCACGGCGTCCTCCAGGAAGTCGAGGCCGCCCTCGACCGCCGCCCCCGCGGCCTGCCGCAACCGTTCGTCCACCCCGTCTCCTCGTGCGCGGGTCAGGCCGGCGGCGCCGGCCGATAGCGGATGAAGCCCGGGTTCAGTATGCCGTGCGGGTCGAACGACGCCTTCCATTCCAGAACCCGCGGCCACAGCTCGCCGAAGTGGTCGCGCCACTGCTCGTGGTCGTAGTCGATCCAGCCGGACAGGTAGCGCTTGCCGCCCATTGCCGTCAACCGGCGGCCGGCCGCTTCCAGACCCGGCAGCAGCCGCGCCAGCGCCTCCGGCTTCACGGCGGGCAGAACCGCGAATCCCATCAGCATCTCGCCGGCGGGAAGCGCGAGCATGGGGGTGCCGAACCGGTCGCGGCGCGCCGACCACAGGAGCACGGCGGTGTCCGTCGGCAGGTCGCGCGGAAGCCCGGCCAGGACTTCCGCGACGCGGCGTCCGGCGTCGCGCCACGGAAGGATCCCCTCGATCCACGGATGCGCCAGGCTCCGGTCGTCCCGGTTCCCGGGCCCCGACCGATCCGGGCCGAAGGGAACGTCCCGGGCCGAGCCGTCCTCCACGCCGAGAAGCCGCCCGCCGCGCAGTCCGGCGAGCGCGCCGCCGGCGTCGAGCTCGCCGTCGAACTCCGTCGTCAGGCTCATGACGTAGCGTCTCTCCGCGAACGGCGACCCGCGCGCCAGCAGACGTGCGAGCCCCACGGTGCGCGGGAAGCAGGTGGAGGCGACGTACTCGAAGCGGTCGTCGGAGACGACCTGCCGCTGGTCCCGCAAGAGCGCTTCGATGTCGTCGTAGGCCAGGAAGAACGTCCGGACCCTGGGCAGCGCCCGGCGCAGCCGGATGCGCGCCTCCGTGATCACCGCGAACTGACCGAGCCCGCCACGCACGCCGTCGAACAGCGCCGGGTTCTCCGCTCGCGAGCAACGCAACCGCCGGGCGTCTCCGGCCACCGCGACGAGCTCGTCGACATTGTCGCTCTGCGCGCCGTAGCGATGCGAGGAGGCGCCGAACCCCCCCGTCGACAGCGTGCCGCCGACGGTGACGTCCAGGCTCGTCGTCAGCACCGGCGGGAGATAGCCCCGGGCCTGGACGTGGCGGACGAGCTTGCGCCACGTCGCCCCCGCCTGAACGCGGACCGCGCCGTCCCGGATCTCGCCGATGCGGTCGAGGCCGGTCATGTCGAGCAGGATGCCGCCGTCGGTGAGCGACTGCCCGGCCTGGGAGTGACCCGCGCCGCGGACGGCGACGGGGCAGCGCGCGCGGCACGCGAAGTCGACGGTTCGACGTACGTCGTCGGGCGACCGGGGCTTCACCACCGCACGCGGCGTCTTGCGGACCAGACGGCCGAAGTCGATGCTGGCCGCCTCGCGGCCCTCGTCGTCGTCGCGCAACGCGACCGCGGCACGCAACGGGGCGATGTCCACGACTCTCACGGGCGCGCCCGTGTCCGATTCGACATTCAGCACAGCCGACCCGTTGCCGGGCTCGGCCTCACCGGTCTGACCCGACCGTGGAGAGCACCGCGTCGGCGGGGCGACGCTTCAGGCGGCGCATGGTCCCTTCGCGGCCCACATCTCGCGACCTGAAGGTCCCGCTGCTATGCCGAATCTGCTCCGGCTACGTCCGGACGCTCCTGTTTGTCACGATATGCAGCACGAGTATACATGTGGTCTTCAGAATATCGCACTCTGATCAGGTTATACTCTCAGAGTGTGACCGTGCGGTAATGCTGCAACTCCCGGATCGCACTTGTCGAAGGAGGTGGATGGATGGCTCAGGAGTTTCAGACCGTGGAGGAGTTCCACGACTACGTGCGGAACAAGGCGGTCGAGAACGAGGAGTTCCGGGCCCGCCTGCTGGCCGATCCCAAGACGGTGATGGAGGAAGAGCTGGACCTGTCCATTCCGGACGACTTCAGCATCGAGGTGCACGAGGACAGCGCCACGACCGCGCACCTGGTGCTTCCGCCTTCGGCCGCGCTCGCGGAAGAGGACATGCGCGCCGTCGCCGGCGGTAAGAACGGCTGGTGCTCGCCCGTCTGACGGTCCGGCCGGCGCCGCGGCCGCTCGCCTGACGCCGGCAACTGCTCGCCCGCCCGACGGTTCGGCCGGCGCAGCGGCCGCTCGCCTGACGTGGCAGTTCCGGAGCGAAATCGGAAGCGGAGGCACGCGTCTGGACGACAGGTCCGAAGCCGGCTCGCGGTCGGACGGCCGCCGGTGCTTCGGGAGCTTGCTCGGCGGCATGAGGCAAATGTTCCCGCCGGCCCTGCTGAGCGGCGGGGGGTGGGAGCGCCTTCTCGCGACGGCGGGGCGGTTGCCTCTCGCCGTCATCGACCAGCAGTTCGGTTTCGAGTTCGCGCTGGGACGCGAAGCGGCCGAGGCGGACTTCTGCGTATTCCCCGTGCGCGGCTCCGCCCTTGCCGCGCACTACATCCGCGAAGGCGAGGCGGCGCCGTCCGGCTCCGCCGCGGCCGCCCTCGGCGCCTGCCTCGCCCGTGCTGCGGGCGACCCCACCTCGTTCCTGTCACGCAAGGAGGGCGCCGTCGTCCTCGAGTACGACGTGCCGGACGTACTCCCGGAGGAACCGCCGCCGCCCGGCATCTTCTTCGTGCCCGACACCGCTTCGGAAGACGCCGTGCGGAGGCTTCACGAAGATCCGGCGGACACCGTCGCCGCACTCCGGGCCGCGGCCGGCTGGCGCGCCGACGCCGCGGAGCTGCGCCAGGTCGAGCGCGTGTGCGAGGCCCTCTCCGGCGCCGGCTACGTCGCCCAGGCGGGCGTGATGCCGGGGCGCCGGCCGCGCGCCGTGCGCCTCGTCGTTCATCGCATCGACGCGGCCGGGCTTCCCGGCCTGCTCGAACGATTGCGCTGGCCGGGCTCTCCCGACGCGGCCATGTCGGTCATGGCGGAGACGAGCGAGTTCACCCGGCCCGGGGCCGTGCTCAGCCTCGACGTCGCCGCGGGCGGCGTCTCGCCACGCCTGGGGCTGGAGCTGTTTCGCCCCGTCGAGTGGTTCCGCATCGACCGCGCGGGCTGGCGGCCGCTGATCGACCGGCTGGCGGACAAGGCGTGGTGCGTGCCCGCGAAGGCCGCGGGCCTGCGGGCGTGGCCGCGCGCCGCGCGGCTGATCGGCCCCGGCGGGGTCTACCGGGTCCACCAGACCATCAACCACGTCAAGGTCGTCGTCGCGAACGGCCGCATCGGCGCCAAGGCCTACGCGGCCGTGGTCGTCCGTCCACCCGGGAGCTGAACGACTCGTGGCGAAAGGCCCTGCTGCATTCGACCGCGATGCATCCGTCTGACGGCTTTGTTCCTCGGTCGAATGGCCGATATGCTCCCTCGTCACGCCTTGTCAGCCGGGCGCCTCGCCCGTCTCGGTGCGACGCGGGGTTTTACCACGGACGGGTGACGGCGGCGCGGCCGACGGAAGGGGAGGTGGAGCTTGCCGGCACTGGACGGCATGAGGGTCCTCGACGTGACGCAGTTCGAGGCCGGCCCCGCGTGCACGCAGGCATTGGCCTGGCTGGGCGCCGACGTCGTGAAGGTCGAGATGCCCGGGCGCGGGGACCGCGCGCGGGGCGGCGACCGCGCCCGCAACGAGGCGTACGCCCCCCTGTTCTGCGCGTGGAACGCCAACAAGCGCAGTGTCGCGATCGACCTCCGCAACGAGCGGGGCCACGCGCTGTTCCTGCGTCTCGCGGCGAAGTTCGACGTCCTCGTGGAGAACTACGGGCCCGGCGTGATGGAGCGGCTCGACATCGACTACGAGACGCTGCACGCGGTCAACCCGGGGTTGATCTACGCGCGCATCAAGGGCTTCGGCAACCGCGGCCCGTATGCCGGCTTCGCGGTCCAGCAGCCGATCGCGCAGGCGGCGGCGGGCGCGTTCTCGATCAACGGCGACCCCCACGGGCCGCCGACGATGCCGGGATCGATGGGCGATGCCGGCGCCGGCGTGCATGCGGCGGTGGCGGTGCTGGCGGCCTGGGCGCAGAAGCTGCGCACCGGCCGGGGGCAGCAGATCGATCTGTCGATGCAGGAAGCCATGACGTTCTTCGTGCGCGGGCGGGCCGCCATCAACTCGCGCTGGGGCGCCCGGGCGGCGCGGCGCACCGGCAACGCCGGCGACGTGCCGCCCGGCGACCTCTATCCCTGCCGGCCGTTCGGCCCCAACGACCACGTCTATCTCATGCCGATGACGGAGAGCCACTGGGGATCGCTGTGCGCGGCCATGGGCCGCCCCGAGCTGCGCGCCGACCTGCGCTTCTACAGCCCGCGCTGGCGCATCCAGAATCATCGCGCGCTGCGCGAGGAGATCAGCTCGTGGACGAGGGCGCGGACCAAGCGCGAGGCCATGGAGACGCTGGGCGCGGCCGGCGTGCCGTGCGCCGCCTGCCTGGACACGGCGGAGCTGCTGCGCGACCGGCACCTCGCGGCGCGCGGCTTCATCGACGAGCTGGACCTGCCGGTGCACGGCAAGGTGCGCGCTCCGGGTTTTGCGCCGCGCCTGTCCAGGTCCCGCGTGCCGGTGAAGCGCCCGCCGCGCCTGGGCGAGCACACCGACGAGCTGCTCGGCGCCGAGCTCGAGTTGGACCACGGGCAGCTCGATGCGCTGCGAGACGCCGGGGTCATCGGCGGCCCGCAGCGATGCGACTGACTCGACCGCCACCCGGAGACCCGAGATGCCGGCATTGGACGGAATGAAGGTCCTCGACATGACCCAGTACGAGGCCGGCCCGTCGTGCACGCAGGTGCTGGCGTGGTTCGGCGCGGACGTGGTCAAGGTGGAGCCGCCGGAGCGGGGCGACGGGGCCCGCGTCTTCGGCCGCGACGGCTCCAGCGGCTACTCGGCCTTCTTCTGCGCCTGGAACGCCAACAAGCGCAGCCTGGCGGTGGACCTCGGCCGCCGGCAGGGCCGGGAGCTGTTGCTGCGCCTGGTGCCGGCGTTCGACGTGTTCGTGGAGAACTACGGTCCCGGCGTCGTCGAGCGGTTCGACATCGGCTACGAAACGCTCGGCGCCATCCACCCGGGGCTGATCTACGCGCGCATCAAGGGCTTCGGCGCCGGCGGCCCCTACGCGGGCTTCCACAGCGTCGATCCGACCGCGCAGGCGGCGGCGGGGGCGTTCTCCGTCAACGGCGAGGCGGCGGGGCCGCCGCTGATGCCCGGACCGACGATGGCCGACTCGGGCACCGGCCTCCAGGCGGCGATGGCGGTGCTGGCGGCCTGGGCGCATCGGCAGCGGACCGGTGAAGGGCAACTGGTCGAGCTGTCGATGCAGGAGGCGGCGACTTACTACCTGCGCTCGCACTTCTTCGTCGGCTCGAGGTGGGGCGCGCGGGCGGCGCCGCGCACCGGCAACGCCCACGGCCTGCCGCCGGCCGGCCTGTATCCGTGCAGGCCGTTCGGCGCCAACGACTACATCTACCTCCAACCCCTCACCGACGGCCACTGGGACGCCCTGTGCAAGGCCATGGACCGCGCCGACCTGCGCGCCGACCCCCGCTTCTACAGCCCCCGCTGGCGCCTGCAGAACGCCGGCGCGCTGCGCGAGGAGGTCGGCGCCTGGACCGGTGAACGCACCAAGTACGAGGTCATGGAGGCCATCGCCGGCGCCGGCGTGCCCTGTTCGGCGTGTCTGGACACGGCCGATCTGCACCGGGACCCGCACCTGGCCGCGCGCGGCTTCATCCACGAGCTGGAGCTGCCGGTGCACGGCAAGGTACGCATGCTGGGGTTCGCGCCGGGGCCGCCGGCATCGTGCGGCGCGATGAAGCGCCCGCCCCGCCTCGGCGAGCACACCGACGACGTGCTCGCCGCCGAGCTGGACCTGAGCGACGCGGAGCTCGAGGCGCTGCACGACGCCGGCGTCATCCGGGACGCCGCTCGTCGGTAGCCTCCACCACGGGCCGTCAGGCCATCTGGCGGCGCGCCAGGTCGCGAAAGACGCCCGGCGTCTCGATCAGCTCCGCGAAGGTCCCGTGCTGGGCCACCCGTCCCTCGTCGAGCACGTAGATGCGGTCGGCCTTGCGGATGGTGGACAGCCGGTGCGCGATGACGATGCGGGTGACGGCGAGCTGCTCGATTCGCGCCATGACCTCGGCCTGCGTCCGGTTGTCGAGCCAGCCGGTGGCCTCGTCGAGCAGCAGCACGCGCGGTCTGCGCACCAGCGCGGCCGCCAGCATGATGCGCTGGATCTGCCCGCCGGAGAACACCGCCGAGCTCTCGGCGCCGACCGTGAACATGCCCATCGGCATCGCCCCGATGTCGCGGTCGACGGCGGCGAGGCGGGCGGCGCGCCACGCGTCGTCCAGCGTCAGGTCGGCGGCCATGCCGATGATGTTGTCCTGCACGGTCCGCGGCCGCAGCGAGCCGTCCTGCACCACCACGCCGATCTGTCGACGCAGGGCGCGCAGGTTGAGGCGGTCGACGCCGTGACCGTCGTAGTACACCCCGCCGGACGAGGGCTTCTCGAGGCCGAGGAGGATGCGCAGCACGGTGCTCTTCCCGGCGCCGGAACCGCCGACGAGCGCGACGAACTCGCCGGGACGAACGTCGATGGAGACGTCGCGCAGCACCAGCGGGCCGTCCTCGGCGTAGCGGAAGCTCACGGTGTCCAGGCGCACCTCGCCGCGCAGCTCCGGCGCGGCGGCGTCCGCGGCCGCGCCCTTGGGCGAGGCCTCGAGGATCGGCGCGACCTGCTCGCCGGCCGGCACGATGGCCGCCACCCCCGACACCGAGCGGCCGAGCGCGGCAACGGCCGACATGAACACCATGTAGGCCACGTAAACGGTCAGAAAGGCGCCTGCCGACAGCGCGTCGGGCCCCCTCCCGAGAGCCGCGGCGAACAGCACGGCGGTGGCCAGCAGGGGCGCGGCGGCCGTGAACGCCACCAGGTGCTCGTTCAGGACGCCGACGCTCATCTCGCTGCGCTTCTGTTCCCGGTAGCCCTGCGCCCACCGCGCGAACGCCGTCCATTCCTTTCCCGTGACCCGCAGCTTGTGCGCGGCGCCGATCAACTGCAGCACCACGCCGGCCAGCTTGCGCTCCGCCGCGAGCAGCCGCCGGTGATGAGGCACTTGCCGCAGGCCGAGGGTGACGGTGACGGCCAGCGCGGCGAGGCCGCCGGCAAGGCCCAGCCAGCCCATCGCGGCGTCGTGGAGGAACAGCAGGACGAACGTCGGCAGCAGGAAGACGGTCGACAGCAGCGCCCCCATGACCACCCCAGACAGGTGATTGCGCAAGTCGTGGAACGCCATGGCGCGCGTCGCCAGGTCACCGGCCGTGAAGTTGCGGAAGAAGGCGGCCGGCAGGTCCAGCAGGCGGTCCCAGAGCGCCGCCGTGGTGCGCGCGGCGGCGCGGCCTTCGAGACGCATCAGGGCCGTGCCTTCGAGCACCTCGAGCAGGGCCGCCGTCAGCGCCAGCAACAGCATCCCCGCCGTCAACCAGGCCAGCGTTCCCACGCGCCCCGCCGGCGCCACCTCATCGACGAAGACGCCGACGAGGACCGCCGGCGCCAGCATGACCAGGCCGGCCAGCAGCCCCGCCGTCGCGAACCTGAACACGTCGCCCTTCCACCGGCGGAACGCGACCCGGGCCAGGGCGCCGGCGCCGGACACCCGGCCGTGAGGCAGCGGCTGATAGAAGAAGACCGCGTCCGGCCGCAGGGAGGCGGCCCGGCCGGCGTTCACCGGCTCGGCCCGTCCCGACGCCGGGTCCACCATGCGGTAGCGCCCGGCTCGGCCCGGAAGCAGCGCGACGGGAGCGCCGTCCTCGCGCCGGAACGCCAGCATCGCGCCGCTGTCGCCCAGCCACCAGCGATCGCTCTCCCTGAGCGCGACGTCGCGCCCGCGCACGCCCGACGCGGTCAGAATGCGGTCCAGCGACGGACCGGTCTCGGGGGCGTCCCGGCGGCTCTGCGGGGCAGGCGGCGTCCGGAACCGGATGCCCTCGTGGCGGCCGATCACACCCAACGCCGCCTGCAGCGCGGCGCCGCCGGCCTCCGGTCGGGAGCCGCGCGCATCGAGCACGTCGAAGAGGCTTCGGCGCGCGGCGTCCTCGCTCTCCCGGCGGTATTGCGTCTGCGCGGCGCGCAGGTTGACGGCGTCGGCCAGCAACAGGCGGCGGTTGAGATCGTCGGCGGCGAGCGCCAGGCGGTGGAACTCGGCCAGCGCCGCCGACAGGCTCCCCGCGCCGTGCAGCTCCCGCGACGAGGCGCCCCGCAGCCGGGTCGGGCCGGACACGCTGACCCAACTGCCGGGCGCGACGGGCACGAAGCCGGGACCGGCGCCGTCGGGTTCCTCGGTGCCCAGGAACGCCGGGCCGTCGTCCCCGCTCGACGTCCACACCACGCCGCCCTTGCTCGAAACGACCGCGCCGGGGGCCAGGTCGGCCGTGGCGCCCGCGGCGAGAAAGCGTTCGGTGTGGGGCCGATGGGTCACGTCCAGAGCCACGGCGGCCGAGATGTCGGCCACCCACAGGTCCACCTGATCGACGACGGCGCCGCCCTCGTCCGCGGCCAGGAGGGCGTCGCGCGGCACGCGCCGCAGCTCGGAATCGGGCAGCCCCTTGGCCACGAGCACGTTCGGGCCCTCGTCGGCCGGGAACAGCAGCCGGCCGCGCGTCGCGCGCAGCAGGTGCTTGAACCCGGCGAATCCACCGCCGTCCTGCTCGCGCGCCACGAACACGTCGACCGCACCGCTGGCGACGAACCACACGGCATCGGGATCGTCGAGGCGAACGGGCCGGTTGCCGCCTCCGGCGAACGGCGCGCCGTGGGCCAGGGCGAAGTCCGCGAGCCGCCCGGCGGCAACGTCGGCGGCGGCATCCGAGCGCCGCCCGTCGGTGGCGAGGGGCTTTCGCCCGTCGGCGTCCGCCATCGCTACTCCGCCTCCATGAGCTGGCGGTACAGGCCGTCGGCGTCCGCCATCAGCTCGTGATGGGCCCCGCGCTGCGCTTCGCGGCCGCCGTCGAGCACGACGATGAGGTCGCTGTCGCGGATGGTGCTCAGGCGATGGGCGACGATCAGGCAGGTGATGCCGCGGCGCCGCAAGGCGTCGTCGATGCGCAGCTCGGCGAGGGGATCGAGGGCGCAGGTCGCCTCGTCGAGAATCAGGACGGTCGGGTTCGACACCAGCGCCCTGGCGATTTCGAGACGCTGCTGCTGGCCGCCGCTGAAGTTGCGCCCGCCCTCCAGCACGCGGGCGTCGTAGCCCCCGGGGCGGGCGATGATCTCCGCATGGATGTCGGCGTCCCCGGCGGCGGCCACCAGGGCCTGATCCGGCGTTTCCCGATCCCACATGCTCAGGTTGTCGCGCACCGATCCGGCGAACAGGAAGATGTGCTGGTCGACCAGCGACACCGAGTCCGTCAACAGATCGCGCGGCACCTCGGCAAGGGGCTGACCGTCGAACAGGATCGCGCCGGACCAGGGCCGGTGGATGCCCGCCACCAGCGACGCCAGGGTGGACTTCCCGGAACCGCTCGGGCCGACGATGGCCACGCGCTGGCCGGGCTCGACGACCAGGCTCAGGTCCTCGAGCAGGGGCTCCTCGGTGGCCTTGTAGCCGAACGTCACGTTCCGCAGCTCCACCCGGCCCGCCAGGCGCAACCGCTTCGCGAGCGCCGCCGGCCGCTCGGCCGGCTCCTCGGCGCGCCTGGCCAGGACCGCGTCCTCGGGCGCGTCGAAGACGTCGTCGAGGCGCTGCAGGTGGCCCTCGAGCACCTGGAACAGGTCGGCGAACTGCACGAACCGCCCGATCGGCAGCAGGAAGCTCGCGGCCAGCACGTAGAAGGCCATCATCGCGCCGAGCGTCATGTCGCCCGACATCACGCGCAGGCCGCCCAGGCCGAGGACGGCGGCGTTGCCGGCGATCAGGAACAGGCTCGGCAGCGCCGCCATCACGTGGCCGAGCTCCGTGAAGCGCTGTCGGGCCAGCAGCTCGCGGGCCTGGAAGCCGGTGAAGTGGACGAAGAAGTCGTTCTCGGCCCCCACCGCCTGCAGCGTGTCGATGGTGCGCAACCCGTGCATGCCGGCCCCCTGCAGGTGGCCGGCCTCGCGCTGCAACCGGTGGCTCTCCTCGATCCGCGAGCGGGTCAGCGCCCGCGTGAGGAGGGCGCTCGCCGCCCCCAGGGCGACCACCACCGCGGCCAGCGGCGGGTCGTAGACGAACATCAGCGCCACGAACAGGAGACTGGTGACGAGCTCGATGACGACACCGACGAACTGGCTGGTCGCCACGGCGGCGACCTCGGTGATGGACTGCATCCGCGCCGTCAGATCGCCGGCGTAGCGGTGGGTGAAGAACTCCGTGCGCAGCCTGAACAGGCGCCCGATGAAGCGGTCGGCACGAGCGATCGAGAGCCGTACCGAGAGCCGCCGCAGGCAGCGCTCCCGGAGCCAGGTGAGCAGGTAGACGACCCCTCCCGCGGCGGCCGCTCCGGCCGTCAGCACCGCCGCCCAGGAAGGCTCCCGGCCGCTCAGCACGTAGTCGACGAACACGCTGAGCAGCAGCGGCAGGGCCAGCGCCGTCAGCGACAGCAGGAGGCCGCAGGCGAACGCGAAGGCCAGAGGCGCCTTGGCGTCCCGCAGCCAGGGCCAGAGCCTGCGAACGATGCCGGGGGGACGCCCGCCCGGCTCGAAGTGCGGCCCCGGCTCGAAGCTCACGGCCACGCCGGTGAACGCCTCGTCGAACTCGTCCTCTGCGACGGTCCTGCGCCCGCTGGCGGGGTCGTTGACGTAGTAGCGGCCGTGCGCATGGCCCTCCAGGACCAGGAAGTGGCTGAACTCCCAGAACAGGACGAGCGGCATGCGCATGGACCGGAGCTGACGGGGCTCCCGCCGCCAGCCCCGGGCCTCGAGGCCGAACTTCCTGGCCGCCTGCAGGATGTCGGCGCCGTTGCTGCCGTCGCGGGTCACGGCGCAGGCGGCGCGCAGCTCCTCCATCGGCACCCAACGGCCGAAGAACGCGAGCACGATGCCCAGGCTGGCCGCGCCGCACTCGGTCTGGTCGTTCTGCAGCAGCGTCGGCGTGCGGACGCGCCGCGGTCGGTCGGACCCGGTCGAGAGGCCCATCAGTCGTCGTCGTTCCGGAAGAGCAGGGAGGCGAAGGGACGGTGGCCCAGGACGATCCGCAGGGTGCCGCCGGCGCCGTCGACGACCGGCTGCGGTCCCGGGTCCGTCAGCGTCGCGCGCAACAGGTGGGCGCGTGCCGGCGGCTCGAGCCCGAGCTCGGTCAGCCAGGGCGGCGGGGGTACGACGCGGGGGGACACCTCCTCGACGCGCGCCGGCAGGACCCGGGGCGCGCCCGCGCCCGGCACGGCCAGACGCACCTGCACCTGCATGCCGGGGGCAAGACGCATGGCCTCCTCGCGGGTGACGAACCCCAGCGCCTCCGGCGTGCCGGCGGACGCGGCGCGAATGCGGGCCGCGAGCTCGCCGGCCGCGATGCGCCGGCCCGGCACCAACGCGAGCGTCACGAGCTCGCCGCCGTGGGGGGTCGTGATGTCCTCCGTCGTGAAGCCGTCGGCCCCGCGTTGCGCGGTCCCGGGGCGCGTCGCGGCAAGCAGGGCGCGGAGGGCTTCGGCCGCCGCCGCTCCCCGCGGGGCGTCCGCGCTCTCCATCGATTCGCGGAAGCCGCGCACGACGGCGCCCCAGCGCTCCGCTTCCGGCGTTCGCACGCGCGCGACGGGCTGACCCGCCGCCACCGTGTCGCCGACGTCCGAGAGCACCTCGACGACCACGCCGGAGACGGCCGCCACCACGTCGATGCGGTCTCCGGGACGCACCAGCACCGTCTCGACCGAGAGGCCGTGCTCCGCCCGCCCGAGCAGGCCATAGGCCAGCAGCACGACCAGCGCCGCACCCAGTCCCGACACCAGCATCCACTCGTGGGGCGCCGTGACCTGCAGCCTGGCGTCGACGGACTCCCGCCGGGCGCGCCGGGCCAGCGCCTTTTCGCGAAACATGGTGTGGAAGAGCATGCGCCCCATCTGCGGTTCCGTTCCAGGAATACGATTCTAGCAAGTAGAACGCGACCATATCGCGACATGGTCGACCGGGAACGTGCGGAAGTGCGCCGTTCTTGCGTCGCGCTGCCCTGTACGCGAGTGGCGGAGAGGCACTAGATTCCTTGAACAGGCGTGATCTTTACAGTTGAGTCAAGTTCTGGGATCAGCGCATTTCGATGGCTTCAGTTGCTCGGTGCTCGACGGTTTACGCGGCGAGGGCGTGCCCGTGCCAAGCGCGGTCGACCTCGCGGTCG
>JAJEFC010000417.1 GCA_022820675.1 Vicinamibacteria bacterium | reverse complement strand
CACGATTACGGCGAGCGACGGCGAAGCGTCGGTGTCTCAGGGCTTCCGCGTGGATGTCAACGCGGGTCCGAAGGCGGCCACGGTCGTGATCTCGAGGCTGCTCGACGAGAACCGGAACCAGATCAGCGATCCGACGGGCATTTCGGGCACGATCTACGCGGTGCTCGATGTGCAGTCCAACGATGAGACCTGGACGGAGATCGGTCTCACGCTGGGAGGCGAGACGGTCACACCCATGTGCCGCGGCAGCGCCTCCGCCGACGTGGCCGTGGGCCCCGGACTTGCCGCCGCGGGGCAGGTCGAGATCGAATGCCGCCTCAACACGAACGCGGTCGAGGGCGAGTGCGTGGGGATGCCGCTCGATCCCATGTACGCCAACGGCGCGTACGAACTGGGCGCCTTCCTCACGACCGACGCGGACGCGCGGCGCGAAGTCGTCGCCACGCAGCCGATCGCGCTGAAGAACTCCAACTTCGTCACGATCGCGCACGTCCCGGGCAACCGGTCCGAGGTCGGAACCCACACCGAAGGTCTCACCTTCTACGGCGGTCCGTCCACGGCCGAGGGTAACGCCAACATGTTCCACGCGTGCCCGGTCGCGTACGACGGCACCGAGGTCGGGAAGATGCAGCTCGGGTCGATGTTGACCGACACGGCGCGTCCCGACCCGAATCCGATCGAGGGTCCGAAGGTGACCTTCCGGAATCCTGCCGGCGGGCCGCTCTATCCGAGCATCGAGGCGCCGTTCACGTGGACGATCAGCACGGCCCACAGCCGAACGGGCAACAGCAGCGTCGAGAACGAGGCGGGCGAGAACGAGCACTGGATCGTCAACGACGGTCAGATCCTCGATCCCAACGGCCTCGACGTCAGCGCGTCGTTCCGCAGTGACGGGATGGCCAAGCTCGGGCCGCTTCACTTCGACTTCAAGGCTCCGGTGGCCGGCGAGGGCTCGGAAGTCGTGATCGCCGCCGCAAACGCCGCCTCCTCGACCTGGGCGTCGACCGAAGCGCAGTTCTACCGCGCCAGCGGCGGGTCGACCGCGCGACGCTTCCGGATCACGGAGCTGACCGACATGGGTGTCGGGCACGTGTACGGCACCACGTCGGCGATCGCCGTCGGCGACTGGTCCGCGGGTCGGAACTCCGACACGAACCCGAACACGGCGTTCACTGCGATCGACGGTTTTGAGAACGTCACGCATGTCAGCCAGTTGCCCGAGGAAGACGCCTCGATCGATGGCGTCGCGGATGGCGGCGGCGTGGACACCTACGTGGCCGAGGTCCAGTCTCTGGCGGACCGGCTGGGCAACAGCACCTGGCTCGGTGGCCGCAGGATCCGTTCGGCCACGCACTTCGGCGTGGACCTCACGGGGCCCGAGATCAGCCGCGAGCGGCCCTCCGAACCGCTGGTCCTGTCGGGCAACTCACTGTTCTTCGAGGTCGAGGAACAGCGGCTCGCAACCGGCGAAGACGGCAGTGGTCTGGCGGGCACGGTCTACGCATGGGCGGGCAGCTCGAATCCCCGCTCCACCTCGACCTACTGGGGGCGGAACCTGACCGAGTCGACGACGGTCGGCGCCAACGGATCCGTCGAGGTCGATATCACTCCTCCGTCCGCGACTCACCGCTTCGCGCGTGAAGCGAGTCACACCGTGTACGTCTGGACGGCGGACGAAGCCGGCAATAGCGCGACCACGTCCTTCACGTTCACGCGTGACCAGACGGAACCGGCTCTCACGTTGTCGGCGGTGCCGAGCAGCTTCGGCGCCGTTGTCACGGCGAAGTCTGTGAGCGTGACCGTGGCGGGAGCGCTGAGCGACGCGACCGAGATCCGGCGAGCGTTCCTGAGCATCCATCACGCCGACGACAACGGAGCATGCACGGCCGACGATCCGCTGGAGGGCTCGCAGGTGGCCGGTCCGGTGCGGCGGCTCGATAACGGCACCAACTCGATCGAGTTCTCCGAGGTGTTCACGGTCAAGCCCGGCGACGACGCCGGCATGACGGACTACTGCTTCTTCCTGAGCGCCCATGACGACGCGCGCAACGCGGATGATCGGGCGGCGGAGAATAGCTACGAAGAGGTCGTTGCCACGTTCAGCGTGAACTGGCCTGCCGGTCCGCCGCCTGCGCCTCCGGGTCCGACGTTCGAGTTCTTCTCGCCGCCTGCTACTGCTGGTGAGGCATTGGTGGCCGCCGACTCGCTCAGGGTTGGCGAGGGCGCGACGACCGACAACGTCTACTGGGTCAAGCTGAAGGATGCGCCGTCGGGTGCGACGTACCCGCTTGAGATGACGGTCAATGCGCCGGCCACGGTGACGACGGCCGTCGCCGCCGGCGTCGCTAGCGACGGCATGTTCGGGTCGGCGACCGATTCGGTCTCAGTGACGGTCACCACCCAGCACGACCTGAACATTGCCTCCGAGTTGAGGAGCCTGACCCACATGGCGAAGGACTTCGACGACACGGACTTCATGGTCCGCGTGTTGGACGACGACCTGACGGTCTCGATTGATCGATCGTCGGTGCGGGAAGATGCCGACGCCATGGACGTCGAAGTGACCGTGACGGCCGGCCTGGGGGCCGACATTACAAGCGCCGTGACGGTGAGCCTCGCGCCCCGAGCGGGCACCAGCACGACGACTGCTGATTTCGATCAGACCACCACCAGCGTGGACGTGACGGTCGCTGCGGCTACGAGGACGGGGAAAAACACCATCGAGGTGATGGCGGTCGACGACGCAGTACAGAACGAGGTGAACGAGGCGATCCAGTTCGTGGGGCCGAACAACGACCCCACGACGGGTGCGGCGTACGTCAATCCCGCCTACCTCATGATCGTCGACGACGATCCGGACATCACGCTGTCGGTGGATGTCGACGAGGTGGACGAGGATGCGGGCACCGTAACGGTGGAGATCACTGCGACGGCGGACGCGCCGGTGGGCGGGATCCTCACTCTCGGCCTCACCGCGTTGGCTGCGACTGACGCGGCTAACGGGATCGACGCGGGGACGGCAGAGACCGCCGACTACACGCTCAATCCGACTACCGTGACGCTGAGGATCGACGGTGGAGCGACGAGCGGGACGGCAACCGTGTCGTTGACGATCGTTGACGATGGCGACGACGAGTCCAACGAGACGATCGTGCTCTGGGACGCTGACGGAGGCGCGGCCGGAGGCAAGACGTACACGACCGCCCCGGTAATGCTGACGATCATCGACAACGACGACACGTAAACCCCAGCGGTCTCTGACGAGAGGCCTCACGGAAGCGGGCCCCCGCGAAGTTTGCGGGGGCCCGCTTCTTTCGTTTGGGGGAAAACGCAGATGCCCAACCGCGACTCGAAGGTTCACACTCCCGCTTGACCCGAGCATCGACCCGCTGCCTCTTTATACTCCCGGTTGGATCCGATCTCACCCGAACCGTCCGAGGATCATGCCCGCGACCCTCCCTCGCCGCACTCGGTTTCAGTTGGGCGGACGCACCGTATCCGCGTGGTTCCTCTGCGCGCTCCTGGCGAGTCTCGCTTCCTGCGGCGGCGAGCCGACCCTCGTCGTCCCGCCCACGCCGGTTCCGCCGACGCAGGTGGGGTCGATCCCGGCCCAGGTCGTCAACGTGGGCGAGTCGGCGGTGATCGACGTGGCTTCCTATTTCATCGATCCGGACGGAGGGCCGCTGAGTTACGCGGCCGCGACGTCGTCGCCCACCGTCGTCTCGGTGTCGATGTCCGGCAGCATCCTGACCATGGTCGGGGTGGCCGACGGCACGGCGGCGGTGGTCGTGACGGCGACCGACCGGGACGGTCTGAGCGCAACGCAGAACGTCTCCGTAACCGTACAGACGCCCAACCGCGCGCCGGCGCCTTCCGGCTCGATTCCCGCCCTGAGCATCGACGTGGGGCGGACCGCGACGCTCGACCTGGCCTCGTACTTCAGCGATCCGGACGGGGACGCGCTCGGATATGCGGCGACGACATCGAACGCCGCTGTCGTGTCTGCCAGCGTATCCGGGAGCGCACTGACGCTCAGGGGGGTGGCCGACGGCACGGCGACGGTGACGGTGACGGCCACGGACCCCGGCGGCCTTAGCGCGACGCAGCGCGTGGGCGTGGCGGTCGAGACGCCCAACCGCGCGCCGGCGCCTTCCGGCTCGATTCCCGCCCGGAACTTCAACCTGGGGCGGACGGAAACGCTCGACGTGGCCCCGTACTTCAGCGATCCGGACGGCGACGTGCTCACGTATGGCGCGGCTACCGCGGCCCCGGCCGTGGTCTCCGTGTCGATGTCCGGCAGCATCCTGACCATGATCGGAGTGGCTGCGGACACCGCGACGGTGACGGTGACGGCGACGGACCCGGGCGGTCTGAGCGCGACGCAACGCGTGCGCGTGACGGTGGATCCGCCCAACCGCGCCCCGGTGCCGTCCGGCTCGATTCCGGCTCGGAGCATCGACGCGGGGCAGACGGAGACGCTCGACGTGGCCTCGTACTTCAGCGATCCCGACGGCGACGCGCTCAACTATATCGTGTCGACGTCGAACGCCGGCGTCGTGTCCGTCGGCGTATCGGGCAGCACTCTGAGGCTCACCGGGGTGGCTGCGGGCACGGCGACGGTGACGGTGACGGCGGCCGACCCGGACGGTCTGACCGCGACGCAGCGCGTGCGCGTGACGGTGCCGCCGCCCAACCGCGCGCCGACGCCGTCCGGCTCGATTCCGGCCCAGCGCGTCGATGTGGGGCAGACGGAGACGCTCGACGTGGCTTCGTACTTCAGCGACCCCGACGGCGACGCGCTCGGATATGCCGCGGCGACATCGAACGCCGGCGTCGTGTCCGTCGGCGTGTCGGGCAGCACTCTGAGGCTCACCGGGGTGGCTGCGGACACGGCGACGGTGACGGTGACGGCGGCCGACCCGGACGGTCTGAGCGCGACGCAGAGCGTGCGCGTGACGGTGGAGCCGCGCAACCGCGCGCCGGCGCCGTACGGCTCGATTCCGGCCCAGCGCCTAAGCGCGGGACGGGCGGAGACGCTCGACGTGGCCTCGTACTTCAGCGATCCGGACGGCGACACGCTGGTATACGCCGCGACGACGTCGAACGCCGGCATCGTGTCCGTCGGCGTGTCCGGCAGCACGCTGACGCTCACCGGGGTGGGGGCCGGCACGGCGACGGTGACGGTGACGGCGAGGGATCCGGACGGCCGGAGCGCGCGGCAGCGCGTGAGCGTGACGGTGGGAAGGCGCAACCATGCCCCGGAGCCGACCGGCTCGATTCCGGCCCAGAACCTCGAGGGGGGGCGGGCCGTGACGCTCGACGTGGCTCGGTACTTCAGCGATCCGGACAGCGACGCGCTCACGTATGCCGCGACGACATCGAACGCCGGCGTGGTGTCGCCCCGGCTGTTTCGCAGCAGCCTGACCTTGATCGCCCGGGCCGGGGGCGAGGCGACGGTCACGGTGACGGCGACGGACCCGGGCGGCCTGTCCGGAACGCAGACCATCGAGGTCTCCGTGCGCGGGCGAGCGGGTGGTTTCAGGGATGACTTCGAGACCTCCGCCAGTCTCCAGGACTGGAGCGCCCAGGGCGCCGAAGCGACGGTTACCGACAGCGTGTTGCATCTGACGAACGGTGCCACGGGCACGGGGACCGCGGAACGCTCGTCACCGCCCCGCCTGCGGGGGTGGGAGCTCACGGCGGAGATCAGTCGTATCACGGACGAGGCAACCCCCGGGGTGATCTGGTTTACCGGCCACGACCGGTTCCACGCCCTCCGGCTTCTGCTGCCGACGTCTACGACGATGAACTACGAGTTCGCCGTGTTCGATGGCACGCAGAACGCCTGGATCGTGATAGAGGACCTCTCCGGGCGTTCGCGGCGCATCGGGGCGACTCCGAATGCGTACGATCAGTTCCGGCTGGGACACGAGACGGACGGCTACTTCGTGTTCGAGGTCGGCGAAGGCGATTTCAGCAGCGCGATCTTCAGGCTGAGCCTGGACGCGCCGCTGCACGGCGTTCGTCTGGGCGATCTCCTGGACCGCATCGTCGACGTCTGGCTGGTGAACCGGGGCGCCGCCGAAGCGACCGCCCTGTTCGACTGGGTGGAGGTCTCCGGCGAGGTGGTTGCCGGGCCGGCCGGCGACGCCGACGCGCCGGCCGGGTTCGATCGGGTGAAGGCGGCCGCCGGTTCGCCTGCCGCACGATAGCGGCTGTCACGATAACGGCCGCCGACCCCGATGAACTGAAGATTCGGCTCGGAACGTGATCGCCGCCGCGAACGCCGGTTCCGCGGATTGGCCATCGACGACGGCGTGACACTACCGCGACAGCGGCGGATCGAGCGCGCGACCCTTCCGTATCACGGAAATGACCGATATGAGCGTCGGTCACGTGTACGGAACGGCGTGCGTGATCGCCGTTGGCGACCTCCGCGGGCGGAAAATCGGACGCGAACCCGATGCAATGACGCCGACGGCGCTCAGGTTGCCGGCCGTGTCCGGTTGATACGACATTGATCGTCGCCGCGAGGTTCGGTGCGGATGGGCGAACGCTGCCGCACGGCGCGCATCGCCTTCGAACCTCTTGCGGAAGGCGTGGAACAATGGGATTGGACGTGATCGGAATCCTGAGCGTGCTGGTGGCGATCCTTGGCGTGTGCGTGCCCATGGGCGGCCTCGCCCTCCGCGGCATCGGGAATCTCCGGAAAGACCTCACGAATAGGACCGACAAGCTTGCCAACCAGTTGGAGAGCGCACACAAGGAACTGCGCGACGAACTGAAAGGCGACATCGTCGGTCTCCGCGATGAACTGAAAGGCGACATCGTCGGGCTGCGCGATGAACTGAAGGGCGAGGTCGTCGTTCTGCGTGACGAACTCAAAGGCGAGATCGCTGGCCTGAGCGACCGAATCGGCGCCCTCCACTCTGAAGTGGTCGAAACGCGCGTGGCGTTCAGCGACCGCGTTGCCAGGCTCGAGGGGCACGTGTTCGGAATGCCTCTTCCAGACACCGGCACCGACCCCGCCTGACGCAAGCACCGCCCCTGCAGGTGCGATCTTCATTATGTGGTAACGAATGACGTAACCCGCCCGCGTTCGTTCGTACGCTCCATCGGCGTAATATGGGGGCAGCAAAAGGGTTACCTATCGGACTCCTCGGAGAAAGAGGGATTGGGTGAGGTAACGATTCCGGATGAGACGTCCGTAGGTTGCATAATTATAAGTCACTTACAGCGTTTCATCGGTCGCCACGATAACAGCGGCCGACCCTGACGGTCTACAGGCCAACCAGGGCTTCAACGTCACGGTCGAAGCGGCAGCGACGAACAACGCTCCGGTGGCGCAGGGAACGATCCCGGGTTCGAGCCTTGCGATCGGCGGCACGTCGACGATCGACGCGGCCGGCTACTTCAGCGACGCGGACGGCGACGAGCTGACCTACACGGGCGCCAGCTCGAACGAAGGCGTCGCGACGGTTTCGATGGACGGTTCGAGCGCGACGATCACCGCGGTCGCCGCCGGCGATGCCGTGATCACGATCACCGCGAGCGACGGGTCCGCCTCGGCGTCACAGGGCTTCACCGTGACGGTCGCCGCGGCGCCCAGGAACAACCCGCCGGTTGCGGTGGGCACGATTCCGGGTTCGAGCCTCGCGATCGGCGGCTCTTCGACGATCGACGCGGCGGGCTACTTCAGCGACGCGGACGGCGACGAGCTGACCTACACGGGCTCCAGCTCGAACGAAGCCGTCGCGACGGTCGCGATGGACGGATCGAGCGCGACGATCACCGCGGTTGCGGCGGGCGACGCCGTCATCACGATCACCGCGAGCGACGGATCCGCGTCGGTGTCTCAGGGCTTCCGCGTGGATGTCAACGCGGGTCCGAAGGCGGCCACGGTCGTGATCTCGAGGCTGCTCGACGAGAACCGGAACCAGATCAGCGATCCGACGGGCATCTCGGGCACGATCTACGCGGTCCTC
>JAJEFC010000405.1 GCA_022820675.1 Vicinamibacteria bacterium | reverse complement strand
CGACCGCGGCCGGCGCGCGGACGGTCCGGAGGCCGCCCGGAGCGCGTCGGGCGATCAGCGGCCGGGGTCGGCCGGTTCCACCCGCGCCGAGCGCAGGAACGCCCCGAACGCCGCGTCCCAGCGGGCGATGGTGCGGGCGGGTCCCGTGAGCTTGAAGAACCAGGGGCCGACCGGGCTCTCCACCACCGCCGCCAGCAGGCGGAAGTCCGGCTTGTCGAGGCGCTCGGCCGCCCCCGGGCGGACCGCCGCCACATAGGTGCCGGGCACGTCGAGGAGGGTGACGTCGAGCCCGTTGGCGTCGAACGCGGTCGTCGCCGCGACCTCGAAGGACGAGCGGCCGTCCGGCTGCTCCATCTGGCCGATCCAGCGCTGCAGGTTGGCGTCGACCGCCCCGCCGCCCCCGCCGAAGTAGAACACCACCAGCTCGCCGTCCTCGGGGTCGCCGGGGACCCTCGGCAGCCGGAATTGCGCGACCCGCATCGGCGACGCGGCGGGCTCCTCGGTCCACTCGGCCGGCGGCTCGTAGCGCAGCGACGGCTGGGCCGCGACGGGCGCGGCGAGGGTACCTGCGAGGACGGCGATCACGGCGAGGCGGAACCGGCGGCGGCTGGGGCGGCTGGACATGGCGCAATCGTACCATGCGATCCGGCCGCAGTATGATCCGTCCGATGATCACGACGACCCGTCACCACGTGCAGACGACCGGCCAGGGGGACGTGCACGACATCACCGCCCCATGATCCGTCCGATGATCACGACGACCCGTCACCACGTGCAGACCACCGGCCAGGGGGACGTGCACGACATCACCGCCCTCGTGGCCCGCGTGGTGACCGAGTCCGACCTGTCGAGCGGCCTCGCGACGGCCAGCGTCGTCGGATCGACGGCGGTGGTGACCACCATCGAGTTCGAGCCGGGGGCGGTCGCGGACCTGAACCGGCTCCTCGACCGGCTCGCGCCGCGCGACGGCGACTATGCCCACCACGCGCGATGGGGCGACGACAACGGCTCCAGCCACGTGCGGGCGGCGCTGATGGGGCCGTCCCTCACCATTCCGTTCGAGCGAGGGGAGCTGCTCCTGGGCACCTGGCAGCAGATAGTGCTGCTCGAATGCGACACCCGCCCCCGGCGGCGGCCCTTCGTGGTCCAGCTCATGGGCGAGTAGCATTTCGCGCGGCGCAACGGCGCGGAATGCGGGAGGGTCGATTGGGGCCAGGCGGGGCCGGAGGCGACGACGGGCGGGCCGAGAGCCCGCGCCCTGGAACGGGGCAGACGCCTGGAGGGCGGGTCGGGGGCCCGGCAGAGCCGCGGGCGACGATTGGCGGGCCGGGCGGGCCCGGCGCCGCCGCCCGCACCCGAAGAGTCATCATGACGCTGGAATGGACCCGGGAGACGCTCGACAACGGCCTCGACGTCATCGTGCACGAGGACCACCGGTGTCCCATCGTGGCCGTGAACCTCTGGTACCACGTCGGCTCCCGGAACGAGTCTCCGGGCCGCACGGGGCTCGCCCACCTCTTCGAGCACCTGATGTTCGAGGGCTCCCTCCACCACGACCGCAACTACTTCACGCCGCTGCAGCAGGCCGGGGCCGCCGTCAACGGATCGACGAGCTGCGACCGCACGAACTACTGGGAGGTCGTCCCCGCGAACGCCCTCGACCTCGCCCTGTGGCTCGAGTCCGACCGCATGGGGTACCTGCTGCCGGCCCTGACCGCCGAGAAGTTCGACAACCAGCGCGAGGTGGTCCTGAACGAGCGCCGGCAGCAGTACGAGAACCGTCCCTACGGGCTGGCGTCGATGGCCCTCATGGCCGCCCTCTTCCCGCCCGACCACCCGTATCACTGGACGACCATCGGCGAGGTCGCCGATCTCCGGGCCTTCACCCTCGAGGACGCCCGCGCGTTCTTTCGCGCGTGGTATCACCCCGACAACGCCTCGTTGACGGTGGCCGGCGACGTCGAGACGGGGGCGGCGATGGCGGCCGTGCGGCGCCACTTCGAGGAGATTCCCGCCGGGCCGCCCGGGTCTCGCGCGGGGCGGCCGCGGGGCGGGTCGCCACCGCCGGACGCGCCGCTCACGCCGCCCGCGCCGGCGGGGGAACGGCGCCTCCTGCTCGAGGACCGCGTGGAGCTGCCGCGGCTGTACCTGGCCTGGCGGACGCCGGCGCTCTTCGACGAGGGCGACGCCGGGATGGACCTGCTCGCCCACGTCCTCGCCGGCGGCAAGACCTCGCGGCTGTACAGGGCGCTGGTGCACGACCGCCGCATCGCCGCCGACGTCAGCGCCGCCCAGGGCTCGCGGGAGCTGTGCGGCTGGTTCTGCATCACCGCGACCGCCGCCCCCGGCCGCGGCCTCGCCGAGCTCGACGACGTGATCCGCGGCGAGCTCGCGGCCCTCGCCGGGGACGGCCCCGACGCGGACGAGATCGAGCGCGCCGTCGCCCAGGTGGAGGCGCAGTTCGTGTACGGCCTCCAGACGCTGGGCGGATTCCACGGCCGCTCCGACCAGCTCAACGCCTACAACGTCTACACCGGGGACCCGGGGTTCCTGGGCCGCGACCTCGCCCGCTATCGCGAGGCGGGCACGGCGCACGTCCGGGAGCTCGCCCGGCGGCTGAACCCGGCGGGCCGGGTGGCCCTGAGCATCGTGCCGGCCGGCGAATCGGCGCGGGGGCTGGCCGGATCGGCC
>JAJEFC010000268.1 GCA_022820675.1 Vicinamibacteria bacterium | reverse complement strand
CGACCGCGGCGCACGGGTGGTCCTGACCGAGCGGCGCCGCGAGGTCGCCGAGCCGGTCCGGCGCCTCGCGGACGCCGGCGTCGAGCTGGAGCTCGGCGGCCATCGGCCCGGCACGCTGGACCGCGCCGACCTCGTGGTGCTGAGTCCGGGGGTGTCCCCCGCGCTGGCGGTGTTCGACGGCGTCCGGCGGCGGGGCGTCCCCCTCATCAGCGAGCTCGAGCTGGCGAGCCGCTGGCTGCGGGGGCGGTTGGTGGCGGTGACGGGGACGAAGGGCAAGTCGACGACGGTGGTGCTGGCGGGCCGCATGCTGGCGGCCGGGGGCCGGGACGTGCTGGTGGGGGGGAACGTGGGCACCGCCCTCAGCACCCAGGTGGACGGGTCCACGCCCGAGACCGTCCACGTGGTCGAGGCGTCGAGCTTCCAGCTCGAGCTGACCGACACGTTCCGCCCCTCGATCGCGGTGCTCCTCAACCTGCATCGCGACCATCTCGACCGGCACGAGGGCTACGCCGCCTACGCGGCGGCCAAGGCCCGCATCTTCGCCAACCAGACCGGGTCCGACACCCTCGTGGTGAACGCCGACGATCCCGAGGTCCTGCGGCTGGCGCGCGGAAGCCGCGCCCGGCAGGTGCCCTACGGCCTGTCGGCGCCCATCGACGCGGGCATTGCGGTCAGCGGCGGGGCCATCGTCCGCCGGACCGCGTCCGGCGAGGACCCCCTGGTGCCGCTGTCCGCGGTGCGCCTCATGGGCCGGCACCTGCTGAGCGACGTCCTCGCCGCGAGCGCGGTGGCGAGCCTCGTCGGGGTGTCCGCCGGCGAGATGACCCGGGCCGTCGACGGGTTCACGGGGCTCGACCACGCCCTCGCCCCGGCCGGCGAGGTGGGCGGGGTGCGCTTCGTCGACGACTCCAAGGCGACCAACGTGGCGGCGGCGCGATGCGCCATCGAGAGCTGCGGCGACCGCCTCGTCGTCATCATGGGCGGACGCTTCAAGGGGGGCGACCTCGCGTCGCTCGTCCCGCTGCTGGCGCGCCGCGCCGACGCGGTGGTCGCCATCGGCGAGATCCGCGGACTGATCCGCGAGGCGTTCGAGGCGGCGGTGCGGGTCGTCGAGGCCGCTTCGCTGGAGGAAGCGGTCCGCGCCGCCTACGGGCTGGCCGCGCCCGGGGGGACGGTGCTGCTGGCGCCGGCGTGCGCCAGCCTCGACATGTTCCGGGACTACGCGGAACGGGGCCGCGTGTTCGTCGAGGCGGTGGGCCGGCTGCGGAGGGAGGTCGAAGGGAAGCGTGAGCAGTGAGCAGTCATCAGTCGTGTCGCGGCGGAGGAGAGTCGACCGCTGGGAACGCAGGCTGCCTCGGTCTGCGAGGTCGGTGTCTTCTCCTCGCGCGCGGCTGATGACTGCTGACCGCTCACGCTTCGGATTGTCGGGTCGAGGCGCCCCGGACTTTAGGGCCGCCCCGGAGCTCCGCCGCCGCGGGCGGCGACCAGGACCATGGCGCGAAAGCTGAAATCGGACAAGGGGCTGTTCCTCGCCACCCTGCTGCTGGTGTGCGCCAGCGTGGTGATGGTCTACAGCGCCTCGGCCGTCCTCGCCATGGGCCGCTTCCAGCAGCCGCCCTGGTTCTTCCTGCTCAAGCAGGTGGTCTGGGCGGTCCTCGGCATCGGGCTGCTCGCCGCCGCGATGCGGGTGGACTACCGCCTGCTGCGGAGCCCGCTCGTGATCCGCGCCGGTCTGGCGATCTGCGTCGCCGCCCTCATCCTCGTCTTTTTCGGCCCCGCGATCAACGGGACGCGCCGGTGGTTCTCGATCGGCGGCGTCGGCATCCAGCCGTCCGAGCTCGCCAAGGTGGCGGTCATCCTGTTCACCGCCGCCGTCCTCGAGCGGCGCCTGGAGAAGACGGACCGGGTCGCGCACGCGCTGGCGCCGGTCGCCCTCGTCACCGGCCTCGTCTGCGGCCTGATCGTGCTCGAGCCCGACTTCGGGACCGCTTTCACCCTGCTCATGATCGTCGGGACGATGGTGTTCGCGGCGGGGTTGCCGTACCGCTATCTCGCGGGGCTAACGCTGGTCGTGGGGCCGCTGCTCTTCGCGGTCCTCGTCAGCGCCCCCTACCGCGTCCAGCGGCTGCTCGCGTTCCTCGATCCCTGGGCCGATCCGCAGGGCGCCGGCTACCAGGTCATCCAGTCGCAGATCGCGGTGGGCACGGGCGGGCTGCTCGGGCAGGGGCTGATGGCCGGCGTGCAGAAGCTGTTCTATCTGCCGCATCCCCACACCGACTTCATCTACGCCGTGATCGCCGAGGAGACGGGGCTGCTCGGGGCCCTGGTCGTGCTGCTCTGCTTCGGCGTCATCCTGTGGCGCGGCCTCGACGTCGCGGCGTCGGCGCCGGACCGGTTCGGGGCGTTGCTGGCCGTCGGCATCACCATGATGGTGACGTTCCAGGCGTTCTTCAACATCAGCGTCGTGCTGGGGCTGCTGCCGACCAAGGGGATTCCGCTGCCGTTCGTCAGCGCGGGCGGCTCCTCGCTGCTCATCAACCTGCTGGCGATGGGCATTCTGCTGAACGTCTCCCAGCACACGTCCGAAGCGCGAAGGATGCCGATGGTGCGATCCGAATGACTGCGGTGACGGCAGGACGACGGGCCCCCGCCCGACCGTCCGTGGGGGGGCCGCGCCCCGTAACGGTGCGGACTCCCGGCGGGTCGGTCGGGCGCCGGACGGAGCCGTCGGGCGACGACTGGCGGGGCACGGGTCCGCGCCCCGTAACGGCGCGGACTCCCGGCGGGTCGGTCGGGCGCCGGGCGGAGCCGTCGGGCGACGACTGGCGGGCCGGTCGGCCGGAGGTGGAGCGGGCGATGTCCGGACCTTGCGTGCTCATGAGCGGGGGCGGCACCGGCGGGCACCTCTATCCCGGCATCGCGGTGGCGCGGGAGCTCCGGCGCCGCCGGCCGGGGGCGCGCATCGTCTTCGCGGGCACCGGCCGCGGCGCCGAGGCCCGGACCGTCGGCGATCACGGGTTCGAGCACGTGCCGATTCGCAGCGCCGGGTTGAAGGGCACCTCCTGGCCGGCCCGGGTGCGGGGGTTCTCCCTGCTGCCGGTGAGCGCCTGGGACGCCTGGCGGGTGCTCGGCCGGGTCGGCCCGGATCTCGTCATCGGGCTCGGCGGGTACTCGGCCGGTGCGGTGGTCCTGCTCGCGGCGCTGCGCCGGATTCCCACGATGGTGCTCGAGCAGAACGTGAAGCCGGGCATCACCAACCGGCTGCTGGCCCCGGTGGTCAGCGCCGCCGCCGTGTCCCACGACGCGACCCTGCCGCAGTTTCGCGGCAAGGGCTTCGTGGCGGGCAACCCGGTCCGGCCGGAGTTCTTCGAGCCCACGGCGTCGGCGACGCCGCCGGGGCCCCCGGCCGCGTCGCCGCCGCCGCGCCCGCTGCACGTGCTGGTGCTCGGGGGCTCGCAGGGGGCCCATGCCATCAACGTGGCGATGACGGCGGCGGCGCCGGTCCTGGCCGCCTCGGGCGTCGCCCTCGCGGTCACGCACCAGACCGGCCCGCGCGATCAGGGCCTGGTGCAGGAAGCGTACAGCCGGGCCGGGGTGTCGGCGCGCGTCGCCCCGTTCTTCCGGGAGGTGGCCGACATCATGCGCCGCGCCGACGTCGTGGTCAGCCGCGCCGGCGCGACCACCCTCGCCGAGCTGGCCGCGTCCGGCCGCCCGTCGCTGCTGGTGCCCCTGCCGGGCGCCGCCGACGGGCACCAGCAGGCGAACGCCGAGGTGCTGGCGGAGCGGGGGGCGGCCGAGGTGTTGCCGGAAGCCGGCCTGAGCGGCGAGCGGCTGGCGGCCCGCGTGCTCGCGCTCGCGGGGGACGACGGGCGGCGCCGCCGGATGGCGGCGGCGGCCCGGACCCTGGCGAGGCCGCGCGCGGTCTCCGTCATCGTCGATCGGGCCGAGGGCCTGATCGGAAGGGCCAGCGGCGCGTGAGCGGGTGGCCGAGCACTCATCCGGGGAGCACCGGCCGGAAGCGGGACCGGGGGCGGCCGTCCACGGCCTCCCCGCGAATGCCCGCCGGGTGCATTTCGTGGGCGTGGGCGGCGTCGGCATGAGCGGTGTGGCGGAAATGATGAGCGGTCTCGGCTACGAGGTCAGCGGCTCGGACCTGACGGCGTCGGCGGCCACGGAGAGGCTGCGGGCGCGCGGGATCGAGGTCGGTGTCAGCCACGACCCGGGCCGGGTCGCCGGGGCCGACGCCGTGGTCGTCTCGGCCGCGGTGCCCGCCGACGACCCCGAGGTCGCCGCGGCGCGGCGCCGCCGCCTGCCGGTGGTGCCGCGCGGCGTCATGCTGGCGGGGCTCGCGGCCTCGCGATCGACGGTGGCGGTGACCGGCACGCACGGCAAGAGCACCACGTCGTCGATGGTGGCGGTGATGCTGGCCGAGTGCGGCCTCGATCCGGCGGTCCTGGTGGGGGCCCGGGTCGATGCCTTCGGGAGCAACGCGAGGCTCGGGGACGGGCCCCACTTCGTGGTCGAGGCGGACGAGAGCGAGCCGTCGCTGCTGGCCTTGCGGCCCCGCGTCGCGGTCCTCACGAACCTCGAGCCGGAGCATCTCGACCACTACGGGACCTTCGATCGCCTGCGCGACACCCTGGTCGGCTTCGCCAACCGGACCGTCGAGTCGGGCGCGGTGGTGGCGTGCGGGGACGACGCCGGGGTGGCGGGCCTCCGCGACCGCCTCGAGCGGCGGGTCGTCACCTACGCGATGGAGGACGGGTCGGCCGACGTGGTCGCCGGGGAAGCGGTCTGCGGCCCCGACGGCTCGCGTTGCCGCGTGCGGTTCAGCCGGGGCGGGCGCCCCGAGACGGCGGGGCTGGAGATCGCGGTGCCGGGAAGGCACAACCTGCTGAACGGCCTCGCGGCCTTCGCGGTGGGTCTCGAGCTGGGGCTCGAGCCGGAAGCGGTCGGGGCCGGCCTCCGGCGGTTCACCGGGGTGGGCCGGCGTTTCGAGCACCGCGGCACGGCGGCCGGGGTGCGGGTCGTCGACGACTACGGCCATCATCCGACCGAGATCGCGGCGGTGCTGGCGACGGCCCGCGCCCAGCCGCACCGCCGGCTGGTGGTGGTCTTCCAACCCCACCGGTACTCGCGGACGGCCCGGTTCCTCGACCGGTTCGCGGCGGAGCTGGCGGCCGCCGACGTCGTGGTGCTGGTGGACGTCTTCCCGGCGGGGGAGGCGCCTCTGCCCGGCATCACGAGCGAGCGGCTCGCCCGCGCCCTGCGCCGCGAGACGGACCGGCCCGTGCACCACGCCGGCGGCCTCGACGAGGTCGCGCCTCTCGTGGCGGGGCTGGCGCGGCCGGGCGACCTGGTGCTCACGCTGGGGGCCG
>JAJEFC010000373.1 GCA_022820675.1 Vicinamibacteria bacterium | reverse complement strand
GCGTCGGTTGAACGGGGCGCACCTGCTGCCCCTGGTCCGGGCCGGCGTCGTCTTCGTCGATGGCGTCATCCGGACGGAGGATCGGAAGGAGGCCGCCTGATCACGTCAAGGGCCGATCCACAACATTTGACAATTCCTCCTGCGATTACCTGCTGAGCTGCATCGCACTGCCGGGAGGTTGTCCGTGCGTCTTGTTCGCGGCGAAGGCGTCTGTAACGAGTACGGGGCTCTCAACGATCCCCTGGTGATTCTCGGCGTGGAGCGGAGCCTGTTCTTTCTCTGCCTCATGTTCGCGCTCGTCATCTTCGTGGCGCTGGACGCCCTGCTGCTGGCGCTGGTCGGTTTCGCGGTCTTCTGGGCGCTGGCGCGCGTGACGACCGCGTACGACGACCGGTTCGTGGAGGTGCTGCGGCAGACGCTCCGCAATCCGGGAGGCTGGTACGACGCGGCCGACTACGGGTCTCCGCCCTGGTTCGTGGTCGTGGACGACGGCGATGTGGCAGCCGAGGCGGCCGACCGGCTCGATGGCGGCCCGGCCGGCAAGGAGAAGGGGGACTGATGGCGCGGGTGTCGCGGTCCGTCGGCCGTTCGCTCTCCGGTCAGCTTCCGTGGTGGGGGTTCGTCGACGATCGGCTCTGCATCACGCGTTCCGGCCGGCTGCTGGGGTTCTCCCGCCTGCGGCCGCTTGCTGCCGACGGCCTGTCGGGCGCGGCCGTCGACCAGCTCATGACGATGTGGTCGCGGGTGCTGATGGCGCTCGGCCCCGACGTGCGGCTGTGGTGGGTCGTGGACCGCTGGCGCGCGCCGGTTCCGGACGTGGGGAAGGTCGAGGGCGTCGGCGCGATGGCGGCCGGCAAGCGCCGCGCGCACGTCGCCGAGCGCGTGCGCGAGTACTCGGTGTGCCTGGTCTGGGAGTTCGACCGGGGGCTCGCGCGGCGCGGGGGTTCCGGCGAGACGGGGATCCGGTGGCTCGCGGGGTATCTGCGGAATTGGTGGCAGTCGCGGCGCAATCTCCATGTCACGACGGTCCTCCGGTCGGTGCTCGGCGACGTGGCGCGCGACGTCCGCAACCAGCTTGCGGGCTACGAGGCGCGCCTGTCGGCCGGCACCGTCGTCTCTCCGATGAAGGCAGCCGAGGCCGCCCGGGTGCTCCATCGCCTGTCGAACGCGGGTCAGGGGGAGTGGGTCGACGGGCTGGAGACGCGGTTCGGCTTGAACTGGCGCATGGCGTCGCGCGACCTGACGATCACGCGGGCCGGGGTCACGGTGGACGGCCGGCTGGTGCGCGTCTGGTCGTTGGCGTCTGTCCCGGGCCAGGTGGTCGGCAACTGCCTCGACGGGCTGTACGGGCTCAACGCCGATTTCTCGGTCGTGCTGGGCTGGCGCGCAGCGGAGCGGCAAGGCGCGCGGCGGCGCATCGCGAGCGCGCAGCATCACTACCACCAGGCCCGGCACTCGCTCGTGTCCGCGATGGGCGAGGGCGGGGAGGCGACCGGGCTCGAGGACTTCGGGGCGGCGTCCGAGGTGATGGCGATCGGGCAGGCGCTCGTCGACCTGCAGTCCGGCGACGTGTGCTTCGGCGAGATGCATCTCTCGGTGGCCGTCCGGGCGCCCAGCGAGCTGGAGTTCGCGGACGTCGGGACGGCCCTGCAGCGGATCGTCGGAGGTATCGACGGCAAGATCGTCGAGGAGACCCACGGCCTGCCGCCGGTCTGGTTCGGGCGGCTGCCCGGACAGACGGGAGTCGACCCGCCGCGGCGGTTCTTCGTCAACTCGAAGCTGGCGTCGGCGCTCGCGCCCATCATCGGCCCGCCCCGCGGGCACGACCGCTGCGACCACCTCGACAGCGAGCCGCTCACCACCTTCGAGACGGCCTGGGGGACGCGCTACGGGTACGACCTGTTCGGCGGCGGCGACGTGGGCCACACCCTCGTCCTGGGCGCCACGGGGAGCGGAAAGTCGTTCCTGCTGAATTTCCTGCTCGTGCAGGCCCTGAAGTACGACCCCCGCGTGCTCGTTCTCGATCTCGGCCGCAGCTACCGCTATCTCACCGAGTTCGTTGGCGGGAAGTACCTGGCGCTGCTCGAAGGCGACGACCTCGATCCGGCCTCGGCGGCCGGCATGGGGCTGCAGCCGTTCGCTCTTCCGCCCTCGGTCCGCACGCGGCAGTTCCTCGTCGCCTGGATCCAGCGGCTGCTGGCGATCGGCGCCTACGAGTGCGAGGCCGACGACCTGACCGATTTGGACAAGCGGGTGGACGAGGTGTTCCGGCGGGCGCCGTCGAAGCGGACTCTGAGCGCGCTGGCGCACCTTTTGCCGAAGGCGATGTGGCCGGCGATGAGCCGGTGGGTGGACGAGGGGACCTGGGCGCCGTGGTTCGACGGCCCGCCGTCCGAGCTCGAGGAGTTCGGGGCGTGGCAGGTGGTCGACCTCGCCGGGGCGTCGGAGTACCCGGACTGGTGCGAGGCGGCGCTGTGGTTCTTCCTCGAGCGGATGCGCCTGGTCATGGACGACGAGTCGCTGCGGGGGCAGCTCAAGATCGTCGTCGTCGACGAGGCGTGGCGCTACCTGAAGGACCGGCTCGTGGTCCGGAAGCTGGTCGAGGCGGCCAAGACGTGGCGGAAGCTGAACGGCGTCCTCATCCTCGCCACGCAGTCGGCCGGCGACATCCTCGCCGCCGCCCCCGAGCTTCTCGAGTCGATGCCGACGCGGCTCCTGCTGGGCAATTCGTCGTTTCCCGACGAGGCGGCCCGCATTCTGGGCCTGACGCCTTCCGAGCTCGCCACCGTCAAGGAGCTCGAGCCCAAGCGCGAGCTCTACATCCACCGCCCGGGGCACTCGGCCGTCGTGCGGCTGGAGGTCGATCCGGAGAGCTACTGGCTCTACACGTCCGACCCCACGGATGCGGTGCGGCGCCGGGCGGCGGTCGAGCGTTGGGGTCTGCCCGGGGCGTTGATGCGGCTGGCGGCCGGGGTGGACCGGGACGTGGGCGAGGCGGCGGGCCGCAGCGAGGTCGCTCGGTGAGGGGCTTCAAGGAGGTGGGGATGCGTGCAGCTCTGTTTGGTGTGGTGGCGTTGGCGCTCGCCGTTCCGGCGGCGGGTCAGGAAGCGGAGAGAACGCCTATCAGCCCGTGGAAGAAGTCTGTTCGCTGAGCCGGCCTTCTCAGGCAGCTTGGCAATGAGCGCTTGAGCCGACGAACGCCGCCGGTGGCCATTTGGTGCCCCAGGCGCCCGTCAGACGCCCCCAGCGGTCGATCAGGCGGCCGATCAGGTCGCAAATCGCCGAAAGAGCCCGCCCCTGCAGACTCCGGGGCGTGCCTACACCGGTCAGGCTGCGCAGCAGCAGCCCAAGGTTGCAGCCGGCCGCCTGGATGAGCACCCGCTTGCGCACATTCTCATGACCGCGCACCCACACGCGCCGTAGACCGCCGGTTTCATACTGGTGCGCGAAAGGTCGCTCGACCAACTCGCCTCGCCGCCGTTGCAGACGACGACCCCGCGCGCCGCGAATACGACGCCGGTTCCCATACAACGCCCGCTGCGCTGCACGCTTCTCCGGCGGCGTCTCGCCCGTCTTCTTGTCCTGCCAGCGGCGCCGACCCCGCGCCGGCTCCGATATGTAGCTGCGGACCCCAATCTCGTCGAGCGCCACCAGCGTCTCGTCGCTGTGGTAGCCCTTGTCGGCGATCACTTCCTCGACGCCATCACCATCCGGCTGAACCGCCTCGACCTGCTCGGCCGCCGTCGTCAGCGTCTCGGGCAGCGTCGCCGAATCACCCGCCGACGCATCCTGCACCGTCACCGAGAGGATGGCGCCCGTCTCCAGGTCGACCCCGTGCTCGACCTTGTGGGCCAAGCGCGTCCGGCCGTCCTTCATCTTCGCGATCTTCGCGTCCGGATCCTGCGGCGATTTCCACTCCTTGTTCGAGGTCTTCTTGTTCTTCCGCGACCGGTCGAACCGCGCCAACTCCGCCCGCGTCGGCGTCTCAATCCCCCGACGCCTCGGCCAACCGCTCGATGAACGCCTCGTACGATTCCCCCGTGTCACGTCGCTCGATGCTCCGCATCGCCGCGTTCGCTTCCAGCGTCGTCGCATCGATGCCGACCGTCTTCCCCCGCACCAGGTCCGCCGCCGACAGCCGCTCGAGAACCCACGTGAACACCGCCTCGTGCGTCTCCACGTCGATCAGCCGACGCGTCCGCGACAGCGTCGAGTGATCCGGAGACGCCTCGGTCACAGCCAAGTCCAGGAAGGACCGCAGGCTCAGAGAATCGGCCACCCGCCACGCAATCCCGCGCTCCGACGACAGGCCCTCGAAGTAGCCGATCAACAGCATCCGGAAATACCGCCCAGGGCGCAGACTCGGGCGGCCCATTCGCGACGCGTAGAACGCCGCGCACAGCCCCTCGACGAAGGCATCGAACCCTGCGTCATCCAGGACCCGATTCAGACGCTCGAAGAAGGGATGCCCGGCGCTCGTCGGCAAGTCCGCCGTCGTCACCCACAGCGGCGACCCCTGTCGCGCTGCCGGTTTCTTGCCCATTGCCATAGCCGTTCAGTGTACGAGGTCGATCGCGCCGAGGCCAGGCCCGATCCCCTGACTTTCACCACAGGCTGCTATCCGTTCGGTCGCGGCGTCGCCGGAGGAGCCGATCGAGGTGTTCACGCGGGTGCGGACGGTCACGACCATCCGCCTGCCGGCGGGCGAGGAGATCGTGCGCACGGTGGCCGGCGACGCGGAGAACTGGGACCTGACGGCGCGGGGCCGCGAGTTGGCGATCAAGCCGTACGCCGCGGGGCTCGTCTCGAACGTCACGGTCTCGTGCGCCTCGGGCGCGGTGTTCACGTTCACCGTGATCGAGGACGCCGATGCGGTGACCGACTACGTCGTGACGGTGGAGGCCGGTGAGGAGGACGCGGCCATCGGGTCGGCCGAGGTCGTGGAGGCGGGGTTCACGCCGGCGTTCGCCGTCGCGGGGTTCCGCGAGCGGTTGGCCGCCTACCGCGACCGGCGCGAGCGCGTTCTCTTCGAGGGGCGGCGGCAGGTCGATCGCCTGTGGGCCGATGCCTCCAGGCGGCAGGAGGAGTTCGCGCGCGAATTCGCCGGCCGGGTGCGGCTGCCCTACCAGGTCACCGAGGAGGCGTTCTCGCCGCCGTTCCTGCTGCGGGACCTGTGGACGGACGGGACGTTCACGTACCTACGGACCGAGGGTCAGGAGATTCCCGCGGTGTACGTGTGGCGCGGGGATGCCTCGGAGGTCGTGCACACGGACGTCGAGCCGGGGGGGCTCCTGGTCGTCGAGCAGGTGATCCGGCACGGCACGCTCAGTCTCGGCGGGCGCGAGGCGTGGTTCGGGCTGGCGGCCGAGGGCGGCGCGATGCCGCAGCGGCGGCCGGGGTTCTTCGAGCGCAACTTCGCGGCGCCGCCGCGGATGTACGGGGTCTGGACGGCGGTCGGCGCGGCGGTGGTGCTGCTCGTCGCGGGGAGGTGACGACATGCGGGTCGGGATGCGGGTTGCATTCGTGCTTGCGCTGCTCGCGGCGTGGCCGTCGCCCGGGGAGGGTCAGGTCGCGCAGGGGGCGCTCCGGGCGGGCGTTCGTGGCGGGGTCGCCCTCGCGGAGGTTGTCACGCGGGTCGGCTTCGAGACGACGGTGGTGCTGCCGCGCGCGTGGAACGTGGTCGAGCGCCGCCTCGGGGACCCGGGTCGCTGGGTGGTGACCGGGGGCGGCCACCTGGCGATGGTGCGTCCGCTGGTCCGCGGCGCGGCGACGAATCTCGCGCTGGTCCTGTCGGACGGATCGGTGGTGTCCATCGGGCTGCGGGAGAGCGATCTGTCCGCGGTCCATACCGTCGTGCATCTGGCCGAGGCCGCCGAGATCGCCGAGGACGGGGAGGCCGCCGAGGATGGCGAGCCCGCCGTGGACGGGGCTCCCGCCGAGCGGGACGGCGAGGACTTGTCCGAGGACGTCGTCGCCGGGACGGGCGCCGAGTCGCCGGTGCTGCTGTCCGCCTTCGACGTCGAGGCCATCCGGGAGGAGGAGCGGCGCGCGCTCGACGCCCTCCGGGCGGCCGAGGAGGACGTGCGCGCGCGCGTCGACGACGCGGCCGCCGCCAGCGAGGAGGCGGTCGAGGACTTCGTCGCGGACTACCCGCGGCGGCTGCACTTCGTCTTCGAGTTCCACCCGGAGGTGGACGTGACCGCGGAGCCCCACTGGGTGGAGGGGATGTGGCACGACACCCAGTCGACGTTCATTCGCTTCCAGCGCGTGCCGGACGGGGAGATCGTCGTGGCCGGGCTGCTTGCGGACGGGACGGCCCGGGTGCTCCCGCACGAGGTGATCGGCGTCGGTCTGGTCATCCGGATCGACGGGGTGGTGGAGGCCGGGATTCTCGGTGTGGGGGATCCCGAAGTGGGCGCCCCGTGGCGCATCAGGGGGGAGGCCGAGCCGTGGCGGAGTGGAATCTGAAGGTTCCCGCCGGCGTCGTTTCCAAGAACCTCCCGGTCTACGTCGCGCTGGGCGTCGTGGCGGTCCTGTTGCTGGTGATGCTGCTGACGGGCTCGGGCGCTCCGACCGAGGAGTCCGCCGCGGGCGGCGAGCAGGCCATCGAGGCGGTGGTGGCGGACGTGAGGAACGTGGTCGAGCCGGTGCTGCGCGAGGGCGAGCGGCTGCGGGAGGACCTCGCGCGGCTCGAGGCCCAGCGCGAGGCGGACGCGGAGGAGAGTCGCCGGCAGGAGGCCGCGGCGCGGGACGAGGACCTCGCGGACGCGCGCCTGGAGCTCGAAGGCGCCCGGGCCGCGGTGCTCGAGGCGCAGCGCATTCGGGACGCGGCCGAGCGTAGCGGGCTCCCGCCCGGGACGGTGTCGGGCGACATCCAGGCGGCGCTCCAGACGGTCCAGGAGCGGGAGCTGCGGGAGGCGATCCGGTTGCAGGAGCTCGAGCGCTTCGCGCTGTCGCTCCGCGCGCCGGCTGTCGTGGGCGATCCGGAAGCGGCCGCTGCGGCTCAGCGTGCGGCCCCGCCGGCACTCGCGATCACGGGCGATCCCCTCGTGGACGAGCAGCTTCTGGCCCTCATGCGGCAGGAGGCCGCGGGGGGCGCCGCGCAGGTTCCGTCGGCGGTGCCTCCGCCGG
>JAJEFC010000370.1 GCA_022820675.1 Vicinamibacteria bacterium | reverse complement strand
GCGGCCCTGGTGACGTTGAGGCCCAACTCCTCGATGACCTCCGTGCGGATGAAGTCGCCCGGATGAGAAGGCGTCATGTGTGTACGCTAATGCCGATCGGCTCGCCGGGGCAAGTCGAACCGGCGTCCGCGGGGAAAATCGGGATTTCGCGCCAGCCGGCTGAGAGCCATCTGCTCGGCGACCGGGGCTTGCCTCGCGATCAGCGGCCGCCCGCCGCCCGCGGGCGACGGCGGCGCATGCCCGCCAGGGTGGCGCGCGCGGCCGCCACCGCCTCGTCGACGTCGCGGCGGGTGTGGGCGGCCGAGAGGAACCAGCCCTCGAACTGGGAGGGCGGCGGGTAGACGCCCCGGGCCAGCATGCCGCGGAAGAACCGGGCGTAGGCGGCGGTGTCGGCGACGGTGGCGCCCTCGTAGTCGTGCACCGGCGCGGCCGTGAAGAACGGCGTCAGCACCGAGCCGAGCCGGTTGACCTGCAGATCGATGCCGGCTTCCCGGGCCGCGTCGGCGAGGCCCGTCGCGAGGCGGGCCCCCAGCGTGTCGAGCCGCGCGTACAGGGCGGGCGTGAGCTTCGACAGGGCCCACGCCCCGGCGGCCATCGCGAGGGGGTTGCCGGACAGCGTGCCGGCCTGGTACACGGGCCCCGCCGGGGCCACCTGCTCCATCAGGTCGCGCCGCCCGCCGTAGGCGCCTACCGGCAGCCCGCCGCCGATGATCTTGCCGAGGCAGGTGAGGTCGGGGCGGACCCCGAACCGTTCCTGCGCCCCCCCGGGGGCGGCGCGGAAGCCCGAGATCACCTCGTCGAAGACGAGCATCGCGCCGTGCGCGTCGCACAGGGCCCGCAGCCCTTCCAGGAAACCCTCTTCGGGGAGGACCACCCCCATGTTGCCGGCCACCGGCTCGACGACGAGCGCCGCCACCCGGTCCCGCTGCCGTCGGAGGATCCGTTCGACCGATCCGAGGTCGTTGTAGCGCGCCACCAGCGTGTCCGCCGCCACCGACCTCGGGACCCCCGGGCTGGTGGGGACCCCGAGGGTGGTGGCCCCCGACCCCGCCTGCACGAGGAACGCGTCGCCGTGGCCGTGGTAGCAGCCGGCGAACTTGACGACGCGGTCCCGGCCCGTCGCGGCCCGCGCGAGCCGAAGCGCGCTCATCGTCGCCTCGGTGCCCGAGTTCACGAACCGCACCCGCTCGAGCGACGGCATGAGCTGCCGCACCGCGGTCCCCAGCTCGACCTCCGCCGCCGTCGGGGCCCCGAAGCTGGTGCCGTGCTTCGCGGCGGCGGCCAGCGCGCGGGTCAGCCCGGCCGGGGCGTGCCCGTGGATGAGGGGCCCCCACGACATGACGAAGTCGACGTAGGAGCGGCCGTCCTCGTCCTCGATGCGGGCCCCGCGCCCCCGTCGGATGAACGGCGGGGCGCCGCCGACGGCGGAGAAGGCGCGGACGGGGCTGTCGACGCCGCCGGGGAGGATCTTCCTGGCGCGGGCGAACAGGCGGGCGGACTGGTTTCGACCGTCAGTGCTCATCGGCGGGGAACGATATCACGGCCGCGGACCGGCAGCCCGTGGCGAAGTCCCCGCTGCATTCCCGAGCGGCGCTGCCGCCTGCCTGAGCCGGGCAAGCGTCGCCTTGGGCGCCGATTGCCGCCCAACCCTGCCTGCCGGAGGCTGCGCCGTGACCGGCACGGCCGCCCGGTTGCGTTTCGTCGACCGCAAGCGCCCGACAGGCGCCCTCCTCACGCCTTGTCGGCGGGCGCCTCGGCCGTCCACCGGCCCCGTTTCGAGGCGCAGTGCGACGCAGGCCTTCGCCACGGGCTGCCGTCGGGTTGATCGGGCCGAAGCGGGAATGCCAGAATGCGCCTATCGAGTCGGCAGAATCAGCCCGGACGCTGGCGCCTCGCGGCGCCTCGGTCCGGCCAAACGACCCTCCGGGAGTCCTCGCCGTCTCGTGACGGCGCCTCCCCGGAAGGACAGGAGACGACGGATGAGCAAGTGGTTGACCGTGTGCGGAGCGGCGGCGGTGTCGGCGTTCGTGTTCATGGGCGGCGCGGCGGTCGAGACCGCGTCGGGGGTCGGGGCGGCGCTCCCGGCCGCGATGCAGGAGGCCTCCAGCTCGACCCTCGACGGCGTGTTCACGTCGGCACAGGCACGCCGCGGGCGGCGGGTCTACAACCAGAACTGCGCGTCCTGCCACGGGCAGGAGCTAACGGGCGGCGAGATGGCGCCCAGCGTCGCCGGCGCCGGCTTCATCGTCTACTGGACGGAGGTGCCGGTGGGGGTCCTGTTCGACCGCATCAAGATGACGATGCCCGAGGACGGGCCGGGGCGGCTGTCCGACGAGGAGTACACCGACGTCGTGGCCTACATGCTCGACCGGAGCGATTATCCGTCCGGCGAGACCGAGCTGCCCGCGGACAAGGCGGAGATGGACAAGATCATGATCGTCGCCGGCGAGTGACGTCGGCGCGGACTTGCGGCGGCCCGCGACGGCCCGCGCCGCCCCGGCCCGGAGGGCGTCGGCGGACGCCCAGGAGCCTGCGCCGTGGAACGGTGCGGACTCCTGGCAGGGTTGGTTGGGCGGTGAGCGGAGCCGTGGGCGACGCTCTCCGGGCCAGGCCCGGGATGCATCGCCGCTCGAATGCAGCGCCCACTCTCTCACCACGGGCGGCTGGCCTGACGGTGTGACGAGCGGCGCCGCCGGCTGCTGGAGCCGGCGCCGCGGGGCGGTGCCGGCCG
>JAJEFC010000125.1 GCA_022820675.1 Vicinamibacteria bacterium | reverse complement strand
CGGCCGGCCGCGGCCGGCCGGACGCCTGGATCCCCGACGCCGCGCAGACGGGGCCGACACCGCCCCGCGGTCCCGCGCGGAACGGGCCGGCCAGAACCTGAGCCATTCGCGAACGTCATATACAGGAGGCGGCACGTCGTCCGAGGGAGGCGGCGTTCATGCCATCGCCGACCGGCGGGGATGCCGGAACGAACGCTTCGTTGTCAGGAGATGGAGATGCGCAGACTGGTCGTCACGATGCTCATGGCGCTCGCGCTGGCGGGCCTGCACCCCACGCGCGGCAACGCCCAGACGCCGGCGGGAGCCCCCGACGCCGCGCCGCCCGGCGCGGCGTCCGCGGGCGGCGTCATCCTGCCCCGGCCCGCCCTCCAGCCGTCCCCACCGGTGCGCCGCCTGTCGGTCGAAGAGGCGGTGACCCTGGCCCTCGATCAGAACCTCGACCTGCGGGTCGAGCGCATCAGCCCGCTGATTCAGGACACGCTCGTCGCCGAGGCGCGGTCGGTGTACGCCCCCGAGCTGTCGACGACCATCACCGGCGACGACTGGGACCGCCCCGCCGGCAACATCTTCGACGGCGGCGACGTGGTGACCAACCGCTTCCTGCAGGACGACGTGGGCGTCGTGCAGCAGGTGCCCTGGAAGGGCGGCCAGTACTCCGCGGGGTGGACCGGCCGACGATCGACCACGACCAACGTCTTCACGAGCTTCAACCCCCTGCTGCAGTCGAACCTGAACCTGAACTACACCCAGCCGCTGGTGCGCAACTTCGGCATCGACGACTTCCGCCAGCAGATCGCGATCAGCCGCGCGAACCGCGACATCTCCGACATCGAGCTCCGGCGCATCGTCGTCCTGACCGAGCGCACCGTCCGCAACGCCTACTGGCAGCTCGTTTTCGCCCGGTCGTTCCTCGAGGTGCAGCGACAGTCGCTGGCCCTCGCGGAGGAGTCGCTGCGCAACAACCGCACCCGGGTCGAGGTCGGCACCATGGCCCCCATCGACATCGTCGAGGCGGAGAACGAGGTCGCGCGGAACATCGAGGCGGTGATTCGCGCCGAGGCGGACCTCGAGCGCGCCGAGGACCAGTTGCGGACCCTGGTGTTCGACCCGCTGGACACGCCCGACTTCTGGTCCATCAGCCTCCAGCCCAGCGACAGCCCGGTGCTGCAGGCGCGCGAGATCGACGTCGATGCCGCCGTCCGCAACGCCCTCCTGAACCGGACCGACCTCGGCCGCCTCGACCAGGACCTGGAGATCGCCGACACCGACATCCGCTACTTCCGCAACCAGCAACTGCCCGCCGTGGACCTGCGGGTCGACTACCGGCTGACGGGGCAGGGCGGGGAGCGGCTGATCCGGGCCGGCGGGTTCCCCGGCACCGTCGTGGGCACGGAGCAGAGGTCGTTCGGCAGCACCCTCGGCGACATCCTGGCCAACGAGTTCCCGAACTGGACGGTGGGGGTGACCGTCTCCTACCCCTTCGGGACGAGCGCGGCCGACGCCGCCCTCGAGCGCTCCCGGCTGGAGCGGTCCCGGCACGAGGCGCGCCGGCGGAGCCTCGAGCTGCGCATCGCCGCCGAGGTCAGGGACGCGGCCCGGAACGTTCGCACCAATCTGCAGCGGGTCGAGGCCACCCGCGCCTCGCGGGAGCTGGCGGAGCGCCGCCTCGAGGCCGAGCAGCGCAAGTTCGAGGTGGGCCTGTCGACCAACTTCCTGGTGTTCCAGGCCCAGCGCGACCTCGCGACGGCGCGCAACACCGAGCAGCAGGCCATTCTCGACTACATCCGGTCGCTGGTGGACTTCGAAGCGGTGCAGGAGATCCCGCTGGGCGGGGTCATCCCGTGATCGGCCGACGCGGCGTGACGACCCGCGACGGCGCGGGCCCTCCGCTCGGCCGCGCCGGAAGCCGAACGCGGTCGCGCCGGGCCGGAACCAGGAGTCCGCGCCGCAGAACGGTGCGGGCTCCTGCAGGATGGGTTGGGCGCCAAGCAGAGCCGCAAGCGACGATTGGCGGGCCGGGAGTCTGCGCCGCAGAACGGTGCAGACGCCTGGCGGTGTTGGTTGGGCGGTGGGCGGAGCCGCAGGCGACGCTCTCCGGGTCAGGCCGGGCCGGGCTCGACGCGGCCCCACGCCACCGCGCCCACGCAGCCGGCGCCGCGGCGGGCGTCATCGGCTCCGAACCAGGGGTCCCGGCGGCCGGAGACGGCGGCGGCCGCCGGGCCGGCACAGCCCCCGCAGCGGGCACCGGTCGTCGCGCTGCGGCCGTTCGAACCCGCAGGCGTCCATCATGCCGAGGTGGCAAAGCGAGAAATCGTAGCGGACGGGATCGCCGGGGTCGAGCCGCCGCAGCGAGTCGGTGATCTCGCGGGCCATCGCCCAGCCGGGGCTGCGGTAGCGGGTGAGCCGCAGGCAGCGTCCGACCCGGATCACGTGGGTGTCGAGGGGGACGACGAGGCGGGAAGGCGCGAGCCCCGACCAGGCCCCGAGGTCGACGCCGTCGCGGCGGACCATCCACCGCAGGAACAGGTTGAGCCGCTTGCAGGCGCTGCCGCCGGCCGGGCGCGGGAAGAACCACGCGACCCGCCGCCGCGGGGCGCCGCCGTAGACCGGCGCGAGGTCGACGCCGAGGGCCCGCGCCCCGAACCGGTCGAGCCCCGGCCCGACGTCCGGGGCGGCGGAATCGTCCCCTTCGAGAAAGAAGCGCTCGATCGAGCCCGACGCCGCGAGCATCCGCTTCAGGATCCACAGGAGGGCGATGACGTCGGCCCCGCGGATCCAGCGGTGGACGAACGGGCGCAGGGCATCGGCGTCCCGCGCCGGGTCGAAGCGCCGCACGAACGCGGCCGGGCGGGGGCCCAGCACCGCCAGCACCGCCTCGATGGACTCGAGCACCGCCGCGACCCGGCCGAACGCGAGCCCCGCCGCGCAGAACCCGACCACCTCGCGGTCCTCGGACGCGGGATAACGCCGGACGAGGTGGACGGGGTCGACGGCCGACTCGGGGTGATCGAACGTCCGGTACAGTCGATCGAGCGGTGCCGCGAGACGGCGGAGCGCGGCGGCGGGCACGCGGCGGCGGGGCATCAGCCGCGAGGCGGGGCGCCGAGGGCTCGGGCACCTTCATC
>JAJEFC010000308.1 GCA_022820675.1 Vicinamibacteria bacterium | reverse complement strand
CGGGGGGGGACACCCCCCCCCGCCGCGCGCCGCCCCGTGCGGCACGCTGGTCGGAGCGGCGGGGCGGGATGGTGTTCCAGCGAGAACGATCGCCGCCGCGCGCCGCCTCGTGGCGTCCTGGAAGGGGAAGAGACGCGGCCGTTGGCCTGAAGTGAGAACGACCGCCACCGCACGCCGCCCCGTGGCGGCCGCCGCCCCGACTGCGGACCATTCGCGCCGGGCGACGGCCGCCGGCCGAACGTAGGAGGAGGAATCATGAGACGACTGTTTCCCGTGTTCTTCATGGCCGCCGCGTGCCTGCTGGCGCTGCCCGCCCCGGGCGCGGCGCAGGAGTGCGAGCCGGACGGCGACATCGAGTTCGTCTGCGGCCCCATCAGCCCCGAGGACCTCATCCAGGTACCCGATTCGCCCTGGGTCATCGTGGCGAGCATGGTCGACGACGGCTACCTGTCGGCCGCCGACAGCCGCGACAGCAGCACCGTGCGGCTGTTCCCCACCATGACCACGCCGTCGCGGGCGCGGCACGACATGGCCCGCTACGGCGACTGCCCCGGCATGACCACCGAGCAGTTCCGGGCCCACGGCGTCAGCCTGCGGCAGGGCGAGGGCGACACGCACACCCTGTACGTCGTCCGCCACACCGAGCGCGAGGCCATCGAGGTCTTCGAGGTCGACGCGGGCGGCGCCGTCCCGTCCCTCACCTGGGTCGGGTGCGTGGTGGCCCCGGAGGGCCTCGGGCTGAACGCGGTGGTGCCGCTGCCCGAGGGCGGGTTCGCGGCGACGAGCCCCGCCACCGGCGACATCTGGGAATGGCAGCCCGGCGGCGAGTGGACCCGCGCGCCCGGCAGCGAGGGCATCGGCCCCAACGGGCTGGAGATCGCCCCCGACGGCCAGTCGTACCTGGTCGCCGGCTACGCGGCCGAGTCGATCATCCGCCTGCCCCGCGGTCCCGACGCCATGCCGACGGACCGCATCGAGGTCGGCTTCTACATCGACAACGTGCACTGGGCGCCCGACGGCACCCTGCTCGCGGCCGGCCACCGCGCCCCCGAGCGGGCCCGTGTCGGCGAGTGCGTGCGCGGCGTGAGCTGCGAGGGGGTCACGTCGCACGTCGCCCGCGTCGACACCGAGGCGGGCACCGCGGAGACCATCTTCTCCTACCCCAGCAGCGACAACCTGCGGCTGGGCACCGCCGCCATCCAGGTCGGCGACGAGCTCTGGGTCGGCAGCGTCGGCGAGAGCATCCGCATCGCGCGAGCGCCGCTGGACTGACGTCCGCCGATGGCGACCAACCGGACCGGCGGCAGGATCGCGGACTCCTCCCCGATCCTGCCGCCGGTCCTTCGCTGTGCACGCCGACGCCCTACGCGGCGGCGCCACGCATTCTGCAGACTGGCGCACACGAGCCGTGAGTGTGCTCCGTTGTTTATCGGTCTGATCGAAGACGACTCGATGACCGGCGCTTCAAGCAATCGTCGTCCTTGCAGCCGCCGAGGTGACAGATGACCACTGGTGGTCGAAGCGAAGTCGCCGTAGAATCCGCGACTCTTCCAGCAAGGTCTTGTTCCGCCAAGGCCGTGGCCAACTACTTTCTGGATGTCGCCGAGCGTCAAGGCGAAACGCTCAATCCGATGAAGATCCAGAAACTCGTCTACATCGCGCACGGCTGGCACCTGGCCATCAGGGAGCGTCCACTGATTCAGGAATCGGTTGAGGCGTGGGGATACGGCCCTATAATTGCCGATTTGTATCACGAGTTCAAGAAATTCGGGAACATGCCCATCACGGAACGCGCAATCGAAATCAAGTCGGGCCGAACCGGCGGCGGACCTTTTTCCATCAGTTTCAGCATCGAAGAACCGACCATCGACAGCGATTCTGACGATCCGGAATACACTCGGAGATTCCTGGACAGGGTGTGGGAGGTCTATGGCGGTTTCACGGCCGTCCAGTTGTCCAACATGACGCACGAACTCGGCACGCCCTGGCACGAGACAAAGCAACTGCACCGGAACAAGCGAAGCGTGAGCATTCCCGACGAGACCATCGCGGCGTATTATCGCAAACGGCTGGAGAAGAATGCCAACCGAACTCAGGGATGATCTCTCCGGCATCTCCGGCATAGATGAGCAGCAAACTCCCCCTCCCAGCCCGGACGACAAGACAGAGAAGGAGAGAAACCGATTCGATCGAGCCCGGCAGGAAATCACCATCCAGGGGCTGCAACAGGACATCAGAGAAAGGGAGAAGTACGCCAGTCGCATATTCCGTCTCGTCGTCTGCTGGCTTTCCGCCATCCTCCTGATAGTCATCGCTCAAGGCGTGCGGTGGCCGTGGATGTCTCAGTATATCGGCTTCGATCTACCGGAATCTGTCTTGATTGCCCTGGTCACGACAACCACGGCCAGCGTCGTCGGTATTCTGCTGATCGTGACCCGGCACCTGTTTCCCCAACGATGAACAGGAAATGGCTCTCCGAACGACGACGATGCCGAGCCCACAAATCGCCATCTCCACCGCCGACATCACGACCCTTGCGGTCGACGCCATCGTGAACGCCGCGAACACCCGCCTGCTCGGCGGCGGAGGCGTGGACGGCGCCATCCACCGGGCGGCGGGGCCGGGCCTGCTCGCGGAGTGCCGCACCCTGGGCGGCTGCGCCACCGGCAGCGCGAAGATCACCGGCGGCTACGACCTCCCGGCGCGCCACGTGATCCATGCGGTGGGACCGGTCTGGCACGAGGGAACGCGCGACGAGGCCGCGCAGCTCGCCGGCTGCTACCGCCAAGCCATCGAGCTGGCGGGCGAGCACGGGTTGAAGACCATCGCGTTCGCCGCCATCAGTTGCGGCATCTACGGCTATCCGCCGGACGAGGCCGCAACGGTGGCGGTCGGCGCGGTTCGGGCGGCGCTCGCCGGCGCGCCGTCGATCGAGGAGGTCACGTTCGTCTGCTTCGAGCCCCGCGTGAAAGCGGCGTTCGAGCGGGCGCTCCAGGCCGACAGCGCGGGATGACGGTGCGGGGATGAGCTCAATCCGAGACGCGGGCGTTGACCTTCTCCCACTCCCGGTCGAGTTGCTGCGCCTCGACGGCGCCAGCCCGATAGGCCTCATTCGAGGCGGCGCTCGCTTGTGACAGCGCGCCCGACGGTGGTTCGTCGCGAGAATGCGGGGGTCCGCCTACGAAACGCGGGCGCGGCAGGTCCGCGTCGCGTCGCGCGCCGCGCGACGGCACCTGAAGCAGAGGTCGTGATGCCGCTCGCGGTTGACCCGCCGCTTCCAGGTATAGCGCGTGCAGAACGCGTCCCGCCTGCCGCAACGGCGGCACAGCTTGCCGTGCCGAGAAGTGCGGGCTCTCGAACCGCGAGACCGTCGCTCCGCGTCCGCCGACATTTCCAGATTGGTCATGCCCTGCCTCCGCGTGTCCTTCTCCAATCGTATCGGCCGTATCGCACCGACCCGTGAACCCCGATTGCGAGTCCGCCGCATCGTCGGCCCTGATCGATGAGACGCTATCGGGCCGGCGGATGTTTCCCGACGACGCGGATGCGCCCCGGGCCGAATCGGAGGGATCGAGGCGGCGACGCTGAACCGGCGGCATTCCGGAACAGCGACATTCCGGGACCCGTACTCCCTTTTTGCACGGATATTCGGGAGTATCGATCCCGATTCGCACGAGTCCGGCCGTAGGGCATCGCCGACCGCCGACGGTGCGCGCGGTCAGGGCAGCCGCAACGCCGCGAGCTGCCCGGTCGCTGCCGCCGCGTGGATCTTCGCCGAGGACAGGGCATCGCCGACCGCCGACCCGGCCCGCGCTCAGGACAGCTCGCAACGCCGCGGGCGCCCGGTCGCCGCCGCGTTGCACCTTCGCCGACGGCAGCGCGCGCTCACGGCAGGCGCAGCGCCGCGAGCGCCCCGGGGAGGCCGGGGCCCGCGACCTGCACCACGATGTACTGCCGGTCCTGGTGGAGATAGCCCATCATGCCGTACTGGCCCGAGGCGGGCAGCTCGACGGTGCCGACCCGCTCGCCGGTCCGCTTGTCGAGGGCGTGCAGGCGGGGGGTGCCGCCGGTGCCCTCGGCGGTGACGACGAGGGTGCGGGTGACCATGGTCACCGGATGCGAGAGGAGCCCGGTGTTGGGCAGGTCCACCCCCTGCAGCGCGGGATGGTTGCGAATGCGCTCGGGGGTGTCGCCGTTCGGGGTCTCCCAGAGGTGCTCGCCGGTGTTCATGTCGATGGCGACGATGCGGCTGTACGGCGGCTTGAAGATGGGCAGCCCCTGCGGCCCCCGAAAGTCGCCGCGGTTCAGCACCGCGTACTCGGCGATGGTCCGGCCCGTGGTCTTGATGTCCTCGGGGAAGTCGATGAGGGCGCCCGGCACGATGTTCTCGGACCGGCAGCCGCGGCGGGTCGACACGTAGAGGATGCCGGTCTCCGGATCGGCCGAGGTCGGCCCGTGGATGTTCGACGCTCCGCTCGGGCAGCTCACGAACGACCGGAGACCCGACGGGTGGCCGCGCTGGATGGGCGGGTTGAAGATGGGCCCGAGGCGGTAGTTGCGGGTGATCTCGAGCGCCTCGGCCCGCAGCTCGGGGGTGAAGTCGATGAGGTCGTCCTCGGTCAGCCCCTGCATCTCGTAGGCGGCGGGCCGGGTGGGCATGGGCTGCGTGGGCGAGAGGCGCTCGCCCGGCACCTCGGACTGCGGGACCGGCCGCTCCTCAATGGGCCAGACGGGCTCGCCCGTCGCCCGGTCGAAGGTGTAGGCCCAGCCCTGCTTGGTGGCCTGCACGACGATGCGGCGCGGCCGCCCGTCGACGGTCACGTCGACGGCCACCGGCGCGGTGGGGTTGTCGAAGTTCCAGATGTCGTGGTGCACGGTCTGGAAGTGCCAGCGGCGCTCGCCGGTCCGGACGTCGAGGGCGATGACGCTGGTGCCGAAGAGCCCGTCCCCGGGCCGGAACCCGCCGTAGAAGTCGATGGTGGGCGGGTTGGTCGGAATGTAGACGAGCCCCAGGTCGGGATCGGCCGACATCGGCGCCCACGACGACACGTCGCCGGTCCACTCCCAGGCGTCGTTTTCCCACGTCTCGTGGCCGAACTCGCCGGGCCGCGGAATGACGTTGAACTTCCAGAGGTGCTCGCCGGTGCGGGCGTCGTAGCCGAGGATGTCTCCGGGCACGTTCTCGATGCGGGTCTGGTTGTAGCCCTGCTCGGCCGAGTTGCCCACGACGACCACCCCGTCGACCACGATCGGGGGCGACGAGCTGGTGATGTAGCCCAGCTCGCGGGGGATGCCGAAGTCGGGGTCGTAGGCGCCGTCCCAGCTCAGCCACGGCCCCCAGTCGGCGATGAGGTCGGGCAGCAGGTCGACCACCCCGGTCGACGGGAACCCCGGCAGGGGCACGGCGGTCCCCCAGTCGTCGAGGGGCAACCCGGTCTGAGCGTCGAGGGCGTAGAGGAAGAAGGCGGGGCTGATGGTGTAGATGACGCCGCGACCGTCGATCTCGCCCCAGGCGACGCCCTTGCCGTAGCCGTTGCGCATGCCCCGGTCGAACCGGGTGGTGTGCGGCTCGCGGAACGTCCAGAGGGTCTCGCCGCTCGCGGGGTCGATGGCGACCACGGTGCGGCGCTCGCCGGCCACCGTGTACAGGGTGCCGTCGACGTAGATCGGCGTCGAGCGGGAGACCCCGAGCCGCGAGGGCCCGAAGTTGTCGCCCCGCCAGATCCACGCCACCTCGAGGTCGTCGAAGTTGTCGGCGGTGATCTGGTCGAGGGCGGAGTAGCGGGTGTGCGCGGCGTCGCCCCCGATGTAGCGCCATTCGCCGGCGTCCTGGGCGAGGGCTGGAAACGCGGCCAGCAGGATACCCGCGACGACGATGCCGGTCAGCAGTCCACGGCCGGGCTGTGCGGTGGTTCTCATCCGGTCTCCCCTTCTCTCGCTCGTTCCGCTCCGACAGCCGGCGCCCTGGCCAAGCGCCGCGACCGCGCGACGCACGCCTCCTACTGCGCCGGCGGCGAGACGATCTCCAACTGCCCGAGCGCACGCACGTTCGTGGGCAGGTCCGTGTCTCCCCCGGGATAGTTGTTGATCTGCAGCAGATAGGCGACGATGGCCGCGTACTCGGCGGGGCTGAGGCTGCCCGGATCGGCCTCGGGCATCAGCGTCGAGATCGTCTCGAACAGCTCGCCGACGGGCCGGCCCACCCAGCTTATGCGGAACCGGCCGCCGGAAAACTCCCCCGTGTCGTGGCACGCGGCGCACACGTCGCTGAACGTGCGCTCGCCGCGCGACGCCTGGGCCGGCGTGAAGACGCCGTCGAGCACCGAGGCGGACGCGGACGGTGCGGTGGACGGCGATCCGGCGGACGTCGCCACCGCTACGGCCGACGGTTCGGCAGGGGCCGGTCGTGCGGCGGGCTCCGCCGCCGCCGCGGCCGGCCG
>JAJEFC010000212.1 GCA_022820675.1 Vicinamibacteria bacterium | reverse complement strand
AGACCGGCATTCAGCTCCGCCCCGCACGCGGTGCGATTCCGGGGGTGCACGTCAGATTTGTTGGAGAGCCTGAGGCTGGCTTGGCGGCTCTTCGTTCCCGGAAGTCTCGAAGCAGCCGCGGAGCTTCCGGCCGTGCAGCGCAATGTCGGCGTCGGCCTCTGCGATGGTCCAGCCCATACCGGTCCCAACAATGCTGACGTGCACCCGCCGCGTCGCGATCAACTAGGCCGGCGGGTCGCCGGAGGTAGCGACCGGACGCGGGGGCGACGCCAAGGAAGTCACGGCAACACCTCGCCCCAGCGGGCGGGCCGCCGACGAGGCCGGCGGGTCGCCGGAGGTGGCGACCGGACGCCGGGGCGACGCCAAGCCCCGAAAGGAAGTCACGGCAACGCCCCCGCCCGGCGGGCGGGTCGCGCCGGGACCCGGAAGCCGGCGAAGCTCCGGCGCGGACCGTCAGCCATCGGGCGAGTGCGACAGGACGTCGAGGAGGCGCGGGCCGATTCAGCGCGCCGCGTCCGCCCATGCGCGCGCACCGGCGCGGCGGTAGAGGACGGCCCCGCTCACCATGGCGGTCCCCAGGTACGGCCAGGCCGGCCCGCCGGCCGGGAGCACCAGCGCGCCGACCCCCAGGAGCGTGCCGTAGACGAGCCCCAGCCCCGCGAGCCAGTCGGCCACCTGGCCCCGGATCGGAGCCGGCGCCGGCGCGCCGATGCGGGCAGCCAGCCCCGCCCACCCCGGGCCGCCGGGGCGCACCCGACGGTAGAAGGCGGCCAGCGTCGCCTCCGGCTCGGGCGGGGTGAGCCACGTGACCACGAGCCAGCAGGCCGTCGTCCACGCCACGAGATACAGCAGGGACTCGGGGAACGCGACGTCGGTGAACCGGACCAGCGCGAGGTGGCCGACGAGGGGGGCGACCATCGCCGCGATCTCCGACCACGCGTTGATGCGCCACCAGTACCACCGGAGAATCAGCACGAGCCCGATGCCCGCCCCCGCCTGGAGAATCAGCTCCCACGCCTGCCGGACGCTGTCCAGGTACAGCGTGACCCCGGCGCTCAGCACCATGATGCCGAGGGTGGCCACGCGCGCGGCGCGGACGTAGTGGGCGCTGCCCTCATCGGGGCGCACGAAGCGGGCGTAGACGTCGTGGACGAGGTAGGAGGCGCCCCAGTTGAGCTGGGTCGACATGGTCGACATGAACGCGGCCGCGAGGCTGCCGAGCACCAGCCCGCGCCAGCCGGCGGGGAGGTGGTCGCGGACGATGAGGGCGTAGCCCGCCTCGCGGTCGGCGATGTCCGGATACAGGATCAGCGCGGCGAGGGCGGCGAGCACCCACGGCCATGGCCGCACGCAGTAGTGGGCGACGGTGAACCACAGCGTCGCCAGCGTCGCTTGCCGCTCGTCCCGCGCCGCCATCATCCGCTGCGCGAGGTACCCGCCGCCGCCCGGCTCCTGGCCGGGGTACCAGCTCGCCCACCACTGCACGCCGAGATAGGCCACGAACGCGGCCGCCGACAGGCTCAGCGTCGACGCGGCGCCGGGGGCGGACGCGCCGGCGGCCGGCAGCATGAGGAACGTGGTCTCCGGGAGCTGCTCGCCGAGCCCCGGGAGGCCCCCGACCTCCGGCGCGCGGAGGGCGAAGTACGCGACGGCGAGGGCCCCGGTCATGGCGAGGGCGAACTGGACGAGGTCGGTCAGCACCACGCCGCGCAGGCCGGACACGGTCACGTAGGCGCCGGTCAGCGCGAGGCCGGCGAAGACCGCGGTCAGCCGCGTCCACCCCAGGGTGACCTCGAGGATCTTGGCCATCGCGAGGTTGACCCAGCCGATGATCATGCAGTTGACGGGCAGCCCCAGGTAGAGGGCGCGGAACCCGCGCAGGAGGCGCGCGGCCCGCCCGTGGTAGCGGATCTCGACGAGCTCGATGTCGGTGAGGATGCCCGCCCGCCGCCACAGCCGCGCGAAGAACAGCACGCTGAGCATGCTGCCGAGGGCCCCGTTCCACCAGATCCAGTTGCCCGCGACGCCGTCCCGGGCGACGATGCCGGTGACCGCGAGCGGGGTGTCGGCCGCGAACGTCGTCGCCACCATCGACGTCCCCGCGAGCCACCACGGCAGGTCGCCGCCGGCGAGGAAGTACTGGCGCAGGTTGCGGCCGGCGCGCCCCGCGACGGACAGGGCGACGGCGGCGGGAAGGAGGAGGAAGCCGGCGAGGATCAGCCAGTCGAGCGGCGTCAGGGTCATGGCCGGCGTTTCAGCTCCCACGGGTCAGGGCACGGACCACCGCATCGTGCACGGCGGGGCGGACCCCGAGAATCGCCTCGTTGGTCCGGGTCGGATGGACCCGGTTGGTCAGCAGCACCACGTACAGATCCTGCACCGGGTCCACCCACAGGGACGTTCCCGTGAAGCCGGTGTGCCCGAAGGCGGCGGGGGACAGCGACCGCCCGCACGACGAGGTGACGAGCATCGTATCCCACCCCAGCGCGCGCGAGCTGCCGGCGACGCGGCCGCGCCGGACGAACCGCTCGAGGGTCTCCGGGCGGGCCAGCCGCGGCCGCCCCCGTAGCGTTTCGAGGACGGCCCGGGCGAAGCGGCCCACCGCCGGGGCGGTGCCGAACAGGCCGGCGTGCCCGGCGACGCCGCCGAGGGCCCAGGCGTTCTCGTCGTGCACCTCGCCGCGCAGCAGGCGGCCCCGCCACGGGTCGACCTCGGTCGGCGCCGTCCGCGAACGCCACGCGGCGGGGGGGCGGAAGCGCAGGTCGGCGATGCCGAGGCGGCCCGCGACGTCGTCGAACTGCTCGTCGAGGCCGGCCCCGGCCGCGTCGGCGGCGATGAACGCGAGCAGGATGAACCCGAGGTCGCTGTAGACCGACCGGCTCCGCGGCGCGTACTCCAGGGGCAGGGTGCAGATGGCGTGCTGGTAGTCGGCGCGCCCCCGGTGGTCGCGGAAGAACGGCAGGTGGGCGGTCAGGCCGCCGGCGTGCTCGAGGAGGTCGGCCACCGTCACCGCGTTGCGGTCGCCGCCCCGCCACTCGGCGAGCCGATCGCCGACGGGGCCGGCGAGGGTGACGGCGCCGGCGTCGACGAGCCGCATGAGGACCGTGGTCGTCGCCAGCACCTTCGTCAGGGACGCCAGATCGAAGACGGTGTCGAGCGCGGCGGCCTCCCCGCCGTCATAAGAGAGAGCGCCCGCGGCATGGCTCCAGACCGGTCCGGCGCTGCCGCCGACCTCGACGGCGGCGCAGGGAAAGGCGCGCCGGCGGACCGCGCCGTCGATCAGTTGCGCCACCGGGGCGAACGCCGACTGTCTCCCCATTTTCCGTCTTCCTCGATCTCCAATCCTGAGGGCCTGGCAGGGCCTGGCCGTCCCCCTGCACGTGCCTGTCGAGAGGGGTCGCGCTGCCCGTGCCGCCCGATCCCCGACCCCGAGCGCCTGGCCGTCCCCTGTACGCCGTCTATCGAGAGGGGCCGCGCTGCCCGTGCCGCCCGATCGCCGACCCCGAGCGCCTGGCCCGCCAAGCGCCGCCTGCGGCTCCGCCTGGCGTCCTGCCGACCCGCCGGGAGTCCGCGCCATTCTAAGGACAGTGACCGGAATTACCTTGCCACGTGGCCAAGGCAGGAACCGCCGAAGACCGGCTGCATCCGGGTTGCAGTTGGCAACTTATATCGATCGCTGTCCTACGGTGCGGACTCCCGGCCGTTCCCTGCGCTCTTCCCGGCGGCGGCGCGGTCCGCCGTCCAACCCGCGGCGAGCGTGAACGCCGCGCCGATGAGGACGTACCACTGCCAGGACACGTCGGTGAACAGCCGGACCGCGAGCATGACGGCGGCGCCGCTCGCCATCCCCGCGTACGCGGTCGCGTTCCGGCGGTAGCCGACGAGGCCCAGCAGGAAGACGCCGAGGATGACGCCGTTGGTGAACGAGGAGATCCCCAGCACCTCGTCGACGATGCGCTGCGAGACGGGAATCGCGGCGAGGGCGACCGCCGTCTGCACGACCCCCCAGCCCAGGGTGGCGCGGCGCGCCACCCGGAGGTAGTGCCGCGCCGGTCTCCGCCCGCCGGTGGCGGGCAGGTAGAAGTCGGCCAGGGTCGTCGACGCCGACGCGGTCAGGGACGACGACAGCGTCGACATCGCCGCCGCGACGATCGCGGCGACCATGAGGCCCCGCAGCCCGGCCGGAAGCTCGGTGACGATGAACGTCGGGAAGACCCGGTCCGTCTGCACCTGTCCGCCGCTGGACAGCGCCGCCAGCAGGTCCGGGGCCTGGCCGGTGTAGTAGACGTGGAGCATGACCCCGATGACCAGGAAGAGCAGGAACTGTCCGAGCACCAGGGCGCCGCTCCACAGCAGGGCCCTGGCCGCCCCGGACCGGGAGCGGCAGCAGAGGTATCGCTGCACGATCAACTGGTCGGTGCCGTGGGTGGCGAACATCAGACAGGCCCCGCCGACGAGGCCCGACCAGAAGGTGTAGCTTCGGGTGGGGTCGAGGGAGAAGTCGAACAGGCGGAACCGTCCCGCCTCGGACCCGGCGGCGGCCACCGCCGGCCATCCGCCAGGGATCAGGTCGAGGAGGACGACGGCCGCGATCGCCGAGCCGCCCAGGTACACGGCGAGCTGCACCAGGTCGGTCCAGAGCACCGCGGTCACGCCGCCGAGGAAGGTGTAGGCGATCGTGATGGCGCCCACCGCCAGGATCGACACGACGAGCAGGGTGGTGGACGGTGCGAGCCCCGGCGCCAGCGCGGCGGCCGCGGCGCTCGCGCCCGGCCACGTGAGGAGGGCGGCGCCGAGCACCAGCCCCGCCGCCATGAGGCGGAGGCCGTCGGCGAGGTTCCGGGTCGCGAGGAAGATGGCCGCGGCGAGGCGGCCCACGCCGGCCCCGAAGCGCTCGGCGAGGACCTGGTAGGCGGTGAGGTACTCGCCCCGGAAGTAGCCCGGGAGCAGAAGCACGGTGACGAGCACCCTCCCCGCCAGGTAGCCGAAGACGAGCTGCAGGAACGTGAAGTCGGTCCCGAACGCGAACCCGGGAACGCTGAGGACGGTCGCGGTGCTCGTCTCGGTCGCGACGATCGAGGCCATCACCACGCCCCAGGGCGCCCGGCGGCCGGTGGCGAAGTAGTCGCGGACCGTCGCCTGACCGCGCGCGAGGGCGAGGCCCAGGCCGAGGGTGCCTGCCATGTAGACCACGATGACCGCGAGATCGAGCAGGTTCATGGAGACATGCACGGCATGCCCGCCGCGGGCGACGGGAGGAGGCGGCGCGGGGAGAGCCGGCGCCGGTGCCCGGTGTCCGCCGCGTCACGGGCGGGAGCCCGCGACGCCACCGGTCGGCTGCCGCAGGGGACGACGAGCAGAGGCTCTCGGCGCGGCCAGGACCCGCCGCGGCGGTCCTCGAGCCGGCAAGCTGTGTCAGGGCCCCGTCAACCGCGGGCGGACCGGGGGAACGCGTCCTCGCCGATGGCCCGGCGGACGAGGTTCCCGGCGCGCCGGATGCGGGCGAGGGCCTTCGCGTAGGTGTCGCCGGTCTTCTCCATCACGATGGCGGCCTTGACGTTCCACTTCGCGCGCCCGAGCAGCAGCCCGGCCGCGTCGTAGTCGAGGCCGGTCACCGTCGTGATGATGTTGCGGGCGCGGCTCCGGCGCTGCTCCGACCCCGTCTGCACGTCCACCATCAGGTTGCCGTAGGTCTTGCCGATGTGCACCATCGAGATGGTGGTCAGCATGTTGAGCACCATCTTGGTCGCCGTGCCCGCCTTCAGCCGGGTCGATCCGGCGATGACCTCGGGCCCCACCTCGGGCGCGATGATGACGTCGACGAACGTCTGCAGCTCGCTCCCCGGCCAGCACGTGACGAACACGATCTTCACCCCCGCCCGGCGCGCCCGGGTCAGCGCCCCCCGCACGAACTGGGTCATGCCGCTGGCGGAAATGCCCACGAGGACGTCCTTGCTCGACAGGCGCAGCCGCCGGACCGCCCGCCCCCCCTCCTCGAAGTTGTCCTCGACCCCTTCCCGCGACTTGAAGAACGCCTCGCGCCCCCCCGCCATGACCGCCTGAACGAGCTGGGCCGGAGTGCTGAACGTCGGCGGCATCTCCGCCGCCTCGAGGACGCCGAGCCGCCCGCTCGTGCCCGCCCCCACGAAGACGAGCCGGCCGCCCTTGCCGAACGCCTCGGTGATCAGGTCGGCGGCGATGACGATGCGCTCCTTCTCGCGCTGCACCGCCTTGATGATGCGGCGATCCTCCTTGAGCATCAGCTCGGCGATCTCCTCGGCGGAGGCCTGGTCTATCGCGATGGAGCGGGGGTTGATGGCTTCGGTGGGAAGGGACTGCCACTTGGAACGCTTCGGCATGAGACGCCACCCGACGGAGGGTGCGGCGGATACTACTCCTCGGTCCGGCGGGTGTCAACCGGGGCACCGGCGGCTCCGCGACCGCCACCCGGCCCCGCGGCGGGCCGGCGGCGAACCGGCCGGGGAGCTCCCGCGGGCAGAACGGCGGGAGGCAGCCCCGCGCCCTCCGGCCAGGAGCGGGCCGGCTTCGCGGCGGGGCAGGTGCACGACAGGAGAATGAGACACCGCCGAGCACGATACCCGAAACGCCGGCCCGACACGTGCCGGGCGTCACGAATCTGTCGTACACCCCGGCAGGGCGGCAGGGTGGGTGCACGTCAGAATCGTTGGGGGCCAGATGGGAGACGGCGCCCGAACTCCAGCGCGCAGGGCATGCGCTGGACCAGCGCCGAGGTCGACGCACCATCGCCCTGCGCTACTGCAAGCGTAGCGACTGCCTGGGGACTTCCGGGCACGACGAGCGGCCAAGGGCGCCTGACCGTCATCCCACGAATCTGACGTGCACCCCGGCAGGGTGGCAGCGCGGGCGGGTTGACGTCGGGGCTTCGAACGGCTAAAATGCGCTGTTGATCAGACGGGCGCGCAGCAAGCTCGGGCGCAGGCCATGACAGAGAACATGACGACTCCGGTTGTGACGACCACCATGGCGCCCGCTCCGCGCGGGTACAGTGGGTGATGTAGCCGAGAGCAGCAGGGTCCGACCAGCCATCATCCGCACCGGATGATGGTTTTTTTTTGCACAGTCGCATGGACGTGGTGACGGCCAGTGGACCGACCGGGTGCAGGTGCACCGTGGGCATCGCGGGTTTCGGAACCGTGGGCCGCGCGGTGGCCCGCATCCTCGCCGACGGCTCGCACCCGGGCCTGCGGCTGACGCACGTCTGCAACCGCGACGTCGCCCGCAAGCGCGTCGACTGGGCGGGACCCGACGTGGTCTGGACCGACTCGTTCGAGGCCCTCGTCGACAGCCCGGTCGACGTCATCGTCGAGCTGATCGGCGGGCAGGACCCGGCCCGGGCGTGGATCGAGCAGGCGCTGGCCGCCGGCAAGTCCGTCGTCACCGCCAACAAGCAGGTCATCGCCCACGGCGGCCCCGCGCTGCTGAGGGAGGCGGGGCGCCGGGGCCGGCACCTGCTGTTCGAGGCCGCCGTGGCGGGCGGGATCCCGATTCTCCGGGGGCTCCGCGAAGGCGTCGCGGGGGACCGCCTGCGGCGGATTCAGGGCATCCTGAACGGCACCTGCAACTACGTCCTGACCCGGATGGAGAGCGCGGGCCTGTCCTTCCGGGACGCGCTGGCGGAGGCGCAGCGCCTCGGCTACGCCGAGGCGGACCCGACGGAGGACGTCGACGGCCACGACGCCGGGGCCAAGCTGGCGATCCTCGCCGGCGTCGGGCTCGGCCGCGTCGTGCGCGTCGACGACATCCCGGTGGAGCCGATCACCGCGGTCGCCGCCGTCGACATCGCCTACGCCCGCCGGCTGGGATGCGTCATCCGGCAGGTGGCGCGGGCCGAGCTGCTTCCCGACGCGGGCGGCCTGCACGCGGCGGTGCGCCCCGCCCTCGTCTCGGAGGCGTCGACGCTGGGGCGGGTCGAAGGCAGCCGGAACGTCGTGGTCGTCGACGGGGAGTTCGGGGGGGAGACCGCGTTCTCCGGGTTCGGGGCCGGCGGCGAGCCGACCGCGGTCGCCGTCGTCTCGGATC
>JAJEFC010000188.1 GCA_022820675.1 Vicinamibacteria bacterium | reverse complement strand
CAGCCCGACCTGTCCGGCATCTGGATGAACAACAGCGCGACGCCGATGGAGCGCCCCGAGCAGCTCGCCGGCAAGGCGACCCTGTCGGACGAGGAGCTCGCCGAGCTGACGCAGAGGATCGCGGAGTTCCGCGACAACGAGCAGGCCGGGGACCTGCTGGGCGACCGGCTCGTGCAGCAGGCGCTCGGCAATCCCGAGTTCCAGGACTTCGACGTCGTCACCGGCAACTACAACGCGTTCTGGCTGGTCGAGTGGACGCTGGACAACCGCACGTCGCTCATCATCGATCCGCCTAACGGGCGGCGCCCGCCGCTGACCGAGGCGGCGCAGGCGCGGCGGCGGGCGGCGCGGGCCGGTGGCCTCGGGGCGACCGGCTCCGACGGCCCGGAGGACCGCACCCTCGGCGATCGCTGCCTGTTCTTCGGCGTGCCCAACATGGGGTCGGGCTACAACAGCTACACGCAGATCTTCCAGACGGCGGATCAGGTCGTGATGATCCAGGAGATGGGGCACCACTCGCGGACGATCCCGCTCGACGGGCGCCCGCACCTGCACGAGAACATCGCGCAGTGGGCCGGGAACTCGCGCGGGCGGTGGGAGGGGGACGCCCTCGTGGTCGAGACCCGCAACTACGACCCGCGCACCCGCTACAGCGGGGCCTCGGCGGGGCTGGTCCTCGTCGAGCGGTTCGAGCGCATCGCCCCCGACGTGCTCCGCCACGAGATCACCCTGAACGATCCCGACACGTGGACGCGGCCGTGGACGGTCGAGCTGCTGCTCGACGGCACCGAGGACCCGATATTCGAGTACGCCTGCCACGAGGGCAACTACGCCATGCCGGGCATCCTGGCCGGCGCGCGCGCCGAAGAGCGGGCGGCGGCCGAGGGCGGACAGTAGGCGTCTCGCGCCGCAAGACGGTGGCGGCCTTCGCGGCAGGCGGCGAGGTCGCGTCGCCAACGCGAAACGAGCTCGGGGCCGGCGTCACGGCCGGACGAGGTTGCGCCGCGGACCGGCGCCGCCCCGGTGTCACCGGAGAGCCGGCGGGGCGGGCGCGGAGTTGCGATTGCCGGGCGAGCGGACCGCGCCGCTCGCCCGGCTTGCGTACAGGGACGGAGGTGACCGATGAGGCCCTTGGCAGCGAGTGTTGCATGCGGGTTGGCAGTAGCGATGGCCGCCGTGGCGGGGACGGGAGCGCAGGAGCCGGCCGCCATTCCGCTCGACGCCGACGACATCGGCGGCGTGGTCACGAGCGCGCAGGGGCCCGAGGCCGGGGTCTGGGTGGTCGCCGAGACCCGCGACCTGCCCACGCCGTTCGCGCGCATCGTGGTGACGGACGACGAGGGGCGGTACGTGGTTCCCGACCTCCCCGAGGCCGACTACGAGGTCTTCGTGCGCGGCTACGGCCTGCTCGACTCCGAGCGGGTTGCCGGGGTGCGCGGGCAGCGCCTCGACCTCGCGGCCACCGTGGCCCCCGATCTCCGCTCCGCCGCCGCCGTCTATCCCCCCGCCTCGTGGCTCAGCCTGCTGGAGATTCCCGACGGCGACATCCCGCCGCTGCAGGTCGCGTCGACCGTCAAGTCGTGCCTGCAGTGCCACCCCCTCGGCAACGAGGGCACGCGGCAGATACCCGCCCACCTCGAGGACCTTCCCACCGACGAGGCGTGGCTGCAACGGCTGAACAGCGAGCTCTTCGGCGGCAGCATGATGACCGGCATGTTCCGCGGGCTCGGCGCGCAGGCCGCGATGTTCGGCCGCTGGACCGACGCCATCGCGGCCGGCGCCTATCCCGAGCCCCCGCCGCGGCCGTCCGGGCTCGAGCGCAACGTCGTGATCACGGTGTGGGACTGGGCCACCCCCCAGGGCTCGCGCAGCGACTCGCAGGGCACCTACGCGTGGAACCCCACCCTGAACGCGGGCGGGCGCGTCTACGGCGTCCATCAGGAAGACACCATGCTGTCGTGGCTCGACCCGGCGACCCACGAGGTCGGCCGCATCGAGCTCGACGCCCAGGGACTGCGCAGCATCGCCATGGACGGAGAGGGGCGCGTCTGGGCCACCGCGCGGCTCGACCCCGGCGACGCCCCGCCGGACTTCTGCGGCCCCGGGTCGGACAACCCGTACCTGGCCAACTTCCGGCCCTCGGGGAGCCCCAAGCAGGCCGTCGTCTACGACCCCCGGGACGGCTCGGTCGAGAAGATTCCGCACTGCCTCGCCGTCGACCACAACCACTTCACCGACGAGGACGACGCGCCCATCTACTTCGGGGTGAACGACGCCGTCGGGTGGATCAGCACCGAGGTGTGGGACGAGACCGGCGACGCCGAGGCATCCCAGGGCTGGTGCCCCGCCGTGCTCGACACCAACGGGGACGGCGTCATCACCGAGTGGACGGAGCCCGGCGAGCCCATCAGCCCCGGCCTCGACCACCGCATCGAGTTCGGCTGCTACTCCATCGGGGTCGACACCAACGACGGCAGCCTGTGGTGCGCCGGCATCGGCGAGGACGACAACAAGCTCGTGCGCTTCGTGCGCGGCGACGACCCGCCGGCGAGCTGCATGGCGGAGGTCTTCGAGGCCCCGGAGCTGGACGTTCCCATCTTCAAGAGCGGCGGCGTGGCGGTGGACGGCGACGGCATCGTCTGGCTCAACTGGCGGGGGACCGACCAGGTCACCAGCTTCGACCGCAGCCGCTGCGACGTCACCAGCGGACCCGGCGCCACCGGCCGCCACTGCCCCGAGGGCTGGGCCGTCCACCAGATGGAGCGGCCGACCCTGCAGGGCACGCCGTCGCCCATCCACGCCGAGATGATGTACCTGACCCAGATCGACCACGCCGACGTGCTCGGACTGGGGGGTGAGTCGGTGATCACCGGCCCCGTCAACAGCTACTCGCTGCAGGTGCTGATTCCGGCGACGGGCGAGTTCCTCGACATGGTCGTGCCCTACCCGAAGGGCTTCTTCTCGAGGTCGGCCCAGGGCCGAATCGACGACCCCGACGCCGGCTGGAAGGGCCGGGGCCTCTGGTCCAACTACTCGACCTACACGCCGCACTTCATCGAAGGCGGCACCGGGCCCAAGATCGTCAAATTCCAGATGCGGCCGAGCCCCCTCGACCGGTAGGCAGCCTCGCGCGACGGGCCGCGCCGGGCAGTCGGCAGGGGACTCCGCAGGCGGGATGAGTGGGCTGGACAGCGTAGGCGCAGACAGCGACCGTCAGCCGGCGGCAGGCGACGGTCGGCCTTCGGCCTTCCTGGATGCCGCGGACCTGCGAATCCGTCATCTCCGGCGGGCCGGGTGGCGAGCGAGCGCGAACGAACCGCTCGCCGCTCGGCCCGTCTGGAGGGCCCCGCCGCGCGCCAGTGCCGTCGTGGTATCGCGGCGGGTTGCTAACGTCCCTCCTCCGCGGCGAGGTCCGTCAGCCGCCACAGGTGCGACCGCGTGCGGATGAACAGGTTGCCGCGCGCGATGGCCGGGGTCGACATGGCCACCTCTTCCAGCTCGTTGGTGCCGACGACGTTGAAGTCGTTCTCCGTGTCGATGACGTAGGTGACCCCCTCCTCGCTCAGCACGAAGACCTTGCCGTTGTAGGCCCAGGGCGAGGCGGTGAACCCGCCGGTGCCGCGCGCCACCCGCCGCCGCACCTCGCGGTCGAGGACCTGCCGCTCGGTGTAGTACTGCTCCTCGCCGGTGCGGGCGTCGTGCACGGTGTAGAAGCCCCGGTCGAGCAGGGTGAAGTAGTGGTCGCCGTAAACGAGCGGGGTGGGGTGATAGGGCCCGGCCGTCTCGGCGTACCAGGCCACGTGGTCGTTGGCGGTCTCGCCCGGCTCGAGGCTGATGTCGCCGCTCGCCCCGGGCCGGATGGCGTAGACCGGCCGCACCGCGTCGCCGACGTAGCCCGACATGACGTAGAGCAGCCCGTGGGCGCTGAACGGCTGCGGGATGGAGATGGAGTTCATCCCGCGGAACGACCAGATCTCGTTGCCGTCGAGGTCGTAGGCGCGCACGAGGTCGCTGCCGGTGGTGACGAGCTCGGTGCCGGCGTCGTGCTCCCAGACGAACGGGGTCGCCCAGTTGGTGCCCTCGTCGCGGTCGACCCGCCAGCGCTCGGCCCCCGTCGCCGTGTCGAGGGCGACGACGAACGACTGCTCGTCGTTGTCGTTGACGATGAACAACGTGTCGCCGTGGAGGGCCGGCGAGGCGGCCGGGCCCCAGCCGAGGCGCGTCTCCGCCGGGTCGAAGCGCCGCTCCCAGACGAGGTTGCCGTCCATGTCGAGGGCGAAGACGCCGACGTTGCCGAAGTAGGAGTAGACCCGTTCTCCGTCGGTCACCTGGGTGGACGACGCGAAGGTGTTCTTGAGGTGCCGGTCGAACTGCGGCGAGCCGGTATTGACCTCCGTGGTCCAGACGACCTCGCCGGTCTCGAAATCGAGGGCGTGCACGAGCCAGTGGTGCACGTCCTGCTCCCGCTCCATCAGGTCGCCGGGCCGGGCGGGGGGAAACGGACCGCCGGGCATCTCCTGGGGCGACCCGTAGGGGAAGTAGAGCCCCATGCGCGGCTCCTGCGTCTCGCCGTCGCTGACCACCGAGGTCAGGAAGATGCGGTCGCCCCAGACGACCGGCGACGACCAGCCGAGGCCTTCGACGGGGGTCTTCCACACGACGTTCTCGGTGGTGCTCCAGGTGAGGGGCAGGCGCGGATCGTCGTCGGCCGTCGCCAGGGCGTCGGCGCCGCGGAACGCCGGCCAGTTCTCGTTCTCGGCGGCCTGGGTCGCGGTCGAGGCCAGCGCCGTCGCGAGGAGTGCCGCCGGTAGGGTTCTGCCGGCGAGACGGGCCGGCCGGAGATGCAACGTCTGAGGTCGTGGAAACATGGTGAGAGATTATATGCGGCCCCGAGGCCGACGCGCCTCGTCAACCTGCGATACTACGGAGAGCTTCGGGTGCGGGCCGACGCGGACTCGCAGCGAAACCACGGGGGCGTCCGTACGGGCCGGCAGGGACTCGCCTCGAACCGCCGGCAGGGCGGGGACAGCCGGCCTTGCGATGGCGCAAGCGGTTTCGGGGTCGGCCGGCGACCCGCGCGGCCCGCGGGCGGACAGGCGGGTTGCCCGGCGATTGGAGCGTGGGTTCGGGTCGTTGCGGCCCACGAGCGCCCCAGCCCGCAGGCGCCCCGGAACGCGGGCGCGGTGATGTGGATCGCGGGGCGGGATCACGGGACGGGGGGACGACGATGCCAGGAACACGCGGGAAGTCCATCGGTCGCCGCGAGGCGATGCAGTCGTTGGGAGCCGGAGTGGTCGGGCTGGGGCTCGGTGGATCGTCCGCCCGGGCATCCGCGTACGGCCGGTCACGGGCCGGCGCGGCCCTCCAGACGGCCTCCGCGGTGCGGTTTCCCGAGGGCGCGGTGGTCCGCACGCGGCTCGGCGACGTGTCGCCCGAGGCACTCGGGGACGGCGCGACCCTCTTCCACGAGCATCTCTCGTTCGCGTACAGCAGCCCGCCCCCCGAGCCGCGGGCGCCCGGCACGCCGCCGCCCCCGGCGCCCACCAACGACGAGATGGTCGACCTCGTCGTCGAAGAGCTGCAGATGGCCGCGTTCGACGGCGTGAGCTGCATCGTCGACTCGTCCATCGGCCCCCGCACCGGGCAGCAGCTCGCGAACCTCACGGCGATGGCGCGACGGTCGGGGGTGCACGTGGTCCTCGGCGGCAGCTACTTCCTGCTGCGGTCCTATCCGGAGGAGATCGTCGGGCTTCCCGAGGAGGCGATTGCGGCGCGGCTCGTCGAGCAGGCGGTCCGCGAGGGCTGGGGGGCGCTGGGCGAGGTCGGCACCTCGTTCCCGGAGATGCACGACGAGGAGCGGAAGATGCTGCGGGCGGTGAGCCGGGCCCACCGCGACACGGGGCTGCCCATCTTCACCCACGTGCCCCACGAGAGCTGCCCCTCGTGCGCCATCGAGCAGCTCGACATCTACGAGGCGCAGGGGGTCGACCTCGCCCACCTGTGCATCGGGCACCAGTCGACGATCAAGCGCTCGGACGACCCGGGGTGGGAGACGCACAGGGAGATCGCGCGCCGGGGCGCGTTCATCGGGTTCGACACCGTCGGCCATCGCATGAGCGCGTCGTTCATCCCCGAGAGCGAGAAGGTCGACATGGTGCTGAGCGCGATCGACGCGGGGTTCGAGGACCACGTCCTGCTGTCGTCCGACTTCGCCAACACCACCCAGCTCAAGGCCAACTGGGGCAACGGGTTCTCGACGGTGCTGGTGCAGTTCGTCCCGAAGCTGCGCTATCGGGGGGTGCCGGAAGAGATCATCCGGAAGATCCTCGTCGACAACCCGCGCCGGTGGCTGGCTTTCCGGCCGGCGGCCTGAGCGCCTGGCGGGCACCTGACCCGCAACCGCCACGGAATGCGCTGCCCGGATTCCCGGAAGTCTCGAAGCAGCCGCAGAGCTTCCGGCCGATGCAGCGCGATGTCGGCGTCGGCCTCTGCGATGCTCCAGCCCGTGCCGGGCCCAACAATGCTGACGTGCACCCAGCAGGAGTCAGCCGGGTCAGCCGGTTGACACCGCCGGCGGAAGCCGTAACATACCGAGATCGGTTTCCAGATACCCCGGAAGGCACGACAGCATGATGGTGATGGAGCAAGCGTCCAGTCGGCGTTCAGGGTGGCTCGCCGGCATCGCAGTGGTTGCCGGGCTCGGCGCGGGAGGGCTCGCCGACGCCGGACCCTCCCAGGCGCCGAAGCCGGGAGCGGTGCCCTCGGCCGCGCAGGCGGGGGCGCCCGATCGGGCCAGCGAAATCGCCGGTCATTCGGCGCTGCTCCGGCGGTACTGCCTGACCTGCCACACCCAGCGCTCGATGGAGCGCGGCACCGTCCCCGTCGAGCTCGAGAGCGCCGACCTCGAGAGCGTGCCGGACCAGGCCGAGATCTGGGAGAAGGTGATCCGCAAGGTCCGCACCGGCACCATGCCGCCCCTCGGGCGCCCGCGCCCCGACGCGGCGGCGGCGGACCGCCTCGCGGCCTGGCTCGAGATCGAGATCGACCGGGCGGCGGCGGCGAGTCCCAACCCGGGCCGCACCGTGCCCCTGCACCGGCTGAACCGGACCGAGTACCAGAACGCCGTCCGCGACCTCCTCGACCTCGACGTCGACGCGGCGGCCCTGGTGCCGGCCGACGACCAGAGCTACGGGTTCGACAACATCGCCGGCGTCCTCAAGGTGTCGCCGACCCTGCTCGAGCGCTACATGAACGCGGCGCGCCACATCAGCCGGCTCGCGGTGGGGGCGTCGCCGATGGCCCCGACCGGCGAGACGTTCCGCATCGTCTCCGACCTGTCCCAGTACGGGCACCAGGACGGCCTGCCGTTCGGCACCCGGGGCGGCCTCTCGGTGTCGTACAACTTCCCGCGGGACGGCGAGTACGACATCGAGCTCGCCATGCTCGACCTGTTCGCGGGCGCCCCGATCCGCGAGCCGCACCAGCTCGAGGTCAGCGTGGACGGCGAGCGGGTCGCCCTGTTCCCGCTCGCGCCGGTCGACCCGGAGCGGGACCAGGGCGCCGCCTACAACACCGGGCCCGAGGACCTGCGGGTGCGCGTCCCCGTCGCGGCCGGCCCGCGCACGGTCACCGCCACGTTCATCAGGAAGACCGGCGCCCTGGCCGAGAGCCTCCGGCAGCCGTTCGACCGCCCCCACGGCGAGGGCGACTACCTGCTGTACGCCCCGCACCTGGGCACCCTCACCATCACCGGGCCGTTCGACGAGACCGGCATCGAGGACACCCCGGCGCGGCGCCGCATCTTCGTCTGCCAGCCCGGGAACGCGGCCGAGGAGGCGCCCTGCGCCCGCCAGATCCTGTCGTCCCTCGCCCGCCGCGCCTACCGCCGCCCCGTCACCGGGCGCGATCTCGCCCCGCTGGTCGCCTTCTACGAGCAAGGGCGGATGGCCGGCGGCTTCGAGGCGGGCATCGAGCGCGCCCTCCGGGCCCTGCTCGTGAGCCCCGACTTCCTGTTCCGGGTGGTGTCCGACCCGCCCGGGGCCGAGCCGGGCACGCCCTACCGCCTGAGCGGCCTCGAGCTGGCGTCGCGCATCTCGTTCTTCCTGTGGAGCAGCCTGCCCGACGACGAGCTGCTGGCCGTCGCCGAGGCCGGCGGTCTCGAGGACCCCGCGGTCGTCGAGGCGCAGGTGAGGCGGATGCTCGCCGACCCCCGCTCCGAGGCCCTCGCCCGCAACTTCGCGGGACAGTGGCTGCGCCTGCGCAACATCTCGGGGGCGCTGCCCTCCGACGTGCTCTTCCCCGACTTCGGCGAGAGCCTGCGCCAGGACTTCGTGCGCGAGACGGAGCTGTTCTTCGACAGCATCCTCCGCGAGGGCCGCGGCGTGACCGATCTGCTCACCGCCGACCACACGTTCCTGAACGAGCGGCTCGCCCGGCACTACGGCATCCCGGGCGTCTACGGCAGCGACTTCCGGCGCGTGTCGCTGGCCGACGGCAACCGCCGGGGGCTGCTCGGCCAGGGCAGCATCCTGACCGTCACCTCGTATCCGGACCGCACGTCGCCGGTGGGCCGCGGCAAGTGGGTGCTCGAGAACGTGCTGGGGACGCCCCCGCCGCCCCCGCCGCCCAACGTGCCCGAGCTCGAGCCGGCCGAGGACACCGGCAGGGTGTTGGCGATGCGAGAGCGGATGGAGCAGCACCGGGAGAACCCGGTGTGCGCGAGCTGCCACCGGGTGATGGATCCGCTGGGGCTGGCCCTCGAGAACTTCGACGCGATCGGGCGGTGGCGCGGGCACATGCCCGGGGGCAGCGCCATCGACGCCTCGGGCACCATGCCGGACGGCACCGCGTTCGACGGGCCGGCCGAGCTGCGCGGGCTGCTCGTGCGCGACCGGGAGCAGTTCGCCACCGTGGTGACCGAGAAGCTGCTGATCTATGCCCTCGGCCGCGGCATCGAGTACTACGACGCGCCGGCCGTCCGGCGGATCGTTCGCGGCTCGGCGGCGGACGACTACGGCCTCGCCTCGCTGGTGGTCGGCGTGGTGCAGAGCACGCCGTTCCGGATGCGGCTGGCCGGCGTCGTCGCGGATGCCGAGTGAGTACCATGCAGTTGCGGAGCGAACCGTTGTGACCGCGGCCGTTGGCGCCATCGTTGGCTTTGCTGCTGCGCGGGGAGGTTTTCCCCCGCGGAGCGCGAGCAGTCCATCTGTGTCGATGGCAGCCTGCGGGACGCGGTCCCGCGGTGTGCGCGTGGGCTAACGGCCCTGCGGCGCGACCTTGAAACAGCCTGCGAGCGGCTGGCCCTGCTCGGCAACGACAGTCCCACGGAGTTTGCTGTTCGCAGGGAAGTAAACTGCATCCGCAGCCGCCGGAGTGAGCTAGACTGCGGCAGTCTGGTGAATTCTCTTCTCGGCGACTGCCTGTAGCTGGCCTCTGGGCAAGCTGGCAACCGGTGCGGCCGGACGGTGGCGAACGGAATTCGATGTAAGATTTGACGCAACTGCAAAGACCACGCCCGTTCAAGGAGTCTGATACGGTTCGGTTGAAGGAGACTGACTGTCATGTTCATCAGCAAGATGGCGTTGCCCCGTCGGACGTTCCTCCGCGGCATGGGGGTCAGCCTCGCGCTGCCGCTGCTCGACGCGATGGTGCCCGCCGCCACCGCGCTCGCCAGCACCGCGGCGAAGCCGGTGCGCCGGCTCGGCTTCGTCTACATCCCCAACGGGGCGGTGATGCAGTCGTGGCAGCCGGCCGGCGACGGGAAGATGACCGAGCTGTCGCGGACCCTCAGCCCCCTCGCCCCGTTCCAGGACCAGGTCGTCGTGCCCATCGGCCTCAGCCAGAAGCAGGCCGAGGCCCTCGGCGACGGCAACGGCGAGCACTCGCGGGCCGGCACCGTCTGGCTCAGCGGCGTGCACCCGAAGGAGACCGAGGGCGCCGACGTCCGCAACGGCATCACCGCGGACCAGATCGCCGCGCAGCACATCGGCGGCGACACCCCGCTGACGTCGCTCGAGCTGGCGATGGAGCAGACCTATCTCATCGGCAACTGCGACAACGGCTACAGTTGCGTCTACACCAACAGCATCTCGTGGCGCACCGCCACCACCCCGAACCCCCACGAGACGAACCCGCGCATCGTCTTCCAGCGCATGTTCGGAGACGGCGGTACCCCCGAGCAGCGGCTCGCGCAGCTCCAGGAGGACCGCAGCATCCTCGACTGGGTGACGCAGGACATCTCGCAGCTTCAGAAGCGGCGGGGGGCGGCCGACCGCAACAGCGTCGGCGAGTACCTCGACTCGGTCCGCGAGATCGAGCGCCGCATCCAGGTCGCGGAGCGCCAGCACGGCGAGTCGGTCCTCGAGCTGCCCGACCGGCCCATCGGCGTGCCCGAGGACTACGACGCGCACGCGAAGCTGATGTTCGACCTGCTGGCCGTCGCCTTCAAGGCCGACATCACCCGCGTCTTCGTGTTCACCCTCGGCAAGGAGCAGACCAACCGCGCCTACCCCGAGCTGGGCGTGAACGCCGCCCACCACGCGGTGTCGCACCACCAGCACGACCCCCTCAAGTTCGAGCAGGGGGCCAAGGTCAACCAGTACCACATCGGCCTGACCGCGCACTTCCTCGACAAGCTGAAGTCGACGCCGGACGGCGACGGGAACCTGCTCGACCACTCGCTGGTCCTGCACGGCGGCGGCATCAGCGACGCCAACGAGCACTCGCACATCGACCTGCCCCTGGTCATGATCGGCGGGGCCGGCGGGGTGAAGGGCGGCCGCGTACTGCGCCACTCGAAGGACACCCCGATGAACAACCTCCTCGTCGCCATGCTTCAGCGCGCCGGGGTCCCGGCCGAGAAGTTCGGTGACGCCACCGGCTCGCTCCCGCTCGAGCCGCTCGGCGGGGTCTAGCCCTCTACCGCATACTGCGCGATGCCTACGCCGATGACGGGCCCGCCCACCGTCATCGGTCCTGTTATCGCACGCCAGCAATGCAATACAACCGTGGCGGTGGCGTGACAGACCGCATCAGATCCGTTCGAACTTGAGCGCCATGCCGCCAGACCCACAAGCACTGATCCAGCGCGCCTTCGAAAAGGCGAAAGAGAGCGGGCGGCCGGATTGGTACAGAATGAGTGTGGCCGTTCTCAAGAATCGCTTGTTGGACCTCACAGAACGGACGTTTCGGGAAACGGATCACGGGGCGCCGACGTTCCTGGAGTTCGTAAGGGGGCATTCCGCGATTCTCGATATCGACGTGAGCCAAACGCCGCCGATCGCAATCTTGAAGGAAGCGGTTCCGCTGCCCGGTGTGGAACCGATGTCTGCACGGGCGCGAATTCGATCCGATCTCTGGCGGGCGACGTTGGACTTTTCCGGGGATGAAAACTATGTCTGGGATTTACACGAACGCGTTGCCCGGCGCGCGAACGAAGCCGCCAGATCGGGACCGGTCCTTCCGACCCTGACGGAGGAGAGCTTCAACGAGTGGAAGAGAGCCTTTGCCGACACCCTTGACGATGACGAACGGGACGATCGGATCGCGCAGTGGGCGGAACGGCGACTTCCAGCGAGCGTTCTTCCCGTGCCTGTAAGGCATCGTTGGAACGAGTACCTGAAGAAGAAGGTCCATGCGCATCTGGCGGCTTGGTTCGAAGCGGAAGACCTTTCCGCTCCCGAGGATCTGCTCAATGAGTCAGGTGCCCATGTAGCGGTGCCGCGAGCGGGCCGGAGCGAAGAACTGCGCGCACGTCTGATCGCCTGTCTGCGCGTGATGAGTGCGGAGGAGTTGGAACGCGTGCAGATCCCGTCATCCGTTCTCCTGCGAACGAAGCCTTGAGTTTTGCGTCCCGCGAAGTCTGGATCGTCTTCCCGCGAAGAGAACGTACCCGCATCGCGACCGTGCGTGAGGCGCTACGGAGAGAGTGCCACACGCGCTCATGGCGATTGCAGGAGGTGGTGCCGAACCTTGAGCGGCGTATCGACGGGCGCCCAGTGATGTGGATTGCCGGTGCAGATGCCGTCAAGCTGTACAAGCGATCTCACCGAGTCCGGGTTGGGGTGTTCCATACAGGAAGTCCCCGTATCCGGTTGATACCCGGTGCGCGCATCTCCATGGCCGTTGAGGCGTTCCTCCGATACAAGGCCTACGCCTCGCCACTTCCGGATGTTGCGGCCAAGGTTGCTCAGTGTCTCGATGAGTACGAGGCGTGGTGCCGACTCATCGGATGCGAGAACGTCCACGACCCCCGGTGTCTTCCGTTTCATGTTTTCGAGAGTCATCACACCGAACTCGGGGCGCCGGAACAACGACGCCGGTTCGGCGACGTGCATGGTGCAAGCGGTCGGAGGCGGGACCTCAAGGGGTTGAGGTGGTGTCTCGATCCAGCGGCCTTCCACGGACGAGAGATGCTACATGTGGCCGGATGTGAGCTGCCACGCGGGTTTCACTGGGACGTTTCTGCCGACGGCGGCGATTCTCCAACCGTTACAACGCCTACCGAGCGATGGAAGTTATGCCGGAAATCGGGATACGTCAACGTGTATCCCGACGGCCATGTTCGAGGCCGGGACCCGTATGCGCAACGGCTCTGAGGTATGAGCACCACTGTACATAGAGAAAAGCTCGGAAAAGCCGAGCTTTTCAGCCGGGGACCACATGTCGGAACCTCGGCGGGTCAGGTGTGCGGAATTCGGCTCAGGCGGTCGAATCGCTTACGGATTCCTGGCCCCCCAGTGCGTGGCCGAACGCTCGACACCAACGGCCGCTGAAGCTGGGCAACGCAGGCAGCTACGCTGCGGCCCCTCCCAAGCTGGCCGGAAAGCCAGCCCAAGATCGATTCATCATACCACCCTTTGACAACCTGTCAACACCTCCACACCTTCCGAGCCCGGACGGCGCGGGCGGCCGGACTCGACGGCCGTCCGAACCGCAGCATCCTCAACTGGGTGACGCAGGGCATCTCGCACCTCAGCAGAGGCCGGGGGCGACGACTCGCAACAGCGTAGCGAGTACCTCGACTCGGTGCGCGAGACCGAGCATCGCATCCAGGTCGCCGAGCCAGCACGGCGAGTCGGTCCTCGATCTGCCCGACCGGCTCATCGGCCTGCCCGCAGGACTACGACCCGTGCGCGAGTCACCGGCGTCTCGTGTCCCTCCGGCAAGGAGCACACCAAGCGCGCGCATCCCGACCTCCGCATGGGAGCGCGGCGCACCCACGCCTTCTCGCGCCAGCAGCTCGAGCTCCACCAAGTCGCCGCCGATGTTGATCGTCGTTGCGTTGATGCGGGATCCGGTCACGAAACGGCACTCGCGGTCACCCGGACACCGAAGAACGGTCGCGCAGATCCAGTGTTCGGGTTGGGGATTCCCAAGCAAACGCCCGCCGGCCCAAACGGCAGTTCGTCGGCGCTACGGACGAGCGGCCGAATCAACGTGTCGGCCCAGCCCCCACGGACGCCGCCATCGGCACGTGTGGTGCCCGGCGCGGTCGCTCGTACGGAGCTTCCAAGCCACCCAGGGAACGCCGCAGGCCCCACTAGCTTAGCTAGGCCCGTGGAACTTCCTCCTGAAGCTCCTGAAGGTGTCAAGGCGTCGGCTAAACTTCTTCTCCGCCGGGGCGACGCGTGTCACCGTGTACTGCCCTACAGGAACAAGAACACGAAGAGTGCTCCTGCGAGACCCACCGCGCCCGTCCACAGGGCGCACCGCAACATCTGGTACTTCCGTCGACATACTATGGCAAGGTCGTAGCAGTGCTCCGCCTTGGCTTGGACTAGGCTCGGGCCCGATAACAATCCGAGATCATCCGAGTAGTCGCGACCAGATTTGTACTCGGCGATTGCCTCCCAAAACAGGAAGCCGCGGCGAGACCCAGGCATGCGAGGAATCACCACGAGCAACGCGAGGAACACTCCCAAAGCAAGCGCTGCCATCGCCAAGAACGCAATAGTGTCAAGGATATTCCACTGCATTGGGGCTTTAAGCCATCGCTCCGACACGTTCTTGTTGTACATGAACGCAAGTAGCGCGGTTCCTCCAGTGAAAAATAATGTCGCTTTCTGGTCGGCAAGGTTGATGCAATCCCTGATGTAACGATGTGCGAATGTCGTGAAATCACCCCTCGCCTCAAGATCCGTTCGCACCCCGGCCCTCGCGGAAGTCGTAGGCTGCATCTCTTCTGAAGCTTGGCCAGTGTGTTCGCCGGTTGGGGTAGGCAATGGCGCCGCCACGGTTCCGGCGGCAGCCTGCAGATCATCTTGGTCGGTCCCTCTCCACCCTTGTGCCTGCGCACTAGCTTCCGTCATATCAGCCTCGACCAGCGTCCCTTGTAGAGATACAGTGGATAGGGAATTGACCCGCCTGTGTACGTCCACCCTGTGTCTATGGGGGCCAATTCGCACCATGCCGTTCGCCATTCATCCGGAACGCGTGCGAACGCGCTTGATCCGACCGCAATCTGCCCCGCGCCAACTAGGCCAAGCATCCTGGAGGCAAAATTCGCTGTATTGCCAATCGCCACGTTGGCATTGAAGCGCTTGGCGGGGCCGATTCTCGCAATTGTAACAGGGCCATAGTCCATGGTCGTTCGAAACTGTAGCATGGGCACACCGGTGGCACGTAGCACGGGCGCAATCAACCACTCATTAGTGGCATCCATCGTAAGCGCGCAGGCGAGGGCGCGCTTGACGGAGTTTGCGCCTGGGTCCACGGCGGATCTGTCTTCAAAGTATGCCATCAGTCCATCGCCGGTGTTCTTTTCGACCGCGCCGCCGTAGTCTTCGATAATGCGAATCATTTCAGTGAAAAACAGATTCAAGATCCGCAGCATTAGTTCCTGCTCTTCTTGCGTCGCAGATGGACGACTAGAGAAATTGGAGATGTCGATGAACACAACGGTCGCCTGGAGTCTCCTGCCAGAACCAATGACCAAGTCGTCATCGTCAGGGAGCATGCGCCCTGCGGACAATTCAGCGCGAGTGGCAATCTTCTGCCTTAGCTCTTCTACGCGCCGAATTTGGGCATTCCAATACGATGTCTCTAAGCCGTCATAATTCATGAGGAACACGTGATTGCGGTTGGGCGAGAACCCGGCGGGCGCGACACCCCTGGTCGGAGCGACGACCCCGCCCGGCGCTCACGGGTAGGTATAGGCGCCCTGGATGCCCAGCGGCAGACCGACTATCCAGTAGACGATCAGGAACAGGGTCCAGGTGACGAGCAGGCACACCGAGTAGGGTAGCATGAGCGACGCCACGGTGCCGATGCCCGTCGACTTGACATAGCGCTGGCAGAAGACGACGACGAGCGGGAAGTACGGCATGAGCGGGGTGACGATGTTGGTCACGCTGTCGCCGACGCGGTAGGCGGCCTGGGTCAGTTCGGGGGCGATGCCGAGGCTCATCAGCATCGGCACGAAGATGCTCGAGAGCAGCGCCCACTTGGCGGAGGCGGAGCCGACGAAGAGGTTGACGACCGAGGTCAGCAGGATGATGCCGACGATGGTCACCTGCGGGGGCAGGGCGAGGTCGCGCAGGAAGTTGGCGCCCTTGAGGGCGATGAGCAGGCCGACGTTCGAGCTGTTGAACGCGGCGATGAACTGGGCGGCGAAGAACGCCATCACCAGGTAGTAGGCCATCGTGCCCATCGCCGCGGTCATGCCCTTGACGATGTCGCGGTGGGTCTTCACGGTGCCGGCGACGTAGCCGTGCACCACCCCCGGAATCAGGAACAGCAGGAAGATGAGGGGCACCATCATGCCCATCAGGGGGGCGGTGAAGCTGGTCAGCGAGCCCTCCGGGCTGCGCAGGGCCGAGCTCTCGGGCAGCGCCCACAGGGTCAGCAGCAGGAGCCCCGCGACCATGGCCCCCGTGCCGGCGAGGAAGCCGCGGCGGTCGTCGGCCGTCAGCTCCTCCATCTTCGGCATCTCGTCGGGGTCGCCGTCGACCGGCGTGTCCTTCAGGCGCGGCTCGATGACGCGGTCGGTCAGGTACCAGCCGACGCCGATGACGAGGAGCGACGAGACGGCGGTGAACCCGAGGTTGCTCAGGGGGTTGACCATCCGCTCGGCGTCGAGGATCTGGGCCGCCTGCTGGGTGAACCCCTGCAGCAGGGGGTCGATGCCCGAGGGGATGAAGTTGGCCGAGAACCCGCCCGAAACGCCCGCGAAGGCGGCCGAGATGCCGGCGAGCGGATGCCGCCCCGCCGCGTAGAAGATGACCCCGCCCAGGGGGATGACGAGCACGTAGCCGGCGTCGGCCGCGGTGTGGCTGACGATGGCGGCCAGGATGAGCATCGGGGTCAGCAGGCTCGGCGACGTCCGGCCCAGGATCAGCTTGAGGCCGGCGTTGATGAAGCCGGTCTTCTCGGCCACCCCGACCCCGAGCAGCGCCACCAGCACCACCCCCAGGGGCGCGAACCCGGTGAAGGTGGGCACGAGCTGCACCAGGAACGTGGCGAGGGCGGTGCCCGTCAACTGGTTGGCGATTCGCAACGGCTCGCCGCTGCGCGGGTCGACCTCGGCGAACTCGACCGGGGCCAGGATCGCCGACGCGATCCACGTCAGCACCAGCAGCAGCAGGAACAGGATGGCGGGGTCGGGCAGCCGGTTGCCGACGGTCTCGATGGCGTTCAGGGCGCGGTCGACGAACCCCCCGCCCGCGGCGACCGGGGGTCTCGGCTTCTCTTCGGTCATGTCTCCTCCCGCCGTTGGCCCTGGCTTGGGCATGCCCCATCATAACGACGACGCTGGCGGTTCGCGCGGGTCGCAGGGTCGTCGCCGTGTCCCGGCGACGATTGCGGGTCCCGGCTTGGGGCCTCGCCGGCGGCGGTACACGGTGTTCCAGCGGCGGTCTAGGTGCCGGCACGTCCGCCGCGCTGACGGTCGCGTCCGAACCGTACTGCGCCGATGCCCCATCGGATGGACCGGTGTGTGTGTTGACGTTGAACGAGAAGGCGACACCCTCAGTCGAGCACGTCGAACAGGTAGCTGTACTTCAGGATGACGCTGCGGCCGGCGTAGGAGGGGATGAAGTCGCCGAGCCCGTCGGTCTCGTTGTAGACGAAGAAGAGCCCGGTGTTGGCGTCCTGCAGCCAGCCGACGCGGAAGTTCACGGCCCAGAGGTCGGCACTGTCGTTGTGCTGCAGGAGGGTCTGGGCGTAGAGCCGCGGCGAGAAGTTGTAGCCGATGTCGATGCTGCTCAGGTTGGTGATGGTGCTGCCGCTGGGCAGGTCGATGTCGTTCCGGCTGTAGCTCAGCGACAGGTTGAAGGTTTCGCCGTAGCGGGCGTTTATCGACGGCCGGATGGTGACGATGTTGCCGTTGAAGAACCCCGCGGTGGTGGCCCGGATGCCGGCGCTGAACGGGGCCGACCGGTTCGAGCTGTACGAGTAGGTGAGCTCCTCGAAGTCCCAGCGGCCGGCCGGCACCGTGAGGCCCGACACCGTGAAGTCCTCGAACACGTACTCCTGTCGGATGTCGTAGGAGACCCCCGCCCGCGAGCTGTCCTCGAACTGGCCGTCGTAGTGGAGATGGACGAAGGTCGTCTCCATGATACCGTCGAGGTTCCAGAACCGCGTGTAGGTCATGTGCGGCGTCAGCTCCTGGTACTTCACGGGGTTGTCGTCGGGCCGGGTCGTGTTGTAGACCGAGAAGTCGACCTTCCGGAACCCTCCCCAGCGGCGGAGGTAGCCGACCTCGGGGTTGAAGTCCTCGCCGTTCTCCTGGTAGCCGGCCCCGAGGCGCCAGGCCTCGGAGCTGTACTGGCTCGTCACGCTCACGGCGTGGTCACGCCCGTCGCGGCCGGGCGTCTCGGTGCGGGCCATGTAGCCCTGCACCATGCCGTTCTCGCCGATGCCCCACCGGCCGTCGAAGGCGTAGGTGCGGTTGTAGTCGTCCCCCAGGGCGAGGCTGCCGGTGCCCTGCCGGTTGACGAAGAGCCCGCCGATGCTCGAGCGGTTGGGCAGGTCGCGGCGCAGCCGGGCCACCGAGAAGTTGTTGGCGGTGTTGACCCCGGTGCCGACCTGCTCGGTCTGCATGTTCAGGAAACCCACCGTCGTCGAGTCGGTCACCTTGCCCGACATCCGGGCGCCGCCCATGATCGGAATCTGCGCCCCGTCCTGGATGCCGATGCGCCGGCTGAAGAACAGCTCGGTCTGCCCGAGGTTGCGGCCGCTGGACTGGTTCGCCACCGAGAAGGCGCCGGCGTTCTCGAGAAAGAACGGCCGCTTCTCGGGGAAGAAGAGGTTGAACCGGTCGAGGTTGATCTGCTGCTCGTCCACCTCGACCTGCGCGAAGTCCGTCCTCCACGTGCCGTCGAGGGTCAAGCCCGGCGTCACGCTGTACTTGAGATCGGCGCCGTAGTCGCCGAACCCCTGCACGCCGAGGCTCGGCTCGCGCTCGCGGGTGGCCATCTCGCCGACCACGTAGGGGGTGACCTGCAGGTTCCCGGTGAAGCCGGCGGGCGCGCGCACCCCCGTCAACTGCCCCGCCAGCGAGACCCGGTAGAGGTTGTACTGCCGGGGCAGGGGCGCCCAGTACGCGGTCTCGTTCCGGCGGCGGATGTTCCGCTGGAAGTTCATCCCCCACACCTGGTCCTCGCGGTCCGGGTAGCGGATGGTCCGGAAGGGAATGGCGAACTCGGCGCTCCACCCGATGTCGGAGATCTCGGTCTGCACCTGCCAGGCGCCGTCCCAGTTCAGGTTGAACCCGTTGCCGCTGCCCCGCGAGAAGCCGCCGCCGCCCCCCGAGCCGCTGCCGCGGCGGGCGCCGCCCTCGTCGGTCACCTGCCGTCGTACTCCTGGCCGGCCGGGGTGGTGCCGAAGACGAAGCCGTTCTGCCGGTCGCGGAACGTGTCGAGCACCATCTGGAAGCTGTCGGCGTCGTTCATCGACGAGTCGCGCCGGCTGTCGCTCATGATGATGGCGGAGGGGTCCCGGTCGTAGCAGACGACCCCGAAGTAGACAGTGTCGTCGGTGAACACCACCCGCACCTCGGTCCGTTCCGTCGCCGGCTGCCCCTCGTCGGGCGCGCTCTGGCGGAACCCGCTCACCGGCTGCACCTCGGCCCAGGCGGGGTCGTCGAGCACGTTGCCGTCGAGGTTCGGCGCCTGCTCGCGCCACTGCGCCACCCCCCACTTGCCGGCGACGGGAGCGCTCATGCCGGCGCCGGGGGCGGTGATCTGGACCGATGCCGGGGCCTCGCCGCTCACCGGCGGGCCCTGCGACTGGCCGCGGGCCGGTGCCGAGCCGGCAAGCATCATGCAGACGGCGAGCACGAGTATGAGTCGGGCGTTCTGTCGCATCTTCGCTCTCGTCTTCGGGCGGGTCGGGGGGTGCGCTCCGACCGCCGGGGTCATGCCGCCTCGACGTCGGTGCGGGCGAAATCGTCGCCCTTGAACAGCAACGGCTCTCGGGTCGTGCTCGCGAGCGCATAGGCGAAGCAGTCGCCGAAGTTCAACGCGGCCGGGTGATTGCCCTTGCCGAACCGCCGCCAGGCGCGGCGCGCGGCCTCGACCTGTTCCCGCGTGACCGGCGTCAGCTCGATGTCGGCCTCCTGCAGAAACAGGTCGAGGTCGTTTCCTGCCTCCGGCCCGCTTCTGCCCTCGATGACCATCGTCGTCTCGAGCAGTGCGACCGCCGACATTCGCCGGGGCCAGGCGGTCGAGATGGCCCGTTCGTAACGCGCCGCATCCGGTTCGGCGAGCAGGATGGCCGCGACCGCCGACGTGTCGATGATCACTTCGGCAGCCCTCGCTCGTCATGGAGGTAGTCGCCATGCTCGACCGCCGAGGGCCCCGGCCCCATGCGCGCGGCGCAACGCTGGCCTATCTCGTGAAGCTTCGCCGCCAGCGCGTCCGCGTTGCGCACCCGCTTTTCCCGCTCCAGCCGGTCGCGCAACGCCACGGTTATCGCGCCGGTCATCGTCTCGCCGGTCAGGCCGGCCAGCTCCGCGGCCAGCCGGCACGTCTCCGCGTTCTTGATGTTCAGGCTCATGCGTTCCTGGTAGAAAATGGTCCGCCTATTCTACCCCAGTCTCGACCCTCGCGCCAGGAATCGGCGTCGGCAGCTCGGTCAGCTCGCACGTCCCGTCGCCGCCCCACCGGCATCATGATGATACGCATCGGGCCGTTCGGGCGCAGATGATGCCGGCCGTCATGCGTGCTATTCTCCCGACGGCGTGCCCGAGCCGGCGAGGCGAGCGTGGCGGGAGCGCACCGGGAACGGCGCAACCAAGAACGGCACTTGGCGCCTCTGCGGCACAACACACAGGCAAGTGGCTAGTGCTGCGTCACGCCATAATCTTCGGGTACGGACTGGCCCTATTGGTCACATCGTCAACGACTTGCCAGCACCGCGTACCCGAACTCCTGGCTGTGGCACTGCACTAGGCGGCTGGACAAACGGCACGTTCAACGATAACCAGGATGGTCGGGGAGGAAGAGTCCATGAACCGCTCGAGAGGATCGTACATCGGAGTCGTCGCCGGGATGGCGTACGTCCTGGTCGCCATGTCGGGGACGCCGGCGCTCGCGCAGGACGCGGCGGACGGCTGGACGCCGGAGATACTGGCCGACGGGCAGCCGAACATCACCGGCATGTGGAACAACTCGAACGCGACGTTCACGCCGCTCGAGCTGCCGGAAGAGCTGGTCGGCCGGGAGCTGTCGGCCGAAGAGCTCCAGGCCCGGGCCGAGGCGCGGGCCAGCGGCCGCAAGGAGCGCTCCGAGTGGCGCGGTCACGAGAGCTCGCGGGGCGTCGGCGGCTACGGCACCTACTGGTTCGACTGGTACTGGGAGACGCCCGTCGACATCGGCCAGGCCTCGATCATCGTGGACCCGCCCAACGGCCGCGTGCCGGACTACACCGCCAACGCGCGCGAGTCGATCGCGATGAACATGGCCGAGCTGCACGCCGCGGCCGGGAACATGGAGTCGGGCGACCGGTGCATCTCGCGCGGCGTGCTCGGCATGATGATGCCGACCGAGTACAACAACGGCACCCTCATCCTCCAGTCGCCCGGCTACGTCGTGATCCACAGCGAGATGATCCACAACGCCCGCATCATCCCCATCGACAAGCCGCACGCCGACGCCAGGGTGCGGCAGTGGGAGGGCGACCCCCGCGGACGCTGGGAGGGCAACACGCTGATCGTCGAGTCGACGAACTTCCGGGCCGTGAAGAACATCCGAGGGCCGTCGGCGGGCCTCCGGTCGCGCCAGTCCGAGGCGCAGAAGATCGTCGAGCGGTTCACGATCACCGGCCCCGACGAGCTGCGGTACTCGGTGACCATGGACGACGCGCAGACCTACACCGAGCCGTGGACGGCGTCGTTCCCGTTCAATCGCGACGACGAGTACCTGCAGTTCGAATACGCCTGCCACGAGGGGAACTACTCGGTGCCGAACGCCCTCGGCGGCGCGCGCATGGAAGAGGCGGGCCGGTAGGGGGCTCACCGCAGAGGCTTGCGGCGGGTTGGGCCGGGCGGCGGCAAGCGCGGCCGCCCGGCCGTGATTCACTCTGCCGCACCTGTACGGGACACGGGTATCCCCCGGGTGGCGGTCGCCGGCCCGGACTTCCGCGCCGTAGCGTTCAACTCGCCCTGCCCGCGACGCGCCGCTCGGGCGCCGGCAGTGTCGCGTTCACCTCCGGTCCCAGGCCGTAGCCGACCAGCCGGCCGAGAGCGGCGACGGGGCGCCGCCGCCTTCAGTGTGCGCTGCCGGAGGCACCCCGCTCGTGCGCGAGCAGCGCCTCCTTCACCGGCAGCCCCCCGCCGTACCCGACCAGCGTGCCGTTCGCCCCGATCACGCGGTGACAGGGGACGACGATGGCCAGCGGGTTGCGGCCGTTGGCGGCGCCGACGGCGCGCGAGGCGGTCGGCCGCCCGATGCGCCGCGCGAGCTCGCCGTAGGAGACGGTCTCGCCGTAGGGGATGCGGCGCAGCTCGTCCCAGACCCGGCGCTGGAACGCGGTGCCCGCGGGGGCCAGCGGCAGGTCGAAATCGCGGCGCTCGCCCTCGAAGTACTGCAGGAGCTGCCGCTTCGCCTCCCGCAGGGATCCGGGCGGCGATCGGCGCCGTTCCCGCCACTCCGGATCCGGATCGCCCGCCGCGGCGTTGGGCAGGTCGATCCGCTCGAGGCCGCCGTCGTCGCCGACGACGCGCAGGGTTCCGATGGGGGTGCCGAAATCGTGGTAGGCCAAGCTCATACCGATAGTGTCTCACGGGCCGCTCGGCGTCCGAAGGACGTTCGGGTCGGTTCGGAGAAGCCCGGCGAGGCACGGCGGGGTCGACGGCCTGGGAGTTCGCGCGATGAACTCCATCGTTGCCCGGGAGCGGCGAGAGCGCCAGCGGGGTGCGGGAACGTCATGCTACCGTGCTTGCGTTACGGCATGCAGTCGTGGGATCGTGCGCCGGCTCGGGGCCGGGCGCGCGACCGATATCCTCCGGATGGGGAGACGAACCGGGGGGCTCGATGAAGCGCACGCAGATTCAGCTCGACGATGCCACCTACGAGGCGGTGCGGCGGCGAGCCCAAGAACAGAACCGCTCGATGGCGTCCGTCATGCGCGAGACGCTGGCGACGGCTTTCGGGGTGGAACTCCGGGAGGAGAAGAGACGGTGGACCATTGAGGACTTCACGTTCATCGGGATGGGACGTGACCCCGACAATCCGCCCGACGCGCCGGTATCGGAGCACCACGACGACGCGTTGGACGAGGCCTTCGCCGACTGGAACCGGGCGGGTCGAGAATGTTGATGTCCTCCTTTTGTGGACACCCTCCGGTTCTCGACCGCCGAGTCGGTGAGGATGACGAAGGAAGCCGGCGTGACCCGGTCGCCGGCGATCACCACAGCCCCAGCAGGCGCCACCACAGGCTGCCGGCGCCGACCCAGATGGTGATGTTCACCACGCTGATCAGCGCCCCGAGCCGCCACCACGTGCCGATATCGACGTTTCCCGATCCGAACAGGATCGGCGCGGCGGCCGTGCCGTAGTGGGTCAGCGACGCGAACAGGTTGCTGAAGAACGCCAGCACGAGGGCGGCGAGCACCGGCGGGGTGCCCACCGCGAGGGCGACGGCGAGGAACGGGGCGTACATCGCGCTGACGTGGGCGGTGTTCGACGCGAAGAAGTAGTGCACGTAGAAGTAGATCAGGCACAGGGCGAGGAAGGCGGGAAGCCAGTGCCCCTCGCCCAGCACCCCGGACACGCGGTCGCTGAACCAGCCCACCAGGCCCAGGGTGCCGAGCTGGCTCGCCATCATCACGAGCACCGCGAACCAGATGAGGGTGTCCCACCCCTTGCGCTCGTCGAGGATGTCCTGCCAGGCGAGGGCGCCGGTGGCGAGCATCGCGGCCACCCCCGCCATCGCGGTGGCGGTGGCGTTGATGCCGAGCTCGCCGCCCACGATCCAGAAGCCCAGGAGGAAGAGGAAGACCGCCACGAGGACCCGCTCGTCGCGCGACATCGGGCCCATCTCGCGCAGCCGCTGCCGCGCGAACTCGGGCGCCTCGGGGGTGTGGGTGACCTCCGGGGGGTACAGGCGGTAGATCAGCAACGGCACGAGCAGCAGGCTCAGCATGCCGGGGACGAACGCGGCGACGGCCCAGCCCGCCCAGGTGATGGTCACCCCCTGCTGGGCGGCGAGCTCGGCCGCCAGCGGGTTCGCGGCCATCGCGGTGAGGAACATCGCGCTGGTGACCACCACCCCCTGATAGGCGGTGAACGTCAGGAAGCCGGCGACCCGCCGCTGGGTGCCGTCGGCGGCGTCGCTGCCGAGCGAGACGCACAGCGACTTGAGGATCGGATAGATGACGCCGCCGCCGCGCGCCGTGTTGCTGGGGATGAAGGGCGACAGGAAGAGGTCGGTGGCCACGATGCCGTAGCCGAGCCCGAGGCTCCGCTTCCCGAGGGCCCGCAGGAAGTGGTAGGCGATGCGCGCCCCGAGCCCCGTTCTGACGAAGGCGGTGGCGATGAAGAATGCCGCCACCACCAGCCACACCACCGTGTTCCCGAAGCCGGCCGTGGCCTCCGCGATGGTCAGGGTGCCCGACATCACCGCGAACGCCACCCCCACGAACGCCATCGCCCCCATCGGCAGGGGGCGCAGGATGATGCCCACGATGGTGGCGACGAACACCGCGAGGAGCTGCCACGCCCGCGGCTCGACCCCCACTGGCGTCGGGACGAGCCACACCGCGGCGCCGACTGCGGCCACCACCCCGAGGCGGGCGGCGTCCACGCGGGGGGCGCGGGCGGGCGGATGCGGCGTGTTCTCGTCCATGGGTCACCGCGTCGACGCGGAGGCGTCGGAAGGAGCGCGGAGAAACGTCGTGCTGCTTATCATCGGGCCGCCTTGGGGCGGGCGTGAGTCTATCGCATCTCGGGTTCGGTGAACGGAGGCGGACGTGCGGAGCCGGAAGTACTCCTCCGGTCGCGAAGCGCCGGCCGGCGACGCCGCCGTGGCTGGTGAACGCGTCGTGCCGGGACCCTTGCGGTGACGACCCGCGCTGCGGTGCGACAATGGAGGCGATGCGCAAGTTCAACATCGCGGGCCCCGTCGTGGCGGCGGACCACTACTGCATCCCCCCGCTGGAGCGGGTGAATCTGGAAGAGCTGCTCGACCTGGTGCGGGACAAGACCTACTTCGTTCTGCACGCGCCGCGGCAGACGGGCAAGACGTCGGCGTTGCTGGCACTGCGCGACCTGCTGAACAGCGGCGCCGCCGGGGACTACCGCTGCATCTACGCCGACTTCGAGCTCGGCCAGCCGGCGCGGGAGGACACCGCGCGGGCGATGCGGGCCCTGCTCGGCGAGCTGGCCCGCCAGGCTCACATGACGTCGGGCGACGACACGCCGGACGGATTGCGGGGCGCCGCACTGGAGACCGAGGGCGCCGACGGCGCCCTGATCGACGTGCTGTCCCGGTGGGCGCGGGCCGACCCGCGGCCGCTGGTGCTGCTGATCGACGAGATCGACGCGCTGGTCGGCGACACGCTGCTGTCGGTGCTGCGGCAGTTGCGCGCCGGTTACCCGGACCGGCCCGGCCGCTTCCCGCACAGCGTGATTCTGTGCGGCGTGCGGGACGTTCGCGACTACCGCATCCGCTCCACCGTGCAGAATGCGCTCGTTCTCGGCGGCAGCGCATTCAACATCAAGTCCGAGTCGTTGCGCCTGGGCGACTTCACCGAGGCCGAAACGCGGTCGCTGCCGGCGCAGCACACGGCGGAGACCGGGCAGGCGTTCACCGAGGACGCCCTGGCGCTGATCTGGACGCGGACGGCGGGTCAGCCGTGGCTGGTGAACGCCCTCTGCCGCGAGGCGTGCTTCAAGAGCGAGCCGGGCCGGAACCGCGCCCGCGCCATCACCGCGGATGACATCCTGGAGGCCCAGGAGCGGCTGATCCTGGCCCGCGTGACCCACCTGGACGATCTGGCCGACAAGCTGCGCGAGGATCGCGTGCGGCGGGTCGTGGCGCCGATGCTGACCGGCGCCGCCGATCGGAGGAGCTACGCCGACCGCGACCGCGACGTGGAGTACGCGCGCGACCTCGGCATGCTGTCGCAGCACGACGCGAAGCGCATCGCCAACCCCATCTACGCGGAGGTGATTCCGCGCGAGCTGACGTGGGTGACGCAGGACGACGTCGAGGCGGAGACCGGGTCGTACGTGCTTGCCGACGGCGCGCTCGACGTGAACCGGCTGCTCGCGGACTTCCAGGGGTTCTTTCGCGAGCACTCGGAGCACTGGACGCAGCGCTTCGACCGGTACCGGGAGGCCGGCCCGCAACTGCTGCTGCAGGCGTACCTGCAGAAGGTGGTGAACGGGGGAGGCCGTCTCGAGCGCGAGTACGCCCTGGGCCGCGGACGCGTGGACCTGCTGATCGTGTGGCCGCACGGGGGCCGCACCCGCCGGTTCGTCGTCGAGTGCAAGGTGCGCCGCGACGGGCTGGAGCGCACGGTGCGCGAGGGGGTCGAGCAGACGCGGGGCTACGTGGACCGTTGCGGGGCGGAGTCGGGCCACCTGATCGTCTTCGACCGCTCGGCGGACAGGACGTGGAAGGAGAAGATCTTCCGCCGCGAAGCGCCGGCCGACGAAGGCTCCGCGCCGGTCACCGTCTGGGGCATGTGACGTGGACGGTGCGGGGCTGTCGACCCGCTTCTCGACGACGCTGCAAGCGAATTCGTTTGCCGGTCTTGCCGGAGTCCGCGACAGGATCGGTTTCGAAAATGACGGAGCTGGATACTGAAGTTCGCTGAGGTAGCGTCTGTCGCGCGGAGGCGCGGCGGGGCGGCCAGGATGCAGGCTATGCGCTTCTTCAACACCGAGGGTCCGGTTCGGGCGGGGGACCACTACTGCATCCCGCCGCTCACGAGGATCGATCTCGACGAGGTGCTGGCTTTGGTGCGGGGCCAGATGTACTTCGTCTTGCACGCCCCGCGACAGACGGGCAAGACGTCGGCGTTGCTGGCTCTCCGCGACCTGCTGAACGCGGGAGCGGCGGGCGATTATCGCTGCGTCTATGCGAACTTCGAGGTCGGACAGGCGGCGCGCGAGGACACCGCGCGGGCGATGCGGGCGATGCTGGGCGAGCTCGCCCGTCGGGCGCGCGTGACGTTGGCCGACGAGACGCCGGACCGTCTCCGGGTGGCGGCGCTCGAGAGCGAGGGCGCGGACGGCGCCCTTATCGACGTGCTCTCCCGCTGGGCCGAGGCCGACCCGCGTCCGCTGGTGCTGCTCATCGACGAGATCGACACGCTGGTCGGCGACACGCTGTTGTCGGTGCTGCGGCAGTTGCGGGCGGGCTACGACCAGCGGCCGGGGAGCTTTCCGCACAGCGTCGTCCTGTGCGGCGTGCGGGACGTGCGGGACTATCGCATTCGGTCCGGGGCGCGGAACGCGCTCGTGCTCGGCGGCAGCGCGTTCAACGTCAAGTCGAAGTCGTTGCGGCTGGGCGACTTCAGCGGGGCGGAGACGCGGGCGCTGTTGGAACAGCACACCGCCGAGACCGGGCAGGCGTTCACCGCGGCGGCGCTCGAGGCGGTCTGTACCCGCACCGCGGGGCAGCCGTGGCTGGTGAACGCCCTGTGCCGGGAGGCGTGCTTCGAGAGCGCGGCGGGCCGGGACCGTTCCCGTCCGATCACGGAGGGCGACATCCTGGACGCTCAGGAGCGGCTGATCCAGGCCCGCGTGACGCACCTGGACAATCTGGCCGACAAGCTGCGCGAGGAGCGCGTGCGGCGGGTGGTGGCGCCCATGCTGATCGGCGCCGCCGGCCGGGGGAGCTACTTGGAACGGGATCGGGACGTGGAGTACGCACGCGACCTCGGCCTGCTGGCGCGCGACGACGCCAAGCGCATCGCCAACCCGATATACGCGGAGGTGATTCCGCGAGAGCTGACGTGGGTGGCGGAGGACGACGTCGAGGCGGAGACGGCGTGGTACGTGGACGCCGCCGGCGGGCTGGACGTGGACAAGCTCCTGGAGGCGTTCCAGCGGTTCTTCCGCGAGCACTCGGAGCACTGGACGCAGCGCTTCGACCGGTACCAGGAGGCGGGGCCGCAACTGCTGCTGCAGGCGTATCTTCAGAAGGTCGTGAACGGTGGCGGCCGCATCGAACGGGAGTACGCCCTGGGCCGGGGGCGCGTCGATCTGCTGATAGTCTGGCCGCACGGATGCGGCGACCGGCGGTTCGTCGTCGAGTGCAAGGTGCGCCGCGACGGGCTGGAGCGGACGATACGCGAGGGGGTCGAGCAGACGCGGGGCTACATGGACCGTTGCGGGGCGGAGTCGGGACACCTGATCGTCTTCGACCGCTCGGCGGACAGGACGTGGAAGGAGAAGATCTTCCGCCGCCAGGAGTCGGCCGGCGACGCTGCGCCGGTCACCGTCTGGGGCATGTGACCGGACGGCCGCGTCGGCTCTCCCCGGCTGTGCCCGGCGGCCTGCCGCCCCGAACGGCGGCGCCCCGCAGGTCTCCCGTGCCGGGCGCGGCTGCGCCAGGCGGGCCTCATCAGCCAGGAGGTCGCCGTGGCCGCGCGACAACTTCCCGGACCTCATCGACCCGACGAGGACATCCCCGATGACAGAGCGCCTCGGCGCCGATCTCGCCCGAGGCCACCGGCTCTCTTCCGCGGCCCGGTCTGTACCGCACCGCCTGTCGTCCCGCCGGGTCCCGCCGCTACTGCTTGACGTACTTGCGGATCCGTTGCGGGCCGACGTCGGCGGCGTACACGTTGCCCTCCCGGTCGGCGGTGATGCCCGAGGCCCCCGAGATGCGCAGCTCGTCCTGCCGGTCGAGATCCGGATCGGGGATGTAGGCGTGGACCGTCCCGTCCACCGCGCTGCCGATGTAGATGCCGCGGTCGAAGCCGGGGTTGTTCCGTGCGTTCGAGGTCGAGTCGGTGACGTAGAGCACGTCGTCCTCGTCGATGAACATGCCGCTCGGCCGCCCGAACTGCCGCCACTCGGCGACGAACGTCCCGTCCGGCTCGAAGATCTGCACGCGGCCGTTCGACCGGTCGCCGACGAAGACCCGCCCCCGGCTGTCGAGGGTGAGGGTGTGGGGCTGGTCGAACTCGCCCGGCCCGTCGCCCGGCCCGCCCCACGTCATCAGGAAGCGGCCGTTCCGGTCGAACTTCACCACCCGGTTGTTCGGCCCGTGGCCGTCGGTGACGAAGATGTCGCCGTCGGCGTTGACCGCGACGTCGGTCGGCCGGTCGAAGGTGTCCGGCCCGTTGCCCGCGACCCCGGCGCGGCCGAGGGTCATGAGGATCTCGCCGTCCGGGCTGAACTTGAAGACCTGGTGCCCGCGCCCGCCGGCGTCCATGCCGAGCACCGTCTCGCTCCCGTTGTAGTCGGTCGCCCAGAAGTTGCCCTCGGGGTCGATGTGGAAGCCGTGCGGCGCCGCGAACACCCCCTCGCCCCAACTGTCGAGGAGCTCGCCGTCGGGGCTGAACTTCACCACGGGCGGGTCGTCGTCCCGCCCCACGCAGGTGGCGGCGCCGGCCGGCTGGTTGTTGAAGCAGCGGTGGAAGACCCAGATGTTCCCGTCCGCGTCGCGGTCGACGCCGATGGTCTCGCCCCACCGCCCGCCGTTCATGTGCGCCGGCAGGTTCGGCCACTCGTCGACGAGGCGGTACGGGTTGGGGAGCGTCTGCGCCGCGGCCCCGGCGGTCACCCCCACGAGGACGGCCAACACGAGCGTGACGCGGACCGAGGGATGAATCATCATGGCCGGTATCCTACCACCCGTATGCGTCTCTCTCGGCGTCCGCGTCTGCGACCGAGAGACGTTCGCGCTCCGGCTGCGTGCGGGGAGATGGCGGGGGCATTGGAGCGTTTGCAGGAGTTTCGATCGGGACCAGCGGACCGCCGCATGTCGACCCATGCCGGCTTCATGCTACCGTCATGACATGGCGCACCTGCAGGTGAAGAACGTGCCCGACTCCCTCCACGACCGCCTGCGCTGCTTCGCCCGCGAAACGAACCGCACCCTGAGCGCGACCGTGCTCGCCGCCGTGGAACGCGAGCTGGATGCGTGGGAGTGGCGGAAACGGTTCGCCCGGCGCCCCGAGACCGATCTCGGGGTGGATGCGGCCACGCTGATCGCCGAGGCGCGCGTCCTTCGGAATCGCCAGTTGCGAGCCCGCCGATGAGCTCTTGGCTCCGCTTGGTCCTGCTGGCGCTGTTCATGTGGTCGAGCGCGCTGGAACCCTACTGCCCGAACGAGTAGCGCACCCCCAGTTGCGCCTGCCAGCGGCTGCGCAGGTCGTCGCGCGCGTAGCGGTCGCCGGTGAACCCGGGCCGGGCCGGGGTGTTCAGGCTGTAGACGTAGCGGCCGCTGTCGGGGTCGACGCTCGATTGCACGGGCTGGAGGTTCTGGAAGAAGGCGAACTCCACCAGCCCGTTCCTCGCGTCGAACGCGTTGACGAGGTTCCGCACGTCGAGGAAGAGCTCGACCTCGTTCGGCCCCCGCGGAATGTCGACCGCGAGGCGGAAGTCGAGCGAGTAGACCCACGGGCCGCGGCAGGCATTCCGGGGCACGATCGTCCCCGGCGTGACGTCGCAGCCGGCCGAGAGGAACCGCATGAGGTCGTCGAAGGTGCCGTCGGTGACCATGACGTCGGCGGCGTCGCGCGGGACGTAGAGCAGGTCGTTCCCCCGCGTGCCGTCGTGGTTGCTGTCGCTTCCGTCGAGGTAGCTGTAGGGCCGGCCCTGCTGGGCGTCGTAATAGGCCGAGAGGGTGACGCCGGCGGGCCCGGCAGGGATGCGGTACGAGCCCGACAGGCTGAACCGGTGGCCGGGCGAGAAGTCGGAGACGGCCAGGGGCACCGCGTTGGGGTCGCCGTCGTGGTAGTTGAACCGCCAGTTCGACGTCGCCTGGCTCGACCCGCCGTCGTTGACCGACCGCGACTCGCCGTAGAGGTACGAGCCGGTCATGAACCAGTTGTCGCCGAACCGCTTGTCGAGCTTCGTGGCCACCGTCCAGCTTCCGCCCTGGTCTGTGTTGGTGAGGAGGACGACGTTGCTGAAGTCGCGGTGCAGGCGCGCGTGCGTCGGGCGCCCGTCGGGCGCGGCGCCGGCCGCGACGAGGTTGAGGTTCCGGTAGTCGATGTCGCGGACGCTCTTCGAGAAGAGCAGCTCGACGCTGCCCACGAGGCCGAAGAAGCCGAGGTCGCGATCGTAGGCGAGGTTGCCGCGCAGAAGCTGCGGAAAGCGGTAGGCGGGGTCGACGAGGTTGATCTCGTTCGTCGACGCCGAGCCGATGTCGGTCGGCTGGGCGTGGGGGTCGGGGGAGAACGGAATCCGGTTGTCGGGGTCGAAGAACACCCTGATGCGCTGGAACTCGTTCCCGGTGTTGGAGTACTGGTTCGACAGCCAGACGTACGGCGTGCGGCCGTGGAACAGGCCGAGGCCGCCCCGCACCTGCTGGCGGAGCCGCGACCGCGGGGCCGGGTCGTAGTTGAAGCCGATGCGCGGCGACCAGTTCCGCGTCGCCGGCACGACGTCGGTCGCCCGTCCGAACAGCGTCTCGACGAGCGGGTTCGCCGACGGCGCGTCGGGGAAGACGGGCGCGTCGAGGCGGACGCCGTAGGTCAGCGTGAGGTCGTCGCGCACCCGCCACTGGTCGCCGGCATAGAACCCGAGCTGGTAGACCCGGAACCCGGCCGCCTGCCGGGGGTCGGCGGTGCGCGAGAAGCTGTAGCTGTAGGACTGGGCGAGCCCCTGCTCGAAGAGGGCGGGGCTCGTGAACTCGTAGACGCCGAAGTTGTCGCGGATGAACAGGTTGCGGAACCGGAAGAGCTCGTTGTGGGTGCCGATGGTGAGCTGGTGCCGCCCCCGCACCCACGTCAGGTCGTTGTGTATCTCGACGATGTCCTGATCGAGCTCGTTGGCGGTCGAGAACTGCTCGCTGCCGAACCGTATCTCCTCTCCGCCCTCGAGATCGATGGTCACTTGCGGGAACGGGGCGGTCCGCGGCCCCCGGCGGTCGCGAATCCGCTGATAGCTCACCCGGGCGAGGTTGAACGCGCGGCCGAACGTGCTGTTGAGCTGGGCCACCGTCGAGTTGGTCCGGCTGCGGAAGAGATAGAAGTTGTCGGTGAAGCGGTAGCGGAAGTTCGACTGCGAGCCGACGTCGGCGGTGGCGTTCACGAGGTTGTGCCGCACCGACAGCCGGTGGGCGGCCGACAGGTTCAGGTCGGACCGCACGAAGACCTTGTCGTTCGGGTTTCCGCGGATGATCTCGCCGAAGCCGCCCGGGATGTCGTAGCCGTACCGCGTGCGCGCGGCGTCGGCGATGCTCTGCGCCTCGGCGAGCCGCCCGAAGTCGACGCCGGACGATCCGTCGAGCGAGTAGCCGACCGGCGTCTCCCGCCGCTGCACGTCGACGTTGGTGAAGAAGAACGCGCGGTTCCGGACGAGCGGGCCGCCCACGCTCGCCCCCTGCTGCCGGTCGAAGAAGGTCGCGATGGGCACGTCGTCGATGCCGTGCCCCACCAGCCCCTGGTTGCGGTTGTAGAGGTACGCAGTGCCGCCGAAGCGGTTCGAGCCGCTGCGGGTGATGACGTTGATGCCGCCCCCCGAGAAGCCGCTCTGGCGCACGTCGTAGGGCGCCACCACGAGCTGCAGCTCGCTCACCGCGTCGAGGCTGATCGGCTCGGTGTTGGCCTGGCCCCCCGGGGTCCCCTGCCGGGCGAGCCCGAACAGGTCGTTGTTGACCGCGCCGTCGATCTGGATGTTGTTGTAGCGGCCGCTCCGGCCCGCGACGCTCAGGAAGCTCTCGGAGTCGGCGTTGCGGCTCGTCTTGACGAAGAACGGGTTGGTGCGCGCGAAGTCCTGGAGGCTGCGCTCGAGGGTCGGCAGGGCCTCGATGACCCCCGACTCGACGCTCGCCGTCGTGCCCGACCGCGACGGCGAGAAGACGGCGCTCGCCTCGGCGGTGACCTCCACCGTCTCGGTGACGGTGGCGAGCTGCAGGGTGACGGGGACCTCCGTCGCCTCGCCGAGGCTGACGACGACGCCCGACAGGGCCCGCGTGCCGAAGCCGCTCAGGGCGATCTCGAGGTCGTAGGGGCCGACCTGCGCGTTCAGCAAGTCGAACCGGCCGTCGGCGCGGGTGAAGGCCTCGTACCGGGTCCCGGTCGGGGCGTGGACGGCGACGACGCTCGCGCCCGGCAGCACCCCGAGCTGCGCGTCGCGCACGACGCCGCCGAGTGTGCCGGTGGTGGCGTTCTGCGCCCGTACGGCGGCGATCGTTCCCAGCGACACGGCGACCGCGAGGGCCGCTGCCATCCTCGACCTCGACGACGTACAGTGCATTGCGGTTCAGTCCGTCAGAAGCCGCCGCAGCATGCGGCGGACGTGATCCTGCGCGCCGAAGAACACTGCCAGCACGCGGATGGTCCGGCGAGCTTCGTCGACCTCGAACCAGTAGATCGCCCGGTCGATGGTCAGGTGCCGCAGTCCCGGCAGGATGTCGTCATGGCTCTCGCCCCTGTACGGCGCCTTCAGGATGCGATTCGCCGCCGCGCGCACGCCCATGACCCGCGCCGCTGCGTGATCGAGCGCCTCTTCCAACGGTTCCCCGAGGCTGCGGTAGCTGTCAAACAGGTGGTCCAGGATCAGCTCGAGGTCCCGTTCGGCCTCCGCGGCGAACTCAAGACGGAAGTCCATGCGAGCGGCGCTTCGCGGCGATTGCGCGGGACAGCCGGCGTTCCATCTCTTCCGCGGGAACGAACTCGCCTTCCCGACGGCGGGCGAGAAGCTCGCGCAGCGCGGCGCGTTCCAGCTCCTCGCCATCGAGCCGCCCGCGAAGCAAGTCGAGGCCCTGCTGCAGCACGGAACTGACGCTGGAGTAGCGCCCGGCGTCTACCAGGGTCCTGGCGAACGCGTATTGCTCATCGGTGAGCGAGACCGAGGACTTCATCGTCATGGACTCAAGGTAGCACTTGGTCGTACCGGCGTCAACGAGAAGGCTCCATGCGGGGTCCCTCGAGGGGCGTGACCGCGACGACAGTCGGCGGGAGCATCCCCTGCTGCGCGTGGGCGTCGGGGACCGGTATCCGGCCGCGTCCGGGTAGCGCCGCGTCAGAGCGAGCGGAGGAAGTCGAGCACCAGCCGGTTGACCTCGGCCGACCGCTCCTGCTGCACTCAGTGGCCGGCGCCGTCGAGCAGGTGGAGGCCCCGGAGATCGGTGCAGGCAGTTCCGTCCATCCGCTCGAGGGCGCCCGGGCGCTGGTGGATGCCCCAGTCGCGCGCCCCCGCGATGAACATGGAAGGCTGGTCGATGGTGCGCCCGGCGAAGACCTGCAGGTCGCCGTTGATGCCGCCGCCGAAGATGGACGACACCGAGGCGACGCTGCGATACCACTGCAGCCCGCCCTGGAACCCGGTCCGCTCGTACTCGGCGCTGTAGACCCGCAGCTCGTCGTCGGGCAGCCACTCGCACGCCGCGACCTCGGCCGGCGTGGGCATGTGCTCGGCCACCGTCTCGGCCATCCCCTTGCCGAGGTCGAGGACGTAGTAGCGGGGCAGTCTGGCCAGCTCGGCCGCCGACCACTCGCGGAGCGGCTCGGGGCGATTGCCGCTCCAGTCGCCGCTCTTCATGTGGTAGTAGGCGCGCAGGAAGTCGTGCACGCCCTGCGGCGCCCGCCACAGGTCGTCGTTGGCCCCGCGCGTGGCGTAGAAGCGCCGGTAGTGCCAGCGCGGCGGCTCGAGGCCCGCGAGGTCGGCGTCGATGTCCGTCGCGGGCGTGCCCTCAGGGGCGCCGGGCGCGTCGGCGGTGTCGAACGGCAGCGTCGCGGTTCCCCCGAACGGCGCGCTCATCAGCACGACGGAGCGGAACACGTCGGGCCGCGCCACCGCGCACCACGACGCCACCAGCGACCCGAAGTCGTGGCCGGCGAGGTGGACCTGGCGGTAGCCGAACGCCGCCACCAGCGAGAGCATGTCCCGCACCTCGTTCAGCATCCGGAACGGGCGCAGGTCGTCGTCGTAGCCGACGCCGGTCCCGTCGGTGCGGCCGTAGCCCCGCAGGTCGGGGGCGATGACGTGGTAGCCCTCGGCGGCGAGGGCCGGCATGAGCCGCCGCCAACTGTAGGCGAGCTCAGGGAAGCCGTGCAGCAGGAGGACGCCGGCCCGTGCGCCGGCCTTCGACCCCGCCTCGAGCACGTGCATGCGGAGGCCGTTGACGTTGTCGACGAAGCGGGAGCGGACGCCGGTCGGCAGCACGCCGTCCGCATACGTCCCCGGCGCGCCCTGCATGATCGCGCCCGCGTTTGGTCTTGCCGCGGTCACGGCAATGCCTGCGGCCGCGCTCTGCAGGAGTTGGCGTCGCGTGAGAGGAGGATAGCGCATCGCCGAATTATGTCATCCCGGGGGCGGCGTCGAGTCGGCCCCGTCGCGCCTCGTCGACCCATGCCGCCTGTCCGTCGGACGCGGCCCGCGGGCTACTCCCGGGCGCCGCGTAGCAGGAACATCCCCATCGATCCCCACAGCAGCGGCAGCCCAGCGTCGAGGACGATCCACACGAGCGAGACCGTGTCCGCTCCCAGCGCCGTGAACGTGGGGGTGAGCTGAGCGAACCAGTTGAAGAGGAACATGATGCCGAGGAACAGGCCGCCGTAGAAGTGCACGTTGGCGGCGAGGAGCTCGCGCGTGACCGCCTGCCCGCCCCCGCCTCTCGACGGCCCTCTTGCGGGCATGACCGAACCACACGCCGAGCGCCAGTGGCAGCATCATCAGCCAGCCCAGGACGCCCCACACGGGGCTGTAGGGGCTCTCCTCGGTGGACGTGTAGTAGAGGGGCTCGACGATGGTGTGACCGGCGACCGCGACCGCCATCACGACGAGGACCACGCCGCAGACGCGCTTCATGTCCATGATTCCCCCTTACTCTTTCCCGATTGAGGGCCCGCCGGCGCCGCTCCGGGCGGGCTCCGAGCCCGGTCCGAACTCGTAGCCCTGCGATGGTATCCTGTCGCCAACCGGATCTGGGAGGAGGCCTTCATGAGCGTGGCGAAGCTGGCGGCATTCGGGTTGGTGACGATGATCGCGGCGGGCTGCGGCGCTCCCGAGCCCGAGCCGGAGCCGGCCGCCGACGCCGCGCCGGCGCCGCCGCAGTTCGCGGTCACCGGCGAGCACCCCTGCGATCCGGTGGGCGACGTGCAGTTCATCTGCGACATGGTCAGCCCCGAGGACATCGTGGTCGTCCCCGGCGCCGAATGGGCCATCGTCTCCGGCGCCCGCGAGGGCGGCCGGATCAACCTCGTGAACGTGAGCGACAAGACCGCGACGGTGCTGTTCCCGACTCCGGACAGCGAGATGCAGCTCGACGCCGAGGCCTATCCCGACTGTCCGGGTCCGCTGGACCTCGCCGACCCCGCCGGGTCCGTCTATCACGGGCTCTACCTTGCGCCGGGGTCCGACGACGCCCACACCCTGCTCGTCGTCCATCACGGGTCCCGCGAGTCGATCGAGTTCTTCGAGGTCGACGCCGGTGACGGGCCGCCGAGCCTCGCCTGGACCGGCTGCGCGGTGGCCCCGGAAGGTGCCCGCCTCAACTCGGTCGTCGCCCTGCCCGGCGGCGGCTTCGCCACCACCAACGCCGGCATCGGGGTGTGGGAGTGGCAGGCCGACACGGGCTGGGCTGTGCTGCCCGAGAGCGAGGACACCGCCCCGAACGGCATCGAGGTGTCCGAGGACGGCGAGACCCTCTACATCGCGGGCTGGGCCGAGGAGAAGCTGACGCGCCTGTCGCGCGGCGTCGAGCCGGTGCGGAAGGACGTCATCGACCTCGGCTTCCGGCCCGACAACCTGCGCAAGGCCCTCGACGGCTCCGTCATCTACGCGGCCGGCCACACCGACAGGGACGGCAACTCCATCACCGACCCCCGCGAGCCGACCCTGGAGACGAGCAACGTTGCGGCCATCGACCCCGGGACCCTCGAGGTCGAGCGCATCTTCGTGCACCCCGCCATGAACGGGTTCATCTCGTCCACCACCGCGCTCCGCATCGGCGACGAGCTGTGGCTGGGGTCGTACCGCGGCGACCGGCTCGCCTACCTCCCGGCCCCGGAGTAGCGCCGTCTCGCACGTGTCCGGTTCCGGCTTCACATGCCCGGGCTTGGCTGGCTGGCAAGACTCGGCCACGCCCGGTAGCGTTCCCGGGCGGCGCTGAGGGGATGCGTTCACGGGGCGAGTCGTCGTCGGCGCTTGGTTCGGGACCAGCAAGCCGTTGACGAAGGTGGAGGGACGTGTTGGCAGGGGCGGGTCGTTGCCCCGTAGCGGCTTGCCCGCTGACCAGGGTCCGGCTACGGGGTCGCCAGGCTCCCGCTACTTGTCCGTTTCCTCCCGGCCGGTGAGCGACCCCGGCAGCAGCCGCCGTCCCGCCGCGAGGAGTCGATCCTTCCAGACGAGGCGTTCCAGCCAGGGTTCGGGGATGCCGCTCAGGCCGTAGAGGGCGCCGGCGAGCTGGCCCGCAACCGCCGCTACGGTGTCCGCGTCGTCGGCCAGATTGGCCGCGAGCAGCACGGCGTTTCGGAAGTTCCCGGTGCGGGCGACCGACCAGATGGCCGCTTCCAGCGTGTGCACGACGTATCCGCTGGAGCTGATCGTGTCCCGCGCTCGTCCCCGCCAACTGCCGGCCAGGATTCGGGCGATCGCCTCGGCTCCTTCGAATTGCCTCGGAGCCTGGACGGCCGCGCGCGGCGACCCCGCGATGGCGTCGGCGAGCAGCTCTGCGAACGCCCGGCAGGCGTCCACCGCTTCCTCGGCCCCGTGGGTCGTCCGGGACTGCTCGGCAGCGGTCGCGATCAGCCGCGGCCTGTCGTTCCAGAACCGGAGGGCGACGGGGGCGAGCCGCATGAGCGACCCGTTGCCCGCGCTGCCCGGATCGGTCGAGCCCGCGAGCGCATCGCCGGTCTGCCGGTAGCGGTCGAGTGCATCGAGGGTGGTGTTTCCGATGTCGTCGCATTCGCCGGTGTGCGAGTAGTCGCCGCGCCGCCACCATCGGACGAAGCGATCCATCAAGTCGCGGACGTCGAGCGTCCTCGTGGCCGCGAGGCTGTCGGCCAGGGCCAGCGCCATGGCGGTGTCGTCGGTCCAGCCGCCGGGCGGTTGGCGGAACGGGCCGCCGCCGACCATGTCCTCCAGGCGCGGCTCGGTGTCGCGGGGCCGGAACTCGAGCGTCGTCCCCACCGCGTCGCCCACCGCGAGGCCGAGGAGGGCCCCAAGCGCGCGGTCGTCGATGGCGTCCGCGCTCCGGGGCGGAACCGCGGGCGGCCGCCGCGCGCACGCCGCCACGTGGGCTTCCTGGGCCTCGTTCTCGATGGCTCCCGGCCGAGCCTCGCGCACCCGGCGAATCGCTTCGTCCGGGCGTTCGCCCAGCTCCGCGAGCAGGCGCGCGGCGACGGTCCCGGCCCGGCCCAGACCCCCCTTGCAGTGGACGAGCACGTCGAACCCCAGCCGCAGCCGGTCCCGGATGGCCTCGCCCGCCACCGCCCACCGCCGTTCGAAGGCGGGATCCGGCGGCTCCCCGTCCGGTATCGGCGTGTGCCACCACTCCATGTGCCGCCCGCGCACCGCCTTGCCGAGATCGGGCACCTTCAGGTAGTCGATCTCCCGGGCGGTGACCAGGCTGACCACTGCGGTCGCTCCCCAGTCTCGAATGGCGTCGAGGTCGGTGTCCAGGTCGCGTGCCCACGGCCCCGAGATCCCGTCCGGATCGGTCTTGCCGGGACACAGGGTGATGCCGATCCGACCCTGGTCGTCCCCCGGAGTCACCGCGGATGCCGAGGGGGCTGTTCTCGCTGGTTCTTGCCGTCTGCATGGAATGAAGCGATCTTCACCGTGGCCCTCAGGTGCCCGTGCGAGCTGTAGGTGCAGGGCGTGAAGTCTCCTGTCTTGCGCCTTCATTCCCCAATTCTGCACGATCTCGACGGGAACCGGCGAGAAAATGTCGATTCTACGCTAAACTGTGTTCGTGCTGCTGCGATTCCGGGTCGCCAACCACCGCTCGATTCTGGGGCCGGTGGAGCTGTCGATGATCGCCGTCGACGAGGATCGGGCAGCGACGCGCGGGTGCGACGGCTTGTCGGAACGCGTCCTGACGGTCGCCGGAATCTACGGGCCCAACGCGTCGGGCAAGTCCAACGTGCTGGACGCCTTGGCTTGGCTGTCGATGGCCGTCGCCACGTCGCTCCGAAGCTGGGAGGACTACGTTCCGCGCGATGCTCACCGGCTCGGCAACGGGCCGGCCTCTCCATCGGAGTTCGATCTGGATCTGGTCGCCAAGGGCGTCCGATACGGGTACCGGCTCGAAGTGGACGATTCGGCCGTCCTTTTCGAGAGCTTGGACAGCTATCCGGAAGGACGACGGCGAAACCTCTTCACACGCCGCAGGAGTGAAATCGACTTTCGCCGGGGCCTCGACGGCACCCGGGGAATACGGGACCTGCTGACGCCAACGACGCTGGCGCTCTCCGCTGGCCGGCGAGTACGTGGTACTGACTTCGCACACGTCGGGCAATCGCTGGCCAGAATGCGTGTTCTGGGGCTCCGAAGGAGACGGTCTCCCGGGGCCGGTGGCGTGCATCCTCTCGACCCCACGCTACGCTTGCTCGTCGAGACAGATGAGGCCGATCAGCCGAGTCTCTTTGGTACGCCGGAGGAGCGACCAGCCGTCAAGGATCCAAGGCGTGTCCTGGACCTGCTTCGCTTTGCGGATCCGGGAATCGACGATTTGATGATCAGCGAAGAGGACTCCGGGCGCCCCGGTGGGCCTCGTCGTCGCCTTGGTCTCGTGCATCGCGGAGAAGGTGAACCGGTCACTTTCGATCTGGAGGAAGAATCTGCCGGAACCCGGACTTGGTTCCGTCTGATCGGCCCTGCGTTCGCGGCGCTGAGATTCGGCCGGGTCCTCCTGCTCGACGAGATCGATGCGAGTCTCCATCCCCGGCTATCGGCCCGACTGATCGAGATCTTCCAGGATCCCCTGACCAATACCCGCAGGGCTCAACTGGTCTTCACTTCCCACGACACGTCCCTGCTGAACAGCTTGAACCGCGACGAGGTCTGGCTCACCGAGAAAGCGCCTGACGCCACCACGCGCCTCGTTGGTCTGGCCGAGTTCGGGGGTGAACGCGTGAGGAAGTCCCAGAACCTGGAAAGAGCCTACCTGCAAGGCCGCTTCGGGGCCGTTCCCGAGGTCGACCAGGTCGCCGTGCGAAGGGCCCTCGGGCTCGTTTCTCAGCCTCGCGATGGCTAGGCGGACGGGACACAGGCGGGGAAGGGACCCATCGCTCCGTCGCCGGGTCGCGCTCCGCGCTCCCAAGCGGACTTTCCTGGTGTTCTGTGAAGGCACGAGGACCGAGCCCGACTACATCGAGGCCCTGAAACTGGAGCCGGCCGTCCGCTAGTCGGCGTCGGCTGACATCCGCATGGACCTCGAAGCGAGCGGCGCGGTGCCGCCGCGCTGCAAGGTCGCTTCGTTGCGTCCTTCTACGGGACCGGGTCCGACAGGTCGATTCCCGCCAGCACGTCGTTCTCGGGAACGCGCCGCAGCGGCGGGCCCCAGGCCTGCCTGAACACCTCGAGGCTCAGGATTCGGTCGACGTCCGGCTTGCTGAAGAAGCAGCGATCGATCGGGACGTGCTGCGTGCGATGGGCTCGCAGCGCGGCTGCCTTCGCCGCCCGCTGCGCCGCCACGTCGATGACGAAGTCGACACCCGGCTCCCTGTCCAGGTGGCGTGGCCGCGTCACCTCCCACGGCGGGAGCGGCGCGTTCCAGAGCAGGCGCGGCACGCGGTAGGGTCGCCCCGCCCCGTCCGCCCAGCGCGGATCGGCCGCCGCCGCGACAGCGTCAACCGCGAAGCGAGCGATCGCG
>JAJEFC010000362.1 GCA_022820675.1 Vicinamibacteria bacterium | reverse complement strand
CCCCGCGCGCGCGGGGTCGACCATGGTCTCGCCGCCGCCGCACGCCCCCCACGCCGCCCTCGACGCGCTCTGCGACCGGTTGCGCGCGCTGGAGTCGAGCCGGAAGCGCGGCGTCCTCACGCTGCCCGACGGCGCCCGGCTCCCCGTGGGCAACCTGCACAAGGTGTTCTGGCCCGACCCCGGCCTGACCAAGGGCGACCTCGTGCGCTTCAACCTGCGCATGTCGCCGTACCTGCTGCCGGTCGTCGCCGACCGCCCGCTCGTCATGAAGCGGTTCCCGAACGGCATCGACGGCAAGTGGTTCTACCAGCACCGCTCGCCCGGCGAGCTGCCCGAGGGCGTCCGCGTGGTGACGGTGAGCGAGAGCCTCGAGCGCGAGGACACCGGCGTCCCCTACCTGATCGGGGGGACCCTGCAGACCCTGGCGTGGATGGCGCAGCTCGCGGTGATCTCGCAGGACCCGTGGTTCTCGCGGCTTCCCGACATCGCCGAGGCCGACTGGGTCGCCCTCGACCTCGACCCCATGCCCGAGGCGCCGTTCAGCCGGGTCGTCGAGGTCGCCCGCTGGCTGCACGACGAGTTGGCCCGGCTCGACGTGCCCTGCCTGGCCAAGACCTCGGGCGCCTCGGGGCTGCACATCTACGTTCCCCTGCCCCCGGGGACGCCCTACGAGGCGGGCATGATCTTCTGCCAGATCGTCGCCACCATCGTCGCGTCGCGCCACCCGCGGGCCGCGACGGTCGAGAGGATGGTCAAGCGGCGCGCCGCCGACGCCGTCTACATCGACTACCTGCAGAACATCTACGGCAAGACCCTCGCCGCCGCCTACAGCGCCCGCGCCAGCCCCTTCGCGGGGGTGTCGACGCCGCTGACCTGGGCCGAGGTGCACGACGGCCTGAAGACCGGCCTGTCGCCGCGCGACTTCACCCTCGCGAACGTCTTCGACCGCCTCGCCGAGGTCGGCGACCTGTGGGCGGGGCTGCGGGCCGGTGCGCCCGCCGACCTGCGCGCCGTGCTCGCGGGCCTGGAGGCGGGCTGAAGGGCGGCCCGTCGCAGGAGTCGGCGCTTCGAGTGGCGGCGCTGTTCCGCCCGGTCAGGAACGCGCGTCGAGCGAACCTTCGCGGGCGGGCGTCGCCCGCTGACCGCGGGTCGCCCGCCGCCGGCGCGCCTGGGCCAGCTCGTACGCGGCCTGCATGCGCATCCAGTGGTCGGCGGTTCCCCAGCCGATGCTCTCGAGCTCGAGGGCCATGTCGGCGGACACCCCCGACCTGCCGTTCAACACGCGCGACAGGGTTCCGCGCTCACAGCTCAGGCGGACCGCCGTCTCGCTGACCGTCCAGCCGGTCTCTTCCATGCTCTCGCGAATCAACTTGCCCAGGTGCGGGGGGTTCAGCATCGGGCCCACGCGCTCGTCGGTGCCGGTCATGGTCGGCGCTCCCGTGCGTTGATGGCCGTTACGATGTTAACCTGTCCGGCGCCGGTTCACTGCCGGGTTTGATTGGTCGGCCGCCCTGGGGGGAGAGATGACGATGCGTCGAGTGTGCCGGGGTCTGATGGCGATACTGGTGGTGATCGGCCCGGCGTCGGCCGTCGCCCAGACCGTCGACGCGGGCCGGGGCGAGCTGCCGGTGCACGTCCCGTCGAGCTACGACGAGGCCGCGCCGGCCCCGCTCATCGTGCTGCTCCACGGCTATACCTCGAGCGGCGCCGGCCAGGACACCTACATGCAGGTCAGCGCCCTCAAGGACGCCTACGGGTTCATCATGGTCGCCCCCGACGGCACCCGGGAGGACGGCGGCAACCGGCCCCGCTTCTGGAACGCCTCGGACGCGTGCTGCAACTTTCGCGGGAGCACCGTCGACGACGTCGCCTACCTCGCGGGGCTCATCGACGCCGTCAAGGCCGAGTATGCCGTCGACGACAAGCGGGTGTACCTGTTCGGGCACTCGAACGGCGGGTTCATGTCGTACCGCATGGCCCACGAGCATCCGGGCGTCATCGCCGCCATCGCCAGCCTCGCCGGCGCCGACCAGAGCAGGCCGCGCCCGGCGCCCCCGGAACCGGTGCACGTGCTGCAGATCCACGGCACCGCCGACACCGCGATACCCTACGAGGGCGGGGACTTCCGCGAGCGGGAGCTGCCCGGCGCGAAGGCGAGCGTCGAGAACTGGGCCGCGCACAACGGCTGCGCGGTGACCGGCGCCGACAGCGGCACCCTCGACCTCGACGGCGGGATCGACGGCCCCGAGAGCGACGTGACGCGCTACACCGACGGCTGCCGCCCCGGCGGGTCGGCCGAGCTCTGGACCATCGACGGCGGCGGGCACGTGCCGGCGTTGTCGCCGCACTTCACGCGGCTCGTCGTCGAGTGGCTGCTGGGGCATCCGAAACCGTGAAAACGGCCGTGATACGATGCGAGGGCGGCTGGCAGCACCGGCTGGCAGTACCCGGAGCGGTTGCTGCAAGTCGTTGATTCCAAATGCGCGCCCGTAGCTCAGATGGATAGAGCGCCGGGCTTCGAACCCGTAGGTCGGGGGTTCAAATCCCTCCGGGCGCGCCACCTTCCCTCTCCCGTCGACACGACCCCCGGCGCCGCGCGTCGGTGGCGGCCTCGGCCGGCCCCGATACCGTGATGCCGCGCTGCACAGGTGTCGACACGAGCACCGGCCCCGGGCGTCGGTGGCGTCGGTCGACGGGCCCGACGCGATGCGCCCCACCCGCATTGACCGTCACCGGTGCCGGTCGCTCCCGTTTGCGGCCGCGCCCGAGGACCCTCCGCCGGACTCGGCTCCGTCGGCCGGTGCAGCTACCGGCTCACCTCCTAACCCCGGAGCCCGCACCGGGAACCCGTCCCCCCGGACGGCGCCAGCACGCGCAGCCCGCGCGCGGCCTGCATGCGCCGGAGGGCCGACGCGCGGAGGTTGTCGCGGCCGCCGTTCCCCGCCGCGACTTCCCGCGAGAGGCAGCGCGCGTGCAGGCCGCAGCGCACGAAACGGACGACGCCGGTCGCGCCGAGGAGATGCGCGCCGGCCACGAGGGCGGCCTGGTCGAGGGCGACGCCGCCGACCGTCCTGCCGAGCAGGTCCCGCACGCAGGGCTCCAGCCTGAGCCAGTTCCGGGCGGTGTACCGCAGCATGGCCGCATCCTGCGCGCGGCGGCTTCTCAGGAACTCGTCGTCGGAGTCGACGCCCCACGGGTTGTCCCGCCAGCGGCCGGCGTCGTCCTTGAATCCGGCGTCGACGAGGGCGGCGCGGGTCATCTGATAGCAGCCGAGGGCCGAGCCGCCGGCGGGCCTGGCGAGGCAGTCTCCGCCGGTCTCGACCTCCTCCACCAGGGCGAGGTACCGGGGGAAGTCGGCGCCGCTCCATCGCCCCGGCGGCGCGGCACGGGCGTCGGCG
>JAJEFC010000295.1 GCA_022820675.1 Vicinamibacteria bacterium | reverse complement strand
CGGCCGGGACCGGACGGCTGGCAGAAGCCGGCATGCGTCGCGCGGTGGCGAGGCTCGTCATGGCGATTCCCTCTCTCCTGGCGACCGATCGGTCCTCGATTCGGGATCGTCGCCAATACGCAAGCACGCCGCGTGCCAACTGCCGGTCGCACCCTGGCCCGGAGCGTCGCCTGCGGCTCCGCGCCGCCCAGCCGACCCTCCGGGAGTCCGCGCCGTTCCAAGACGCAGACTCCTGGCCCCGGGGAGCGTCGCCTGCGGCTCCGCGCGCCGCCCAGCCGACCCTCCAGGCGTCCGCGCCGTTCCAAGGCGCAGACTCCTGCGCTCCCGGCGCCGCTTGCGTTCACGGAACCGACCGGCCCTGCCCCCACCCGGTGTCACTGCCGGATGGCAGGGGTGTCCGGTCGAGAGCACGGTCGCCCCGTCTTCGACGCCGCCGCGAGAACGCCTCCTCCGGCGTCGATCCGTCCGGCCCCTCCCGTACCGACGTAGCCGTCCCACCCGATACAATAGCCCCTGCGCCGTCCGGTTGCGATGCGCGCGGCCATCGCCCGGGTTTCTCCCGTCATGACGACCGGCGCCGCCGCGAGGTTCCCGAAAGCAGAGTTCCCGGTGCCGGAAGAACCGACGCACATCTATCTCGACTACAACGCGAGCACGCCGGTCGCGCCGGCGGTGTCGGCGGCCATGCGGCCCCTGCTCGACACGGGTTTCGGCAACCCCTCGAGCGGGCACTGGGCGGGCGGCCCCGCGCGCGACGCGGTCGGCGCGGCCCGCCGCCGCATCGCATCGCTGCTCGGGTGCGACGCGGACGAGATCGTGCTGACGAGCGGCGGCAGCGAGGCGAACAACCAGGTCGTCAAGAGCGTGGTCCGCGCCGACGCGTCCGCCCCGCACATCGTCACCACCGCGGTCGAGCATCCCGCCGTCCTCGAGCCCTGCCGCTTCGTCGAGACCCTCGGTGCCCGGGTCACCATCGTGCCGGTGGACGGCCACGGCCTCGTCGACCCCGACGACGTCCGGCGGGCCATCGCCCCCGACACCGCCCTCGTCAGCGTGATGCACGCCAACAACGAGGTCGGGACCATCCAGCCCGTCGCCGAGATCGCCCGTATCGCGCGCGAGCACGGCGTCCTCTGCCACACCGACGCGGCCCAGTCGGCCGGCAAGATCCCGGTGCGGGTGCGCGAGCTCGGCGTCGATCTGCTGAGCCTCGCCGGACACAAGCTGTACGCCCCCAAGGGCGTCGGCGCCCTGTTCGTCCGGCGCGGGGTGGCGCTGACCCCGCTCGTGCACGGGGGCGGCCACGAGGGCGGCCGGCGGGCCGGCACGGAGAGCGCGCTCCTCGCGGCCGGCCTCGGGGCGGCCTGCGAGCTCGCCGAGACCGACCCTTGCGAGGACCGCCTGCGCGAGCTGCGCGACCGCCTGTGGAGCGGACTGCGGGCGCGGCTCGGCGACCGCGCCGTGCTCAACGGCCATCCCGATCGGCGGCTGCCCAATACCCTCAACGTCAGCTTCCCCGGCCGATACGGCGACCAGATCCTGGCCCGGATGCCGGAGATCGCGGCGTCGACGGGGTCCGCCTGCCATACGGGAGAGCGGGCGCTCTCGCCGGTGCTGGCGGCCATGGGGGTGCCGCCGGCCGTCGGTCACGGCGCCGTCCGGCTCAGCGTCGGCCGCGGGACTACCGAGGCGGAGGTCGACGCCGCTGTCGAACGGATTGCGGGATGCGTGTGAACGACCCCGCGGTCGCAGCGCGCAACGGGTTCCCGGGGCAGCCCGGCGTTCGGCCGGTCCGGGGCGGCGCCGCGGACGAAGACGCGGTCGAACGGATTGGGGGGTGCCAGTGAACGCCACTTCCAGCCGGCCCCGGGGCAGGTCCCGGGGCGTCGAACCGATCCCGCGGCGGCGCGGCGACGAATCCGACCCGGCGCAGCCCGGCGCCCGGCCGCGGGCTCCGGTCTGGACCGTCCTGCGAGCGGCGGCCCTGTTGGCGACCGCCCCGCTGGCCGCGTGCGCACCCGGGGACCGGGAAGCGGGGGCCCTGCCCCCCACCCGCGCGGAGCGCACCGCCTACGAGCAGACCACCGGCCACGGCGAGGTCGTGCAGGTCGTGACGCTGGCCGCGAACCGGTCCGAGCACATCCACGCCACCACCTTCGGGTCGACGGTCGAGGGCCGCCCCCTGCCTCTGGCCGTCGTCGGGGACGTGGCCGACGCCCGGCCCGCCTCCGTCGTCGGCGCCGGCCGCCTCCGCGTCTGGCTGCAGGGGGCCATCCACGGCGGCGAGGTCGCCGGCAAGGAAGCGCTGCTGATGCTGCTGGGGGACCTCGCGGCGGGCGGCCACGCCGAGTGGTCGTCGTCGATGACCCTGCTCATCGCCCCCATCTACAACGCCGACGGCCACGAGCGCATGGGGCCCGACACCCGCCCCTATCAGCTCGGGCCGGTCGCGGGCCAGGGCGAACGGGCCAACGCCCAGGGGTTCGACCTCAACCGCGACCACATGAAGCTGGAGTCGCCCGAGGCCCGGGCCCTCGTCAGGGCCTACGACGACTACGACCCCCACGTGGTCATCGACCTGCACACCACCAACGGCACCGAGCACGCCTACCACCTGACCTACTCGCCGCCGCTCCACCCCAACACCCATCCCGCCATCGACGCCCTCCTCCGCGACGAGTGGCTCCCCGCGATCACCCGCGCCGTCGAGCGGTCCGACGGGTGGCACTTCTACTACTACGGCAACCTGCCGTTCGCCGACGGGGCGGAGCCGGCCTGGCGCACCTTCGACCACCGCCCGCGCTTCAACAACAACTACGTCGGGCTTCGCAACCGGGCCGCCCTGCTCGGCGAGGCCTACGCCTACGCGCCGTTCGACGAGCGCATCCGGGCCTCGCTGCGGTTCGTCGAGGAGGCGCTGGCGTTCGCCCACGACAACGCCGGCGCCATCGCCGCCCTCGTCGAGGCCGCCGACGCCGAGCCCGTCGCCGGCACCCGCCTCGCGACCCGCGCGGTCGCGGCGCCCTCGGATGCCCCCGTCCAGATACTGCTGGGACGCACCGAGGAAGTACCGAACCCCTACACGCGCGCCCCCATGCGGCGCCGCCTCGACGTGGCCGAGCCGACCGAGATGGTCGAGTACGGCTCCTTCGCGGCCGCCGAGGGCGGCGTCGAGGTCGTCCCCGCCGCGTACTACGTGCCGGCGGACCTCGCCGCGGTGGTCGACCTCCTCGCCGCCCACGGCGTCGACGGCGCCCCCCTCGACGCCGACGCGACGCTCGCGGTGGAGGAGTTCGTGGTGCGCACGTCGTCGGTCACCGACCGCCCCTACCAGGGCCATCGCGAGCGCACCGTCACCGGCGACTGGACCCCCGTCGAGCGCGCCGTGCCCGCCGGCACCCTGGTCGTACCCCTCGACCAGCCCCTGGGACGGCTCGTGTTCACCCTGCTCGAGCCGCGCTCCGACGACGGCATCGTGAACTGGAACCTGGTCGACGACCACGTGGGAGCGGCGGGCTCGGTCTACCCCATCCTCCGCCGCCCGGCGGAACCGCAGGAATCGGCACCACGAGATTGAGCACAGGCGCGGCCGGATCGTCGGAGTAAGGAAGCCCAAGCGGTGACGGCGCTGGCTTTCCGCTCGGTTCAGAGTTCAATCGAGCAGCGCCATGCCCGGCCGAATCGCTCGATGAAGGGCGGGTCGTAGCTCTTGCCGGCCTTGCGGGCGTATGTCCGCAAGTGACCACCATCGATCAGGACAGCTACCGTGCGCACGGGAGGCAACAAAGGAACGGGCTTCCCCGGTCGCCCAAGGAAGCCCAAGGATAGTGCCCGCCTACGGGCATAGCGGATCGGAAGTCAATGTAGCAGATGCAGTGGCCGCGCGTCAACGCGGTGAGGACCTGTGCAGCTTACCCGCCGGCGCCGAGCACCGGCACGAGAACCAGCCCCGTCACGTAGACACCATAGAGTGCCAGGAGGAGCAGGCCCCCGCCGCGGTGGAAGTGTCCGGTCCGCGCGGTCAGGCCGAGGACGGCGGCGAAGAACACGCCGAGCCAGCCGTACGAATAGACCTGGGTGAAGACGTCGAGGCTCAGCGGGTTGATGGTGCCGGACAGGCCGACGATGAGGTAGAGGTTCAGGACGTTGGCGCCGAGGATGTTGCCGAGCGACAGGTCCGGCACCCCCTTCCGGGCGGCGGAGACGCCGGTCACCAGCTCGGGCAGCGACGTCCCGATGGCCACCACCGAGAGCCCGATGATGACCGACGGCACCCCGAGGGCCGCCGCCAGCGACTGCCCGGAGTCGACCAGCAGGCGGCTGCCCACCACGATGAGGGCCGCCCCCAGGGCGAACAGGCCGATGGCCTTCGGCAGCCCGCTCGTCTCCGGCTCGGGCCCGCCCGCGGTCTCGGCGCGGCGCTTCCGGATGCCGAGGTAGTCCCACGCCAGGTACGCGAACGCCAGGGCCAGCAGGACCGCGGCCAGCGGCCGGCTGAGGGTCCGGTCCCAGGTGAAGACGACGACGAGCACCCCGGCCGAGACCATCCACGCCGCCCGCCGCACGAAGTCGCGCTTCTCCACCTCCACCGGGGTCAGCAGCGAGACGGTGCCGACGATGAGCCCGATGTTGCAGATGCACGACCCCACCGCGTTCCCGAGCGCGATGCCGGTGTCGCCGACGCTGCTCGCCATCGCCGAGACCACCAGCTCGGGGGTGGTGGTGGCCAGGCTCACCAGGGTCCCCCCGATGACGAACCGGGGGATGCGCAGGGCCTGCCCGATGTAGATGCTCGAGTCGACGAACAGGTCGCCGCCCTTGGCGACCAGACCGAGACCGAGGACGATGAGGACGATGTCGTAGAGCACGGGTCGGCGGCGCCCGCCTGCGTCGGGCGGGCAAGGCGATCGTGTGGGAACGGACATCGCGCGGCAAGCGACTCGGCGCCGCCGCGGGTGCGGGGCGGAACGCCCGAGCCAGGGGCTCATTTCACCGCGCGGCCTTGATTATAGTCGAGGCTGGGGAGACCGCGGCGCGACATGCGGTCGCGTTCGGCGACGACGGGCGGGCCGACGCGGAGCCGTCCCCGGGGTGCCGGGGTCTATACTGAAGTTCATGCGCGATGCCGACTTCCGGCCGTGTTCCGGCGACGCGGCCGCAGGCCCGCCGGACCCGGTTCCCCCCGCGGCCTCGACCGCTTTCCCCGTGACCGCGGGTCGGTCGGGTCCGGCCGCGCCGGGCCTCGACGAGCGGATCGCCCGATTGCGCGCCCTGCTGGCCGCACTCGACCGGGCGGTGGTCTGCTTCTCCGGCGGCGTCGACTCCGGCTACCTGCTGGCGGAGGCGGCGGGCGTCCTCGGCGACCGGGCGACGGCCCTCACCGCGGTTTCGCCGAGCCTGGCCCCGGAGGAGCGGGCCGGGGCCGAAGACCTCGCGCGGCACCTCGGGGTGCGCCACGTGCTGGTCGAGACCCACGAGCTCGACGACGCCCGGTATGCGTCGAACCCCGTCAACCGCTGCTACTTCTGCAAGGTCGAGGTCTACTCGGTGGCGGTGACCGAGGCGGCGCGCCTCGGGGCGGCCCACGTTCTCGACGGGTTCAACGTCGACGACCGCAACGACCACCGGCCCGGCCGGCGGGCCGCGCGCGAGCAGGGAGTCCGCTCTCCCCTCGACGAGGCGGGCTTCGGCAAGGCGGAGGTCCGCGCGGCGGCGCGGCGCCTGGGGCTGCCGGTGTGGGACAAGCCGGCCCTCGCCTGTCTGTCGAGCCGGTTCCCCTACGGCACCGGGATCACGCCGGAGCGACTGGCCCGCGTCGCCGCCGGGGAGCGCGTGCTGCGCGAGCTGGGGTTCCGGGTGTGCCGGGTGCGGTTCCACGGCGCGATGGCCCGCATCGAGGTCGAGCCGCACGAGATCCCCCGGCTTCGGAGCGCCGGCATGCGGGGCGAGGTCGTGCGGCGGTTCCGCGACGCCGGCTTCGCCCGCGTGACAGTCGACCCGCGGGGCTACCGTCAGGGCTCGCTCAACGAGACGCGCCCGGGAGGGGCCCCGGAGGCGTCGGCGTAGAGCGCCCTGCGGCGCGGACTTGCGGCCCGCCCATCGCCGCCTGGGGCTCCGCTCGTGGCCCGTCCCGAGCGCCCGCCGGCTCGACCAGCAGATCGGCGAGTCGCGCGCCCCCGAGCCGATAGGGGTTCACGACCTCGTCGGCGCCCGCCTGCACCATCCGCTGCTCGGCGCCTTCGCCGTCCGCCCGCGCCACGATGACGAGCCCGGGGTTCAGCGACCGGGCGGTCAGCACCGCGTAGAGGTTGTGGGCATCGTCGGCGAGGCAGCACACGAGTCCGCGGGCGTGCTCGACGTTGGCGGCCCGCAGGGACGACTCCTGCGACCCGTCCCCGGCCACCACCGGGAGCCCCGCCGCCGACAGCGCCTCGGTCTGCTCGACGCGCGCCTCGACCACCACCACCTGCCGGCCCGCCCGGCGCAGGGCGTCGACGGCCGCTCGGCCCATGCGCCCGTAGCCGCAGACCACGTCGTGCCCGCTCATCCGTTCGATCATTCGGACCCTCCGGACATGCCCCAGGTAGCGCCGCAGCTCGCCTTCCATGATCGAGCGGCCGACCTCGGAGGCGAGGAACAGGAAGACGCCGATGCCGGTCCCGAGCAGGGCCATCGTCAGCGCCTGGCCGGCCGGCGACAGGGGGAACACGTGGCCGTAGCCGACGGTGGTGATGGTGATGACGGTCATGTAGAAGGCGTCCCACCACGGCACGCCTTCGACGAGCCGGTAGCCGGCGGCGCCGGCGATGAACAGGCCCAGCACCATCGCGGTCGCCCGCGCGAGCCGGTACGGCGTCGCCACGGCGGTCGCGCGGGGGTCGGCGTCGGGCTGGGGGGGGACCACTGAAGGCTCTCGACCACGAGTGCGGGCTTCACTATAACCGGCCACGCTCCGGCGCGGCGCGCGGCCGCGGCGCCGCTTCATTGCGGCCGGGGACCGCTCTTCGTCCCGCGTGGCCGGCCGGCGCCGCTCTTCGCCCCGATGTTGGCCCCCAGGCGGCGACCACGCGGCAGGGTATGGCGGTGGCCCTGCACTACCAGTCGCGCGCTACTGCTTCGCCACAGCCAGTGTTCGGGCACGGGTTCTCTTATTCGCCAACGATCGCGGGCCGCAAACCGATGTCCGCATCCGAAGATCAAGGCGTGACGGACCACTACTGCTGCGTCAATACTGAATGTTCGGACATGAGTGCCGTGATTCGTCAAAGATTGCGTGCGCTAAACCCATGTCCGCGTCCGAAGATTGAGACGTGACGCAGCACTACTCTCCCCGACCCTTCGGACTACCTGGGAGGACCGAGCGGCCCGGCGAGGAGAAGCGGCGGCGGCGGCTACGGCATGCGGCCGGCGAGGCCGTCGTCGTGCACGTAGTCGCAGAACCCGAACTGCCGTCCCGTCAAGCCCACGGTGGCTCGGCGGGCCGCGGTTGTCGCGCGGGCGGGAAGCCGTCAGAATACCGGTCCATGTCCGATGCAGCTACTCGAGTCCGCCGACCGGAACCCGCCGTCGCGACCTCCCCGGGGCAGACTCCCCGCGCCCGCCGGGCGGCGGCCGCCCTCGCCCTGTGGGCGGCGGCCGGCG
>JAJEFC010000057.1 GCA_022820675.1 Vicinamibacteria bacterium | reverse complement strand
CGGCCGGGCCGAGGCGATCCAGGCACGGTACCGCGACGACCTCGAGACCTTCGTCGACTACGCCCGCACGGACGCCCGGCTGGCCCTCGAGATCGTGCGGAAGCTCGACCTCGTGACCCTCGCGGTGGCCCGCAGCCGCCTCACCGGCATGACCCCGGACCGCGTCTCGGCGAGCATCGCGTCGTTCGACTTCCTCTACCTCGCGGCCCTCCACCGGCGGGGCGTCGTCGCCCCCACCGTGCGGTCCGACGACGCCCGGGTGTCCCGGCACCAGGCCGGCGGCGACGTCTTCGAGCCGGTCACCGGCATCCACGAGAACGTGTGGGTGTTCGACTTCAGGAGCCTGTATCCCAGCGTCATCCGCACGTTCAACATCGATCCCCTCGGCTACGTGGAGCACCCCGCGGCGGGGGACGCGGTGGTGCGTCTGTCAGACGACGCGGCGTTCCGACGCGGCGACGCCATCCTCCCCGCGATGCTCGACGAGCTGTTCCCGCAACGCGAGGCGGCCAAACGCGCCGGCGACGCCGTCGCCTCGCAGGCGGTCAAGATCCTGATGAACTCGTTCTACGGCGTCCTCGGCACTCCCGCCTGCCGCTTCCACAACGTCGCCGTCGCCAACGCCGTCACCGGCATGGGCCGCCGCCTCCTGCGATGGTCGAAGCGCTGGTTCGAGGAACGCGGCTTCGAGGTGCTCTACGGCGACACCGACAGCCTGTTCGTGCGCTCCGGCCTGCCGGTGGACGAGGCCCGGGACGCCGGCCCGCGCCTGGCGCGGGAGCTGAACGAGGCGGTCGCCGCCCACGTGTCGGCCGAGTGGCAGGTGACGAGCCGCCTGGACCTTGAGCTCGAGAAGCTGTACGTGAAGCTCGTCCTGCCGTCGATGCGCCGCGGCCGGGGCGGCGCCCGCAAGCGCTACGCGGGGCTCGTCGACGGGCGCAGCGAGTTGGAGTTCGTGGGCATGGAGGTGGTGCGCCGCGACTGGACCGAGCTCGCCAAGGACGTGCAGCGCGAGCTCTACGCGCGGCTCTTCGCCGGCGAGCCGGTGGGCGGCTACCTCGCGGACACCGTGGCCGCCCTGCGGCGGGGCGAGCTCGACGACAAGCTCGTCTACCGCAAGGGCCTGCGGAAGCGCCCCGCCGCGTACACCGCGAGCACGCCCCCGCACGTGGCCGCGGCCCGGAAGTCCCGGCGCCCGGGCCGCGTCGTCTCCTACCTCGTGACCGTCGCCGGCCCCGAGCCCCTCGACGCGCTGCAGCATGCGCCGGACCGGGAGCACTACGTCGACAAGCAGGTCCGGCCGGTGGCCGAGCCCGTGCTCGCCGCCCTCGGCCTCGACTTCGACCGGGTGGTGGGCGACGACGATCAGTTGACCCTGTTCTGACCCGCCCGCGTCGGGAGCCCGACGACAGAGTGACCGAATCGGCGTCGGGCCGATTCAAGTGCTGACCCGAGACCCCCGGGCGCGGTTCCGGGACGTCCGTTCACGGCCGGATCGCTCCCCGCCACGTCGGCTCGTCGAGCGCCCCGGTCTCGGCGAGGAGGCCGTCGAGCCTGCGGCTCAGGCGCTGGAAGAGGGCGGCGACCTCGGGGTCGGCCCGCTGGACGATCTGGCGGTCGATGGTCCCCGCCTGGGTCTCGAGCCGGATGTCGCCGAGCAGGTTGCGCATCTCGCCGGGGTCGGCTTCGAGGTCGTAGAGCTCGTAGCGGTCCCAGACGCCGTGGAACCGCATGAGCTTGTAGCGGTCGCCGCGCACGCCGAGGACAGTCGGGGTCTGGGGGAACGCCCGCTCCCAGAAGTACTCGTAGAGGAAGGCGTCGCGCCAGGCCGCAGCCTCGCCCGTCAGAAGGCCCAGGAACGACCGGCCGTGCATGGTGGCGGGGACGGGGGCGCCGCCGGCCGCGAGCAGGGTGGGAGCGACGTCGATGTTCAGCACCATCTCGGGCCGCCGCTGCCCGCCCTCGAAGAGCTCGGGGCAGTGCACGACGAGGGGCACCCGGATGGACGCCTCGTACATCGTGCGCTTGTCGATCAGCCCGTGCTCGCCGAACTGGAAGCCTTGTTCGGACATGAACACTAGCAGGGTCTTGTCGAGCAGGCCGAGCTCTTCGAGGCCCGCCGCCACCCGGCCCACGCTGTCGTCGACGGCCATCAGCGCCTCGGCGTACTCCTGCACGAAGCGGTCGAAGTCGGTCCGGCCGTCGTACATCCCGTCGACCCCATGCCAGCTCCTGCGCTGGGCCCGCACCCAGTCCGGCTTCCCGCGGTAGTTCGCCTCGGTGTCGGCCATCGACGGCGGCCTGACGTAGCCGCGGTCGGAGTAGGCGCCGCGGTGCCGCTCGGCCGGCGTGAACGGGGCGTGCACCGCCTTGTGGGACAGGTAGAGCAGGAACGGGCGGTCGTCGTCCCGTCCGCGCAGGAACTCGACCGCGTAGTCGGTCAGCAGGTCGGTGGTGTAACCCTCGCGCTCGACGCGGGTTCCGTTGATGTTGAGCGTCGGATCGACGTACGGCCCCTGCCCTCGGAACGAGACCCAGTGGTCGAACCCGGGGCGCGGGTCGTCGCTGGCGCCGCCCATGTGCCACTTGCCGATGAACGCGGTGTGGTAGCCGGCGGCCTGCAGCCCGACGGGAAACGTCGGCAGGTCGCGGGGCATGGCGGTGCTGTTGTCGAGCACCTGGTGGGTGTGGGCGTAGAGCCCCGACAGGATCGACGCCCGGCTCGGCGAGCACAGCGACGTGGTGACGAACGCGTTCTCGAACAGCACGCCGCCCTCGGCGAGCCGGTCGAGGTGCGGCGTCTCGAAGTAGTCGTTGCGGAGACCGAGCCCGTCGAACCGCTGGTCGTCGGTGAAGATGAAGACGATGTTCCGCGGCCCGCCGGCGCCGGTCTCCTGGCCGCCCAGCGCCGGCTGCGCGAAGGTCCCCGCCGCGATCAGGCCCGCCGCCAGCCACCCGGCGTAGTGCTGCGACACGACGAGCCTCCACCCGGTCCCTCCGGCATCAGGTCGTCTCCCCGGGCGGCTTCACGAACGCCGCGATGAGGGACTCCACGGAACCGGTCAGGGTGTCGACCTTGCCTTCGAGCCTCGCGAGGCGTTCGCCCTGGGCCCGCACGTGGTTGTCGAGGCAGTCGATTCTGGTGTCGAGACGGTAGAACAGTCCGGCGATGCCGATGCCGACAGCGATGATGGCCCAGAACTCCGGCGTCACGAACACCCTCCCCGTGACACGGCCTCTCCGTGTCACTGTTCCGATGCTACCACGCAGGGCGGACAGGAGAGGATCGTTGAACGCGACATCCGAGTTTGCTCGGCACCGCCCGTTCGGCTGCCAGGACGGGAAGCGCCTCCCGCCGCCGGCGGCGGGTTGGCCGCCTGCGCCGACCATACCGTCAATCAAGCTGAAACACTACGCGGCCGGCCCAGGCCGGCTCGACTCTCGACGCGAGCGCGTGTAAGATACGCGCCTGTACTTGTACGCGCGATTCCGCACGCGTAGTGGCGCGCTCGCGTCCGCCACGGCGACGGAACGCGGCGAGGGTCGACATGCGCATACAGAAGACGGCCGTCCTTTCGGTCGCACTCGCGCTGACGTGGCTGGGACTCGCACAACCCGGGGCCGCGGCGGCCCAGACGCGCAGCCCCGAGCAGTCGCTCGTCAACCGCTACTGCCTCGGCTGCCACAACGACCGGGCGCTGCAGGGCGGGCTGTCGCTCGAGGCGGCGCCCCTCGACGACGTCGCCGGGCACGCCGAGGTGTGGGAGCGGGTGGTCCGCAAGCTCCGTGCCGGCGCCATGCCCCCGGCGGGGTCGGCTCGGCCCGAGGCGGCCGCCTACCAGGGCCTGCTCACGTACATCGAGACCGAGCTCGACGCCCGAGCCGCCGCCGCCCCCAATCCGGGGCGGACGGAGACGTTCCGGCGCCTGAACCGCACCGAGTACCGCAACGCCGTCCGAGACCTCCTGGCCCTCGACGTCGACGTCGACGCCCTGCTGCCCCGCGACGACGCGAGCTACGGCTTCGACAACGTGGGGGTGGTCGAGCTGTCGCCCACGCTGATGGAGCGGTACCTGTCGGCCGCGCAGAAGATCAGCCGGCTCGCGGTCGGCAGCTCGGCCATCGTGCCGGGCAGCCGCGTCGTCATCCTGCGCCCGGATCTGACCCAGGAGGGGCACCTCGACGGGCTGCCCTTCGGCACCCGCGGCGGCGTGGTCGTCGACCACAACTTCCCCCTCGACGGCGAGTACGAGATCGAGGTCCGGCTGGCCCGCAACCGGAACGAGAACGTCGAGGGCCTGCGCGACCCCCACGTGGTCGAGATGCTGCTCGACGGCGAGCGCCTGAGGCTGTTCAACGTCGTCCCCGACCGCAACCGGCTCGGCGGCTACTACGCCGACGAAGGGGTCGACCGGCACCTCAACCTGCGGCTGCAGGTCGCGGCCGGCCCGCATACCGTCGGCGCCGCCTTCCTGCGCAAGAACGCGGCCCTCATCGAGACCGAGCGGCAGCCCTACCAGGCGCAGTTCAACCAGGACCGGCATCCCCGGCAGCAGCCGGCGGTGCACTCGGTGTCGATCAGCGGCCCGTTCAATCCCGAGGGGGCCGGCGACACGCCGAGCCGCGATCGCATCTTCACTTGCCGGCCCGAGACGGCGGCCGACGAGACGGCTTGCGCGACCGAGATCATCTCGACCCTGGCCCGGCGCGCCTACCGGCGGCCGGTGTCCTACGGCGACGTCGAGATGCCCCTCTCGTTCTACGAGCGGGGCCGCGCCGACGGCGGCTTCGAGGCCGGCATCGAGCTGGCCCTCCGCGCACTGCTCGCGAGCCCCGAGTTCCTCTTCCGCATCGAGGAAGACCCGGAGCACGCGGCGCCGGGCACGCCCTACCGGGTCGACGACCTCGCGCTCGCCTCGCGCCTGTCGTTCTTCCTCTGGAGCAGCATCCCCGACGACGAGCTCCTCGACCTCGCCGAGGCCGGCAAGCTCGCCGACCCGGCGGTGCGCGAGGCGCAGGTGCGGCGGATGCTCGCCGACCCGCGGGCGGACACGCTGACCAGCAACTTCGCCGGCCAGTGGCTCCACCTCCGCAACCTGGAGACGGCGACGCCGAACCTGCGCCGCTTCCCCGACTTCGACGACAACCTGCGGCAGGCGTTCCGGCGCGAGACCGAGCTGCTCTTCGACAGCGTCGTCGGCGAGGACCGCAGCGTCCTCGACCTCCTGCGGGCCGACTACACGTTCCTCAACGAGCGCCTCGCCCGGCACTACGGCATCGCCGGGGTCTACGGCAGCGGGTTCCGGCGCGTCGACCTGCCGCCGGGCAGCCTCCGCGGCGGGCTCCTGGGGCACGGCAGCATCCTGACCGTCACCTCCTACGCCACCCGGACGTCCCCGGTGCTGCGCGGGAGCTGGATTCTCGACAACCTGCTCGGCATGCCCCCGCCGCCCCCGCCGGCGAGCGTGCCGCCCCTCGAGGAGCCCGAGCCCGGCGTGGCCGCGCGCTCGATGCGCGAGCGCATGGAGGCCCACCGGGTGAACCCGGCGTGCGCCGCCTGCCACCGGCTCATGGACCCGGCCGGGCTCTCGATGGAGAACTTCGACGCCATCGGCCGATGGCGCGACCGCGGCGAGGACTGGAGCCCCATCGACGCCCGCGGCAGCATCCCCGGCGGCGGCGAGTTCGACGGGGTGACGGGGCTCCGCGACGCGGTGCTCGCCCGCCCGCACGTCTTCGCGGGCACCGTGGCCGAGAAGCTCCTCACCTATGCGTTGGGCCGCGGGCTCGACCACGACGACGGCCCGGCGGTGCGGCGCATCGTGCGCGACGCCGCCGGCGACGACTACCGGTTCTCGTCCCTCGTGCTCGGTATCGTAGAGAGCATCCCGTTCCAGATGCGGAGGTCGCAGTCATGACGATCAGCAGGATGGCGCTGCCGCGCCGGACGTTCCTCAGGGGTCTGGGCGCCACGGTGGCGCTGCCGTTGCTCGACGCGATGGTGCCGGCGCTGACCGCGCAGGCGGCGACCGCCGCCAACGCCCCGCGGCGGCTCGGGTTCGTGTTCATCCCGATGGGGATGAACCCCGCGCCGTGGACGCCGAGGGAGGTGGGCCGGCTGAAGGGGCTGTCGCCGTCGCTGGCGTCGCTGACCCCGCACCTCGACGACGTGACGGTGGTCACCCACCTCGACCTCGAGAACGCCCACACCACGGGCAACCACGCCTCGTCGAACGCGGCGTTCCTGAGCTGCCTCAAGGGCAAGCGGACCGAGGGCAGCGACTACGAGCTGGGCACCACCGTGGACCAGATCGCGGCCCGCCAGATCGGCACCGACACCCCGATCCCGTCCCTGGAACTGGGCACCGACCTCATCGTGCAGGTCGGCTCGTGCGACAACGGCTACGCCTGCGTCTACCAGAACTGCCTGTCGTGGGCGTCGCCGACCTCGCCCCTGCCGATGGAGGCCGACCCGCGGGTGGTGTTCGAGCGCCTCTTCGGCGACGGCGGCACCGCCGAGCAGCGGCGGGCCGAGATGAAGAAGAACGCGAGCATCCTCGACTGGGTGCTCGACGACATGGCCCGGCTCCAGAGCCGCGTGGGCCACGCCGACCGCGTGCGCGTCGACGAGTACGTCGACACCGTGCGCGAGGTCGAGCGCCGCATCCAGCTCGCCGAAGAGCAGGCAGCCAGCTCGGTGCTGCCCGACCTGACCCGACCCACCAGCGTCCCCGCCGACTGGGAGGACCACGTCAAGCTGATGTTCGACCTCCAGGTGCTGGCCCTGCAGGCGGACATGACGCGCGTCATCACGTTCCAGCTCGCGCGCGAGGCGAGCACCCGCACGTATCCGCAGATCGGCGTGCCGGAGCCGCACCACCCCATCTCGCACCACGTGAACGACCCCGAGAAGCTGGCCAAGCTCGCGAAGATCAACGCGTACCACGTGTCGCTCTTCGCGTACATGGTCGACCGGCTGAAGTCGACCTCGGACGGCGACGGGTCGCTCATGGAGCACTCGACGTTCATGCTCGGCAGCGGCATGGGCAACCCCGACGTGCACGACCACCGCAACCTGCCCATCGTGGTGGCGCGCGGCGGCAACGACAAGCCGTGGGGTGGCCGCCACGTGAAGTACGAGCCGGGCACGCCGCTGGCCAACCTGCACCTCGCGCTGCTCGACGACGTGGGCGTGCACCTCGACAAGTTCGTCGACAGCACCGGACGGGCGACCGAGGTCATGGAGCCGCTGTCGCTCTAAGCACTCGTCACCGGCATCGGGTTCGGGCCGATCCCGTGAGGATCGGCCCGCTGCCGGAAAGACCGGCGCTGGCCCCGCACCCGCGGGGGGGAACCGCTCGACCGCTTCGGCCTCGGCGTGACCGGACGCAACGGGGAGACAACCGCATGACTCGGGTCAGACTGCTGCTCGGCCTCACCTTCGCGGTTCTGCTGGCGGGGATGCCTTCCGTCGCGGCGGCGGCCGACGTGCCGCTCGTCGACGCCGTCAAGGCCGGTGACGCGGCCCTCATGCGGGCCCTCGTCGACGACGGGGCCGACGTGAACGCGGCCGAGCCCGACGGCACCACCCCGCTGCACTGGGCGGCGTACAACGCCGACGTCGAGGCGACCCGGCTGCTCCTCGCGGCGGGCGCCGTCGCCAACAGCGGCAACCGCTACGGCGTGCGGCCGCTGTCGCTCGCGTGCATCGCCGGCAGCCCCGGCGTGGTCGAGGCCCTGCTCGACGCCGGCGCCAACCCGAACACCACCCTGACGGAGGGCGAGACGGCGCTGATGACGGCGGCTCGCGCCGGCAACGTCGAGGTGGTGGAACTGCTCCTCGACGCCGGGGCCGACCCCAACGCGCACGAGCACTGGAAGGGGCAGACGGCGTTGATGTGGGCGGCGGCCGAGGGCCACGCCGCGGTCGTCCCGGCCTTGGTGCGCTACGGCGCCGACGTGGGCGCCCGGTCGAACCGCGGCTTCACGGCCCTGCTGTTCGCGGCCCGGGAGGGGCGCACCGACGTCGTGCAGACCCTGCTCGAGGCGGGGGCGGACCTCGACGAGCAGATCTCCATCAACTCGACCCTGACCGCCGGCGGCGTCGAGCGGCGGCGCGCGTCCGACGCCGGGCTCAACGCGTTCCTCCTCGCGGCGGGGAGCGCGCACTTCGAGCTCGCCGCCTACCTGCTCGACCGCGGCGCCGACCCCAACGCCGCCCCGCGGGGCTGGACCGCCCTGCACCAGCTCACCTGGGTCCGCAAGGCGGGCATCGCCGGCAGCAACAACCCCGCCCCGCGCGGCTCGGGCGACATGACCAGCCTCGACTTCGCGCGCAAGCTCGTCGCCCACGGCGCCGACCTGAACGCCCGCGTCACCACCCGCCCGCCGGCCGGCATCACCGCCCTGAACTTCATCGGCGGCACCCCGTTCCTGCTCGCGGCCCGCACCGCCGACGCCGAGTACATGGAGCTGCTGGCGGGACTGGGCGCGGACGTCTTCCTCACCAACGAGGACGACTCGACCGCCCTCATGGTCGCGGCCGGCCTCGGCACCTCGTCACCCGGCGAGGACCCCGGCACCGAGGCCGAGGTTCTGGAAGCGGTGCAGTTGGCCCTCGACCTCGGCCTCGACATCGACGCCGTCGACGCCCGGGGCGAGACCGCCATGCACGGCGCCGCCTACAAGCACCTGCCGCGGGTGGCGACCCTGCTCGCCGACGCGGGAGCGGACGTCACCGTCTGGAACCGCGCCAACCAGCGCGGGGCCACCCCGCTCGGCATCGCCGTCGGCATGCACCGCGGCATGAACCTCCTCAGCTCGCCCGAGACCGCCGACGCCATCCGCGACGTCATGCGCACGGCCGGTGTCACGCCGGATCAGTAGGTCAAGGAAGCGCTCCGTCCCTGGGACAGTGACGGAGACTGCCTTGCCACATGCCCCACGCAGAAACCGCTGAAAGCGGACTGCAACCGGGGTGTGGCTGGCAACTCCATGTCGAGCACGGTCCTTGGCGCGACGTCGGGGCACGCCTCGACTGCCAGCCAGCAACTCTCCGGCGGCGTGGCTGTCGCGTCCGCTTGCGGGCCAACCGTGCGCGCGACCACCATTCGCGCCGATCCTCGCGGAACACAGCCCCAAGCTGGCGAAGCCGCGCTCGTCGACGGCCAGGAAACCGGACAGGGAGGTTGAGATGCTCAAGTGGAAGGTGATGGCCTTGGCGGGGCTGTGCTTCGGGATGGTTGGTACGGCTTGGGGTCTGGCCCAGCGGCAGACAGCGCCCGGCTTCTATGAACTCCGCATCTACACCGCCCAGCCGGGCAGCAGGGATGCGCTGGCCGAGCGTTTCGCCAGCCGCACGGCCGACATCTACTCGCGGCATGGGATCACGAACGTCGGGTACTGGATCCCGCAGCAGTCCGACGAGGATCTGGGCATCGACGAGGCCGATACGTTCATCTACATCCGGGGTTATCCGTCGAAGGCCGAGCGCGATCGTCGACTCACGGCCGCCCACGACGACCCCGAATTCACGGAGGTCGTCCGGAGGCAGGAGCGCGATCCCGAGCGGAGGCTCATCGTGAGGGCCCACAACATCGACATGGTTCCCAGCGGCCCCCAGAGTGCGATAACCATCACGCCATGAGCACCCATCCGCCGTTTCGGGCCTCGTCCAAGCCGACGGAGCTACAGGCGCCGGTTCCGGGGAACGGATTGGCGGCTGCGGCGCCCGGTGCCCCGCAGCCGCCTACCGCTCACTGCTCTTGATCGGTCGCCGCCTGCGCGTCGAGGACGCGCTGGCCGCTGAGGGCGTTGCGCACCGCCCAGTTGCCCTCGTGGCACGCGTACTCGTAGATCTCGTAGGTGGGGTCGGCGGTCAGGGGCATCTGGATGGTGAACGGCGCGGTGTACACGTTGGGGTCGGTGACGGTGACGGTCCAGAGGATGGTGTCCTCGGAGACGCGGCGGAAGCGCTCGACGACCTCGAGGGCCTTGCTGGTGGGAATGCCCTTGAGGCGGCGGCCGGCGGCGCTCGACGCGATCCAGCCGCGGTTGTGGAAGTTCCTCGACTCGACCACGAGGGTGTCGCCCTCCCAGCGGCCGCGGGAGTCGCCCATCCACATGCGGATGTTCGCGTCGACGTGCGGCTGGTCCGAGATGGGGATGATGCGGACGTCGTGGATCATCTCGTGCTGGATGACGAAGTGGTCGGGCGTCTGCACGATGCGGTAGGCGTTGTTGTAGCCGGCGGGGAGCATCGAGCCGGGGACGCCGCGCGAGATGCAGCGGTCCCACACGCTCATGTGGATGTAGTCGTCGCCGTTGTGGTCGAGGTTGTACTGCTTGGCGTCGAGGGCCCACTGCCGGATGCGCGCGCGCCCGTCGGGCGGGTCGACGATGAGCGAGGTCTGCCCCGTCGACAGCACCGTGTCGCCCGCGTCGAGCCAGTAGCTGCCGTAGCCGCCGACGTTCTGGCCCGCCTCGTAGCGCCGCGCCGGGGCCTCGTCGCGCGCCCGCTCGTCGACGATGCGCTGCTGGTTGATGGCCGCGATCTCCTCGTCGGTCAGGAATGCGCGTCCCCCGAGCTCGGCCGGCCGCTCGATGGGGGTCAGGGTCTTGTTGCCCCACATGCCCTGCAGGTCGGGCTGGCCGTCCGGCGTCCGGGGCAGCGTCCAGTCGGGATCGACGACGCGCTCGAGCTGCGCGCTCGCCCCGGCCGCGCCCGCGAGGAGGCCGGCGGCGGCGAGGGCCGCGACGACGAGGCATCGGGTGTTGGTGAATCTACGCATCGAAATGGCTCCTTCCGTATGACCGGGCCATCGTCGCCCGGGGCTGCGATTGCCGCTCAGCCGGCCCTCCAGGGAATCGGCGCCTCTGCGTGAGGCCACGCCTCTTGCGTGAGCCGGCCCCGTTCCCGCGCCGACTCCCGGCCCGAAGCACGACCGGGCGGCTCCGGTCGCCGCCCCACCCCAATCCCGCGGCAATCCGCGTTCGGCGGGACGCAGGAACCGCCATCCGCCGCCGCAGTGCTCCCACCGCCTCAGGGTCCCTCGGCGGCCTCGCGCTCCTGCACGCGCGCGCCGGCCAGCAGGTTGGTCATGCCGTAGTTGCCCTCGTGGCAGGCGTACTCGAACAGCGGCGCGTCGGTCCGCGTCATCGGGATCATCGCCGTGAACGGCCGCGTGAACGTCGCGGGGTCGTCGACCGTGAACTCGTAGCGCAGGCGGTCGTCGCCGTCGCGCGTGAAGCGCTCGACGAGCCGCATCGTCTCGCCCGACCCGTAGGAGCGGGCGATGGTGTAGAAGCTGCCGGTCTTGTGCGTGAAGTTGGTCGACTCGACCACGAGGGTGTCGCCGTCCCAGCGCCCGCGCGAGTCGCCGAGCCACTGGCGGACGGCGCCGGGCAGGTGCGGCACGTCGCCGAGCGGCACGATGCGCGCGTCGTGGACCATCTCGTTGAAGATGACCACGTGGTCCGGCGTCTGCAGGATGTGGATGTTGTTGTTGTAGGCGCTCGGCAGCATCGGCGGGCCGGCGTTGACGCCGAGCATGCACCGCTCGGACAGGCCGAGGTCCTCGGGTCCGCGGGCCGGCGAGTTGAAGACGACGCGCTCGCGGACCGGTCGGCGCCACGCCGCGCGGCGCGCCTGGTCGGCCTCGTCCACGCCGTCGACCCGCGCGGGGATGCGGCCGTCGGGCGGATC
>JAJEFC010000334.1 GCA_022820675.1 Vicinamibacteria bacterium | reverse complement strand
GATGGTGAACCGCGGCGCGCCGTAGGCCTCGACGAACCGCTCCTTGACCATCATCATCGTCTCGGCCGCGAGGAGGTCGTTGCAGTTGTTGCCGAAGACGTTGAGGCTCGCCGACGCCACCGCGTAGCCCTGGCGCAGCATGACGTCGTCGGTCACGCCGCCGGTCGTCGCCCCCTGGCGGAACCAGCCGTTCACGCAGCCGCCGCCGAACGTGTAGACGAGGCGCCGGTTCCACCCCGCGGGCGACTGCCACGGGTCGGGAGCGGGCTCGCTCGCGGGGTCGTGGAGCATCGCGATCTGGTAGACGGCGCGGTTGATGGTGCCGGTCTCGATGCGCACGACGTAGGGCGCCTCGCGGCCGTCGAGGGTCGTCGTGCGGGCGAGGTCGGCCGGCCGCATCGCGGGGTCGGCCAGCGGCTTCAGGCTGCCGTCCTCGGCCGACCGGTAGGCGTAGTCGACGCGCCGCTCGACCGAGCAGTCGTCGTCGAGCGCGGCGCCGAGGGTCTCGCCGGACACGAGCTCGAAGCTGTCGGTCTGGCAGACGAAGGGGCTCTCGTGGGGACCCGAGAAGACCGGGCCCGCGACCGGATGGTTGACGACGTCGATGGCCGCCGCCTCACCGCCGGCGGCGCGGACCTCGATACGGTGGGTCCCCGGCTCGAGACCGCTCACGAGCCCCTCGAGGGCGCCGTCGTCGAGCCGGCGGAAGTCGCCGGTGACGTCGCGGCCGGCCGCCAGCACCGTCAGCGCGCCGTCCGACGCTCCCGGCGTGGGCGTCACCCGCACGAGGACGTCCCCACCGCTCACCATGTCGGGGCGGGCGGACAGCGTCGCGATCTCGGCCGCGCTTCCCGCCGTCTGGGCGCCGGCGGAGACGGCGGTGCCGGCCAACGCCAGTGCGAGCAGGGCGGCCGTCCGCCGCCGGGTGTCGATGAACATCAGGGTCGGGATGGACACGGGTCGACTCCCTTCTGGGCTGTCTGCCATTGCCTTACGTGACGCGCAACTCCAAACGCGCGTCCATGCGCGACGCGCGGCTCCACACGCGCGACGGCGCCGGGAATCCCGGCCGGTCCGCCTGCGGCGGGCATGATATCAGTACGGCGCGGGGGCTCCTCCAGGCGAAAACTGATGAACGAGATCGAGCTGCTGCGCCTCTACGAGAATGAGTTGACCGCGCAGGCGGCCGACCACCGTCTGCCGACGCACGACCGGACCGCCGCCGCGGCCGTACTCGCCATCAGCATCCGCCTGCCGGGTACGAGGCTGCGCCCGGCGGACGAGCCGCGGACCCGGGTCTTCTCCGACCCGCACTTCGAACACGAGGCGAGCGTCGCCATCTTCGGCCGTCCGTTCCGGAACCGCCACCACGGCGACGGCTACCTGCTGGAGCACTGGACGCGCGACGTGCGGGACCACGACACGGTGATCTGTCTGGGCGACGTCACCATGGACCGCCCGACGGACGGCCTGGTCGACCGCCTCCGGCGCAGACCCGGCCGCAAGATCCTGGTGGCCGGGAACCACGACTACGCGCACATCCGCCGTCTCCGGCGGGCGTTCGACGAGGTGGCGGCGTGCGCCCACCTGCCGGGCGAGCCCGACCTGCTCTTCACCCACGTGCCCCTGGACGACGTCCCGGCCGGCTGCGTGAACGTCCACGGCCACGTCCACCGGAAGACGTCGGTGGACGAGCGGCGGATCAACGTCTGCGTCGAGCAGATCGGGTACCGGCCGATCCCGATGGCCGACGTGAGAAGACTGGCCCGCCGCCTGAGCCATGCGCCCTCGGGCGGGAACGCCACGACCGACCTCTTCATCGCCTGGGCGAAGGGCTGGCCGGATGCTGCGAGAGCCGCCGGGCAGGGAGACGCGCCGTGAGCGGCACACCCGACACGGAAGACCGAGACCGCCCGACGGCCGCCGCGCCGGACCCTCCGACGCTCGAACCGGACGAGAGGCTGTGGCTCGAGAGCTACCTCGAACGGCTGAAGAAGGCGCCCGGCGGGCTCCTCGAGCGACTCGTGGTGTACGGCTCGAAGGCCCGCGGCGACGCCGGACCGACGAGCGACGTCGACGTCCTGGTGCTCGTCGGAGACGCCCCGGACGCCGTAGGAAACGCGCGGAAGCTGCTCTACGACGGCGACGACCCCGACGGCGTCGACCACAACGTCGTGGTCCGGACCGAGGCAGACTGGCTCCGGGACCTGGAGAAGGAGCTGCCGTTTCCCCGGAACGTCGAGGCCGAGGGCGTCCAGATCCACCCGGTCCACCGACCGGCGAGGAGGCCGCCGGGCGACCGGCCGCCGGTGACCCGCAAGGGCATCCGGCACGCCGTGCCCGTATGGCTGAAGGAGGCCCGGAGCGACCTGAAGGTGCTCGCGTACGAGATCGGGGAGTTGAAGGACGGGCGGTTCAAGGACCCCGGCATGGCCGCGCGGCCCGCTTTCGACGCGGTCTTCTTCTCGGCGATGGCGTGGTGCCTCGCCAGAGGCGTGAGCGTAGTGCGGCGCAAGGATCTGCCGACGAGCGTCGAACGGCACCTGATCGAACCCGGGGCGCTGGACCCGGGTTGGCGGGACCGCATCCGAACGCTCTGGGCCGCCTGGAAGGCGGAAGTCGACTGGCGCCCCGGCGGGGATGCCGAGCCGACGGTCGACGACGCCGTCGAGTGGGCCGAGACGGCCCGGGAATTCTGCGCGCTCGCCCGCGACACGCTCGGGGCCGCAGGCATCGAGGTCGACCCTCCCGACGAAGCGGGAACGGAGGGGAACGCCGCCGAACCGGAGGCGGCGCCGGCGCGTCCCCGTCCCGCCTTTTGATTTTTCGCGGAAGCGGCGCGTATAGTGGATTCATGGGCTGGGCGTCGTCCGGCGCCCGGCCCCTTGCACGAACGGGCCCGGCAAGTCCGCCGGGGCCGCAGGCGAGGCCAGTGGCGCCGTTCCCCGGGCAAGAGCTTGCGCCGTGGAACGGCGCGGCGCCCTTCCGGGCCGATCTGCCGGAAGCGGAGGCGGCCGACCTCGACCTTCGCGAAACGCGCCCCGGCCCCGGAACCCGGCAGGAGAACAGAGCCGGCAGGGCGGCGACTTCCCGGCTGCGGAGCCGGCAAGGCGGCGACTTCCCGGGCTGCGCCGCAACGCCGGCCATGTTCGGAGGGATGCGGATGTCACGACGACTCGGGTGGATGACGGTCGCATTGGGGGCCGGACTCGCCGCTCCGGCCCTGGCCCAGCCCGATCCGTGGGCGGGCACGTGGCGCGGCGAGCTGACCTCGGGCCCCGAGGCGAGCAGCCCGGTGTCCCTGACCCTGGTCGCGGGCGAAGGCGGCTACACCGGGCTCGTGGACGGGCTCGCACCCAACCACGAGGTGCGGCTCGACCGGGTCGTCGTCGACGGCGAGCAGGTGACGGTGGAGGCCGCCGCCGACACCGACTTCGGCCCCCTGTCCTTCGTCTACACGCTGATCCGCGACGGCCGCGACCTGTCGGGCATCGGCCGGGTCACCGCGGGCGGCCACGGCTTCGACGTGACGCTCGCGCTCGAGCGGGCGCGGCGGGCGGACGTGCCGCAGCCGCAGATCGAGCCCCGCATCGGCTACTTCAGCGGGAGCTGGCGCTTCGAGTACATCGGGGGCGAGTTCCCCCCGCTGAGCGTGGGGACCCGCGAGGGCACCGTCACCTTCGAGCCGCTGCCGGCGGGGCCATTCGTCCGCGGGCGGGCCGGGAGCGACCTCTACGGCGAGCCCTACGAGGAGACCTGGACGATCGGCTTCGACGAGGCCACCCGGGCCGTCGTCTGGCAGGAGGAACGGCCCGACGGCAGCACCCTGACCGCCCTGGGCAACTGGACCAGCCCCATCGCCATCACCTTCCTGACCGCGCCGATGGAGGCGGACGGGCGCGTCCACGTGCTGAGGCGGGTCGTCCGCACCACGTCGGACACGGCCTTCGCGGTGGTCGACGAGTTCTCCGTGGACGGCGGACCGTTCCGCCGCCTCGGCGACGGCTCCTATCTCCGCACGGGCGACCCCGACCCCGAAACCCGCTGAGGATGCCGACGATGACGCCGCCCACCGCCACCGCGACCACCAACGCCGAGCTCGTCGCCCGCGACGCCGCCCACCTCATTCACCCGCTCCACGACGCCGCCGCCCACCGGGCGGCCCGGGTCTGGGACCGGGGCGAGGGGGCGCTGCTCTTCGACGCCGACGGCCGGGAGTACATCGACGGCCTCGCGGGGCTGTGGAACGTGCTGGCCGGCCACGGTCGGCGGGAGCTCGCGGAGACGGCGCGGACGCAGATGGAGACCCTGGCCTACGCGTCGGGGTACACGGGCAGCTCGAACCGGCCCGCCATCGAGCTCGCGGAGCGGCTCGCGGACATCGCCTACCCGTCCATCAACCGCTTCTTCTTCACGAGCGGGGGCGGCGAGGCCACCGACAGCAGCATCAAGATGGCCCGCGCGTACTGGAAGCTGCGCGGCCGGCCCGGCAAGACCAAGGTCGTCTCGCGCATCGAGGGCTACCACGGCGTCACCCTCGCCGCCATGAGCGCGACCGGGCTCTCCGCCTACTGGCCGCTGTTCGAGCCCCGCGTGCCCGGGTTCGTCCACATCCCCTCGCCGTACCCCTACCGCTACGAGGCGCCGCCCGGGGTGAGCCAGGGCGTCGCGGCCGCCGACGAGCTCGAGCGGGCGATTGAACGCGAGGGCGCGGACACCGTCGCGATGTTCCTCGCCGAGCCGGTGCAGGGGGCGGGCGGGGTCATCGTGCCCCAGGACGACTACTTCCCCCGCATCCGCGAGATCTGCGACCGCCACGACGTGCTGCTCGTCGCCGACGAGGTCATCACCGGCTTCGGCCGCACCGGCACCCTCTTCGCCCTCGACCACTGGGGCGTCGAGCCCGACATCATGCAGTTCGCCAAGGCGATCACGTCGGGCTACATGCCGTTCGGGGGCATCGGCGTCAGCGACCGCATCGCGGCCGCCCTCGACGCCGACGCGCGGGTATGGATGCACGCCTACACCTACTCGGCCCACCCCACCGGGTGCGCCGTCGCCGCGCGCAACCTGCAGATCATCCGCGACGAGGACCTGCCGGGCCGCTGCGCGGTCCAGGGAGACCGGCTGCTCGCCGGCCTGCGGGCGGCGCTGGGCGACCACCCCCACGTCGGCGACGTCCGCGGCAAGGGCCTGATGTGCGCGGTCGAGCTGGTCGCCGACCGCGCCACGAAGCAGGCTTTCCTCCCGAGCGACATGGTCGGACCCCGCGTCCAGCGGGAGGCGGCCGACCGGGGCCTGTTCAGCCGGGTCAAGGCCGACACCTACGTGCTCGCCCCCGCCGCCGTCATCACCGACGAGCAGGTCGACCGCACCGTCGACATCCTCGCCGGCGCCGTCCGCGCCGTGCTCGGGTAAGGTAAGCGTCCGCGCCGCAGAACCGGCTCGGACTGCTCGCGGGCCTGGCTGGGTGACCGACGGAGCCGCAGAAGACAACCGCCGGGTCCGGCCCGGGGCCCGGCCCCCGACAGGACCGCGGCCGTAGTCACCGTTGCCATCGAGGCAGGGAGCGGCCCGGCGCGGCTATCCGGCCCTGCGCAACGCGGCGGCCGCGTGCCAGAGGTCCCAGTCGGCCTGGATGCCCATCCAGAACTCCGGCGACATGTCGAGCAGCCGCGCGAGCCGGAGCGCGGTGTCCGCAGTGATCCCGCGGCGCCCGCGGACCACTTCGTTCAGGCGGTTCAGCGGGATGTTCATGCGCCGGGCCGCCTCGACCTGCGTGAGGTTGGCCGGCCGGAGAAACTCCTCGAGCAGCATCTCCCCCGGCCGCGTCGGTGGGCGCTCCAGATCGAGCACGGACCGCGGCCCCTCAGTGGTAGTCCTCGCACCTGACGGCATCGGCGTAGCCTCCCTCGAACCGGAACGTGATCCGATACTGCTCGTTCACCCGCACGCTGTGGCGCCCCGCGCGGTCGCCCTTCAGGGCCTCGAGACGGTTGCCCGCGGGCAGCCGCAGATCCCGAATCGTCAACGCGTGGTGCAGCGCGTCCAGCTTCCGCCGGATGACGGGCCACAACCGTTTCGGTAGCCGGCGGGCGGCCTTCGTGTCGCGGCCGTAGTAGATGTCGGCCGTCCCCGCATCGTCGAACGACCGAATCACCTTCCCAGAATTACATGACTAACGGGTAATCATCAACCTCCGGTCCGGGCGACCCATCGCGGAACCGCGCGCCCCAAAGCCGAGGCTCCCTTTCAGGACCACCGGAGCAGACGCTTGCGGAGACGGCCTTTTGCCCGAAGAGTCTTGACAAGCTATCTATGTGATATCATTTTGAAATCTAAACTCGTCCATCCCGGACGGGTCCACGACGGGAGTAGAAGTCGATGCTCAAGGAGAGAGTTCACGTCGCGTCGTCCGGCTGGCTCGCGCTGGCCGTCCTGTCGACCGCCCTCGCGGCGGTCGTCGTGCTGTTCCTCGTCGACGTCGCGGACAACGGCCAGATCGGCTTCCTCGGCTTCACCATGTTGCTCTCGGTGCCGATCATCGTGTTCCTCCTGGTCGGGCTGTTCGTCGTCAACCCCAACGAGGGCCGGGTGCTGCAGCTCTTCGGCCGCTACGTCGGCACCGTCAAGGACCCCGGCCTGCGGTGGGCCAACCCGCTGTTCACCAAGCGCCGACTCTCGCTGCGGGTCCGCAACTTCGAGACGGAGCGCTCGAAGGTCAACGACGTCGACGGCAACCCCATCGAGATGGCCGCGGTGGTGGTGTGGAAGGTGGTGGACACTGCCGAGGCGAGCTTCGAGGTGGACGACTACGAGAACTTCGTGCAGGTGCAGAGCGAGTCGGCGGTGCGGAACCTCGCCACCCGCTACCCCTACGACACCCGCGAGGCGGGGCGCCGCTCGCTCCGGGGCGACACGGAGGAGATTGCCGGGCAGCTCCAGACCGAGATCCAGGGCCGGCTCGACAAGGCGGGGGTCGAGGTGATCGAGGCGCGCATCACCCACCTGGCCTACGCGGCGGAGATCGCGGCCGCGATGCTGCAGCGCCAGCAGGCGGGGGCCATCGTGGCGGCCCGGACAGAGCTCGTCGACGGCGCGGTGGGGATGGTCGAGATGGCCCTCGACCGGCTGTCGAGCCAGCAGATCGTCGAGCTCGACGAGGAGCGCAAGGCCACCATGGTGAGCAACCTGCTGGTGGTGCTGTGCGGCGACAAGAGCACCCAGCCGGTGGTGAACACGGGGTCGCTCTACTAGCCGGGGACGCCTCGATGCCCGCACGCAAGCCGTTCCTGCTGCGCACCGACCCGGAGGTCATCGCCGCCCTGCAGCGCTGGGCCGCCGACGAGCTGCGCAGCGTGAACGGCCAGATCGAGTTCCTGCTGCGCCGCGCCCTGCAGCAGGCGGGCCGGCTGCCGCCCCGCGCGAAGGATCCTCCGGGGGACGACGACGGCTCGCGGTCGAAGCCGTGATCCGGAGACGGCGGCTCCGTCGCGTGGGCCGCCGTCTCCCCGCGCGACCGGGAAGCCCCGAGACCCACTCGTCGACCGTCACCCAGGCCAAGCGGTCTCCCCGCGCGACCGGGCAATCCGTCCCGCCGCTCTCGGCCGGCAACAACGACCCGCCGCCTCCGTGCGCGCCCGGGGACCCTTCACCGCCCCCAGACCTCTCCGCACCCACTTTCCGCCGCGAGGCCGGGCCTGCTGGACCGGCGGTACCGCGGAAGCCAGCCGGTCGGCTTCCGGGCCTGCCCGGAACGCCCGATAGCTGCTACCATACGGCGAATCGCCCGACTCACGGAGACGCGACATGCAGAACCGGCTGAACCTGATCATCGCTTCCCTCGCCCTCGTCGCGGCCGCAGCCCCCGCCGGCGCCGCCGAGGCGCCGACCTTCGCCGCCGACGTCGCGCCGATCCTCTACGAGGAGTGCGCGAGCTGCCACCGGCCGGGCGACATCGCCCCGATGTCGCTGCTGACCTACCGGGAGGTGCGCCCGTGGAGCCGGGCCATCAAGGACAAGGTGGTGTCGCGCGAGATGCCGCCGTGGCACGCGGCCCCCGGCGGGGTGCCGATCCGCAACTCCCGCGGGCTCAGCCAGGACGAGATCGACACCATCGTCGCCTGGGTCGACGGGGGCGCACCGCTCGGCGACGCGGCGAAGATGCCGCCGCTGCCGACGTTCTCCGACAACGAGTGGCACCACCCGAGCGGGCGGCCGCCCGACCACATCCTGCCGATGCCGGTCGAGATGGAGATTCCCGCCCAGGGCGAGCTGCCGTACATCACCCTGTACTCGGCGATCCCGTTCGAGGAAGACGTCTTCGCGAACGCCATCGAGATGCTGCCGTCGAACCGCAGCGTGGTGCATCACCTGTCGGTGAACGTCACCACCCTGCCTGAGGGCACGGTGCTCGTGGACGGCCAGGCCTACGACGCCGCGGGCGCTCCCCTCACCGACGAGGCGATTCGGGCCGCCCGCGGCGCCGACTCGAACGCCCTCGGCGGCGCCACCAAGCTGATCTGCTTCGTGCCCGGCCGCGGGTTCGAGATGTTCCACGCCGGGGTCGCCAAGCGGGTGCCGGCGGGCAAGGCGCTGCAGTGGAGCCTGCACTACAACGCGACGGGCCGGCCCGAGGTCGACCGCTCGCGCATCGGCATCTGGCTCTCCGACGCGCCGGTGACCCACGAGATGCTGTCCCGCACCATCGGGAGCCCCCTGCCGACGACGCCCGACCGCACCCTGCCCGTCATCGTCAATGGCGAGGAGGTGCCCCGGCGCGAGGTCCCCGTGATTCCGCCCTTCGCCGACGACTGGGCGATCACCATGCAGACCGACGTCAGCGAGCCCATCACCTTCTATGCCATCTCGCCCCACATGCACCTGCGCGGCAAGGACATGCGGTTCCGGCTGGTGTGGCCGGACGGCCGCGACGAGGTCCTGCTCGACGTCCCCCGCTACGACTTCAACTGGCAGACCGAGTTCGAGCTCGTCGACCCCCTGCACATCCCCGCCGGCAGCCGGCTGATCGTCGAGGGGCACTACGACAACTCGGTTCGCAACCGGTACAACCCGGCCCCGCACCGCGAGGTCTACTGGGGCGAGCAGAGCTGGGACGAGATGTTCGAGGGGTGGATCAAGTACTCGATCGACAGCCAGGACCTGTCGAAGCCGGCGACGGAGTGACGGAAACGCTCCGATGGCTGAGACTGCACTCCGCGACGAGTTCGAGTACTACCTCGAGCACCAAGGCAAGCTGGCCGCGAAGTACCAAGGCCGGTACATCGTGATCAAGGGCCACCGTTTGCTTGGCGACTACACGACGGTCGACGAAGCCGTGCGCTCGACGACCCGGGCGCACGTACCCGGTACCTTCCTCGTGCAGCGCTGCGACGCCGACCCCGAGAGCACCAAGGCCACTTTCCGTTCGCGGGTGAGATTCGCCTGACCGGTCGGATGCCCGCGTGGCCGCGATCCAGGAACTTTCCCGCTGACCGCCGCGGGCATGGAGCGGCGGTCAGCGTCGCAGGGCGCCGGGTCGCGCCTACTTCGGCGCGATGGGCCCCGGCGCGGGCTTCTCCGTCTCGCCCAGCTCGTAGCCTCTCGACTTCCAGTCGTTCAGGGCGCAGAATTCCGCCGCCCGGTATCCGTTCTCGGTGAAGAGCTCCGCTGCCCGGGAGCTTCGGCCACCGGCGTTTCAAAAGAAGACGAGCCGAATGTCCTTGGGGATGTCCGGCATCCGGCGCTCGAGCTCGGCCACCGGGATGTGGATGGACCCCGGCATCGACCCGCTCGCCACCTCCCAGTCCTCGCGCACGTCGATGAGCAGCATGGTGGCGCCGGCGTCGAGCGCCGCCTTCAGCTCGTCGATGTCCGCCCGCTGCTCGGGCGGCGCCTGCGCGGCGACCGCGGTCGCCGCAAGCACCAGCCCGCCCGCCACCGCGAGCAGGAAACACCCGCAGCCCCTTGTCCGTGTCGAGTCCATGCAAGACCTCCTTCGTGCGATCAACTCCATCGAGTCTCCGTCACTGCGCATCGAACACGTCCGCCACGCCCACTGCGAAGCCGGGCAGGCATACCGACTCGGCCTGCCGCCCCCTGGGGAACACGCCATGCTCGGCGTACTCCTCGCCCGTCAGGGTCAACACGGTGATCGTCTCGTCCCGGGGATCGACGATCCAGTACTCGGGGATGCCCGCCTCCGCGTAGTCCCGGCGCTTCACCCGGATGTTCCGCCCAGGGTCGTCGGGGCTGACGATCTCGACGACCAGGTCGGCGCCGCGCCAGTAGTCGTTCCCGCGCCGCGGGTCGCCGGCGTCGCGCACGAGCAGCAGGTCTGGCTCGCGGAACTTGCCCTCTCGGATGCGCAGGCGCAGGGGCGCGAAGCGAACCGTGCCGCCGCGGGCGCCGACGAAGGGCGACAGGGCCAGGAACAGGCACTGCGAGATGGCCTGATGACGGTCCGTCGGCATGGGCGGGACCTCGAGGCGACCGTCCGTGAACTCGATCAGCAGCCTGGCGTGATCGGTCAACTGGAGGTACTGGGCCTCCGTCCAGAGCCCTTGGAGCGGCTCGACGTCGATGTCGGTGTGGCTGTCCGGCGTGGTGATCCGCAGGCCGAGCCTCTGCGCAGCAACCGTCATGGCCGTGCTTCTCCACCAGCGGCGTCCTGCGAATGCGATGCGCGCGCGTCCTGCGAGACGGGCGTGGATGTCATGGCAACGTGCCGGAAACGTTCGCAGTCTAGCACGTCCCCGGGCCCGACTCCGGTTCGGGCGGGCCGCCGTCTCGACGAGTCGGGTCGCGGTCCCGTCACGTGCGGAGGCAACGCTGCCGGTTCGGGACGCCGCTCCCCACGATGTCCCGAGCCGGCCGTGGCGCGCGGCTACTCCTCGGTCACCTCGATCAGGGTGTCGATCTCGATCGGCCCCGGCACCGTCTGCTCGGCCCCCGACGGCCACCGCCCGCCGATGCGCTCGACCGAGTCGGCGACCCTGAGGCCGAAGTAGAGCGGCATGCCGCTCCCGACGACTTCCCGCCCCGTTCGGCCGCCGCCACGTCGCCGCCAAGCGAGCCCGGCCGTGGCGCGCGGCTACTCCTCGGTCACCTCGATCAGGGTGTTGATCTCGATCGGCCCGGCAACCGTCTGCTCGGCCCCCGACGGCCACCGCACGTCGATGCGCTCGACGGAGTCGGCGGCGCCGAGGCCGAAGTACAGCGGCATCGAGCTCTGCGACAGGTACCCCGACTTGCCGTCGTGGAGCTGCGTGTAGGTCCGGCCCCCGGCCGTCACCCGCACCACCGCGCCGAGGCCGTCCCGGTTCGAGGCGGCGCCGGCGAGCCGCACCTTCAGGTGGCGGATGCCCTGCCGCTCGGCGAGGTCGCTGACGAGCACCATGGGGGCGGCGTTGAACTCGGAGGTCACGACGTCGAGGTCGCCGTCGTCGTCGAGGTCGAAGATGACGGCCGAGCGGGAGCCGCGCGCGGCCATGACCGTCACGTCGCGCGGGGTGCCGGTGAAGGTCGGCAGCCGGTCCTCTTCGCCCAGCGCGAACCAGGGCGTGGTCAGGCCCCCCTCGCGCGGCTCGACCCCGAGGATGAACTCGGCGTCCAGGAAACGCGTCCCGGCGTTGTTCAGCAGCACCGTGTTGACGCCGTAGCGGAAGGGGAAGTTCATGCTCGAGGCCACGAACAGGTCCTCGTAGCCGTCGGCGTTGAGGTCGCCGGCGCTGGGGCCCCAGGGCCAGTAGTTCTCGGCCCCGATCTCGTCCGACACCTCGCGGAACTGCCCCGACCCGAGGTTCATGAAGAAGGCGTTGCCCCAGATGCTCGTGCTGCCGTCGCCGACCATCTCGCGGTCCCAGATCATGACCGCCTTCCGCTTCTCGTCGGCCGGTCCCACCTCCTGGCTCATGTCCGAGTGCATGTCGGTGACGTAGATGTCGAGCCGGCCGTCGTTGTTGAAGTCGAGGACGGCGATGCCCATCGCGCCCCACGAGGTCCGGGGGAACACGTCGCGGCCCCGCGCCACGAAGCGGGTCCCCCCGACGTTCTCGTAGTACTCGTCGTCGCCCTGCATGTTCAGCACGTAGAGGTCGGTCCAGCCGTCGTCGTTCAGGTCGACGAGGTTGGCGTCGCCCGACCACCGCCGGTCCTGGAGGCCGGTCGCCGCCGAGACGTCCACGAACCGGTTGCCGCCCTCGTTACGGAACAGCAGGCTCTGCTCGGTCCGTTCCGGAAACAGGTGCCCGCGGAACGCGTCCTCCTCGAACCCGACGTAGTAGCGGTAGCCGTCGCCGCCGATCTCGTTGGTGGTGTACACGCCCACGTTGGTCAGGAACAGGTCGAGCCGCCCGTCGCGGTCGTAGTCGAAGAAGACCGCGCCCGACGAGTGGCCCACGTAGCCGAGCCCCGCCGCGGCGGTGATGTCCCGGAAGGTCCCCGTGCCGTCGTTCTCGAAGAGGACGTTGCCGCCGCGGACGGTGGTGACGTAGAGGTCGGGGTCGCCGTCGTTGTCGACGTCGGCGAACGAGGCGGTGACCCCGATGCGCTCGGCGACGCCGACCCCCGCCGCCTCGGTGACGTTCTCGAAGCCCCCGCCGCCGAGGTTCCGCCACAGCTCGTTGGCGCCGACCTGGGTCACGAAGTAGAGGTCGAGGAGGCCGTCGCCGTCGACGTCGGCCACCGCGATGCCGTTGCCGTGGTCGTAGTGCACCGCCTTGTAGTTGCGGCCGGCGTCGGCGACGATGCGGTGGACGAAGGTGATGCCGCTCTCGGCCACCCGGTCCGTGAACCCGAAGTCGTGGAACACGTCGAGGTCGCCGGTGGTGCGCAACTGCGCCTGCCGCCGCGGCTCGACCCAGCTCTCGTCGACCAGCACCGGGGGGATGTGCACGATGTCCTGCGCGGGCCGGCCCTGCGGCGGCTGACCCGCCGCGCCGAACGGCGCGGCGGCGACCAGGCCGAGGACGCCGGCAAGGCCGGCAATCCGACCGAGGGGGCCGAGTGTCATGGTGGGATCTCCTGTCTCCGAATGAACGCGTGCCGGCCAACCCCCGCCGCCCGAGCCGATCCTGCCGATGCACTCCCGCGCCGCGGCGACGACGCCGCGCGCCCGCGGGGCGGGCCGTCCCTTCGTCGTGTCGCCGTCGGTCCGGGCCGACGACGCCGTGCCCGCGGGACGAACCCGAATCAGGCGGCTCCCGCGCGGGCTCCGGGAGTCAGCCGCCGGAACCGGCCGGCAGGAGATCGGGCTCGACGGCCGGACCGGGGTTGTGCTCGGGCTCGTCGTCCCGCCACGGCGTTCGGCACGGCTCGCTGCGCTGATAGAGAGCCAGGTTGGCGCTCATCCCCCGCGCCACGGCGGACTGGCCGGCGCCCGCGGCGACCTGCATCGCGCGACCCTGCCACTCGACCGCCTCCGCGAACCGGCCCAGCTCGGCCAGCGCCATCGCCATCGTCTCCGCCACCCCCGCCGTCCGGTACCCGTCGGTCACCAGTCCCTCGACCAGCGCCAGCGCCCGCGCCCCGTCGCGCAGGCCGTCGTCCGGCGCGGCCGCCAGCAGGCGGGCCCTGGCGTGCGGGAAGGACGGCTCCGCGGGATACCGCTCCGAGGCCGCGTCCAGCACTTGGAGCGCCTCGCCGTAACGGCCCAGCCGCACCAGGGCCATCGCCTCGCCGAAGCGGGCCTGCTCGCCCTGGACCTGCCGGTAGTGGGGCAGCGCGGCCTCGAATCGGCCGGTGCGGCGGAGGGCGTCGCCCAGCCGGAGATGGGCGGCGCTCATGCTCGCGTCTGCGTCCGCCGCCATCCTGAACCGGTCGATGGCCTCCGCATCCCGGCCGCTGCGCTCGAGGAGAGTGCCGACGAGAAAGTGCGGCGCCGCGAAGCCGGGGTCGAGGCTCGCCGCCGCCTCGAGCTGGGTCAGCGCGGCCGGGGCGTCGCCGGTCCGGATCAGGGCCGTCCCGAGGTTCAGCCGCATCACCGGGTTCTCCGGCGCCATCCGCGCGCCGAGGGTGAACTGCCGCGCCGCCTCCCGCCAGTCTCCCCGTTCGGCGGCCTGGAGGCCGAGATCGCGATGGGACTGCGGGCTGCGGAGCAGAGTGTAGATCTCGGCCATCAGGGGATCGGACAACACCCCGCCCTGCGCCCCGCGTCCGTCGCTGCGGGCGCCGCTCCGGTCCAGATGGACCCGGGTCCGATCGAGGTCGCCGAGGCCCCGGTAGGCCATCGCGAGCGGGTAGTGAATCACGGTGGCGGCCGGGTTGAGCCGCAAGGCCTCCTCGAGGCGCTCCACCGCCGCCGCGTAATCCCGCGCCGCCAGGGACGCTCTCCCCCCCTGATACAGGAGGGCGGGCGTGCCGGGATGGCTCGCCCACGCGCGGGCCAGCAGTCGCTCCGCCTCGGCCGGCTGGTCCAGATCGACGCGAACGTGCACCAGCCAGACCAGGGCCGCCAAGTCTTGGGGCTCGATCGTCAACGCGCGCTCGAAGGACTCGACTGCCCGGTTCAGGTCTCCGAGCCGGATATGGACGTGCCCGAGATAGTACGGCCAGCGGAACTCGCCGGGGGCGAGGCGCGCGGCGTCGCGCAGGCAGCGCCCCGCCGCGTCGGGGTAATCCGCGGCGAGCAGCAGCATGCCCAGGGCGCCGTGGGCATCGCCGCGCC
>JAJEFC010000068.1 GCA_022820675.1 Vicinamibacteria bacterium | reverse complement strand
GTCGAGTTCACGGTGACTTTGGGCCGCGCGCTGGTTGCGGGCGAGACCATCGACGTGCCGCTGTCGATTTCCGGCACGGGGGTGACCACCGGCGACTGGAGCCTGGCGAGGAAGTCCGGGTCGAGCCTCAACACGGGCGTGACGGTGCGCGAAGCGAACCCACGCACCGCGACCCCGACGGTGCGCTTTTCGGGCGCGGGGGCCGAGACGGCGACGCTGGAGCTGACGCCGACGGCGGACGGCTCGACGGAGGGCAGCGAGACCTACACGATCGCGCTGGGTCCGGACGGCTCGGGGACGAACGGCTTCGACCGGTCGAGCCTCGGCACCAATGTCGGCGGCGGGGCGGACCCGCACGCCACGAACAACAGCTTCGACGTGTCGGTGAACGACCGCACGACCGGCTCCTTCGTCTTGACCCCGGCCTCGGTTGAGGTGCTGGAGGGCGGGAGCGCGACCTTCACGGTGGCGCTCGGGTCGGCGCCGACGGGCAATGTGGCGGTGGTCTTGGCTGGAACTTCGGACTTCCTCACGGCGAGCCCCCAGGGTCTGCAGTTCACGCCCCAGAACTGGAGCGTCCCGCAGACGGTGACGGTGACCGCGTCGGAAGACCCCAACGGGGTGGACGAAACGGTGTCGTTCGCCGTTGCCGCCTCGGGCGGCGGTTACGACGGGGTGAGCGCGAACGTCCCGGTGACGGTGACCGACAACGACGTGGCGTCTCTGGTCCTGTCGACCTCCTCGCTGACGATGATGGAGGGCGGGAGCAAGACCTACACGGTGCGCCTCGGGATGATGCCCTCGGGCCCGGTGACGGTGAACCTGTCGCGCACCTCGGGCAGCAGCACCGATGTCGGCTTCAGCCCGACGAGCCTGACCTTCAACGCCAGCGGCAACAACCTCTGGAGCACCCCGCGGACGGTGACGGTGAGCGCGAGCCAGGACGGCGACCGGGATGACGATACGGCGACCATCCGCCATTCCGCCTCGGGCGGCGGTTACAACGGCGTGACCAGGGACGTCGCGGTGACGGTGCTCGACGATGACGCGGCGTCGTGCACGAACTGCGTGTGGGTCGCGGCCGGCGGCAGCGGCGCGTTGACCGAGGGCCAGACGGCGCGGTTCGTGCTGCGCGCGGACCCGGCGCCGACGAGGAACCTGAGGGTGCTCGTGCTGGTGCACGATGCGCCCAGAGGCGCGGATTTTCTGCGGGGCAGGGACAGGGGCTATCGGGAGCTCGTCATTCCGAGCGGCCAGAGAGCGGTGACGTTCGATGTGCCGACCCAGGACGACGCGACGGATGAGCAGGACCTTTACATTTCGGCGCAGGCGGTCATGCCCATTGCCCGTCCGGGCGGGTCCTACGACTACAGTTCCCCCTATCGCCCGCGCCCGGGCTCGGGCCAGTTCGGGCGGTACGAGGCCCGGGTGAACGTGCGCGACAACGACGATCCGCCGCCGCCCGAGACGGTGCGCCCGGAGGTGTCGTTCGCGCAGGCCACGTCGTTCGTGGAAGAGGGGGACAGCGTCAGCCTGACGGTTAATGTGGTGCCCGCGCCGACATCCCCGATCAACATCACCTACAGGGTGGACGCCAGGGGCTACGGCGGGGCGACGCCCGGCTCGGACTTCACGAGGCCGTCGGGGACGGTCCAGGTGCCGGCGGGGACGTCGGCCGTGGAGATCGCGGTGCAGACCACCGACGACGGCGGCTACGAGGGCCTCGAATCGGTCACGCTGAGGCTCTCGGCGGGCGCGGGCTACCGGGTGAAGTCGGGGGCGACCGACCGGCATTCGCTGTATATCGAGGACAACGACGGCGGCGGCCTCTTCTCCGGAACCCCGGTGGTGTATTTCGGGTCGATGTCCTCGACGGTGGTGGAGGACTCGGGCCGGCCCGCGGCATCGATCACGGTGACCCCGGCGCCGGCGTCGCAACTGACCGTCAACCTCGCGATGACGGGCGGGTCGGCGACGGCGGGCTCGGACTACACGAACCTGACCAGCGTGACGGTGCCCGCGGGCCAGTCGGTCGTGGCCATCGGCAACATCCTCGACGACAGCGCGGCGGAGGGCGGCGAGTCGTTCACCATCGAGCTCCGGCCGGGCAGCGGCTACCGGGTGTACGACCCCGGCACCGGCAGCACCCTGCGCAGGAACCGGCACACGGTCCACATCGTCGACGACGAGACCGACCCGGCGAAGTACGTGACGTTCAGCCTGTCGCGGACGACCATCGAGGAGGACGCGGCCGACCCGTGGGTCGATGTCGACTTCCGCCTTTCCGAGCCGCACACGCCCGCGGTCCCGGGGGTTCTCGGTCTGAACCTCGACTTCAGCGTCTGCCTTTCCGGCTCGGCGCGGTGGAGCAACAGGATGAGCAAGACCGGCGCCAACGGGTACGACTACCGGGTGTGGCTGGACGGGCGCCTCTGGACCGGGGGGAGCTGTCCGAGCGGCAGGTTCGAGGCCGGAGAGACGCATGTGCGGATGCGCATCGAGATCCTGGACGATTCGCACGAGGACAGCGGGGAGACGATCCGGCTCGCGGTCCAGCGGGACGACGTGGAGCGGTGGCGCCGCCTCGGGGTTCTTCTCCGCGCGCCGCAGCAGACCCTGGTCATCCTCAACGACGAGCCCGCCACGCTGCTGGCGGACCATCCGCTGGTGAAATACGCCTCCCTGGCGGCCGACGCGCGGCGCTATGCGGGGGAGACGGGCCGGGGCGCGGTCCATGTGGAGCGCTGGAAGCGGGTGCTGAAGGGTCTGGGCGACCAGGACCATGCGGCCCTTCCCCAGGCGGCGATGACGGCGGCGGAGGCGACGACCCTCTACCAGACCCACGGCTGGGCGCGCTGGGCGCCGGTGGGCGCGGCGCTCGCCTATGCGGAGGCGTATTTCTCGGGCACGATCAAGCCGCCGCCGGCCTCCGGTCCGGAGGTGACGATCGCGGCGGGCGACGGCGTGACGGAGGGCACGGCGGCGACCTTCACGCTGACGGCCGATCCGGCGCCGGCGGCGGCGCTGGACGTGAGCGTGACGGTCGCCGCGGACGGCGACTACGGCATCGCGGCCGGGACGCAAACGGTGACGATCCCGACTTCCGGCAGCGCCACGCCGACGCTGGCGACGACGGGCGACGAGGTCGACGAGGCGGACGGCTCGGTCACGGTGACGGTGGATGCCGGCACGGGCTACACGGTCGGTTCCGACTCATCCGTCAGCGTCGCCATCGCGGACGACGACGATCCGCCGGCGACGGCGACGGTGGACCCGGCGCTGCTTGCCGACGTGCGGAGCTATGCGGCGGAGACGGGCCGTGGTCCGGTCCATGTGGGGCGCTGGAACCGGGTGCTGTTCGCGCTGACCGGCGGCGCCGAGGGCGCGGGGCCTGCGATGACGGCGGCGGAGGCGAAGACCTACGCCGACCGGGGCTGGACGCGCTGGGACCCGGTGGTCGCGGCGCTCGAGGTGCTGGAGAACGCGGCGCCCGACCCGGCGCCCGACACGCCGGAAGTGACGATCGCGGCGGGCGACGGCGTGACCGAGGGCATGGCCGTGACCTTCACGCTGACGGCGAACCCCGCACCTGCGGCGCCGCTGGACGTGAGCGTGACGGTCGCGGCAAGCGGCGATTACGGCATCGCGGCCGGCGAGCGGACCGTCACCATCCCGACGACGGGCAGCTATACGCTGACCCTTGCGACGACGGGCGACGAGGCGGACGAGGCCGACGGCTCGGTGAGCGTGACGGTGGATGCCGGCACGGGCTACACGGTCGGCTCCGCGTCCTCCGGGACTGTCGCCATCGCGGACGACGACTCACCGCCGGCCTCCGATCCGGAGGTGACGATTGCGGCAGGGTCCGGCGTGACGGAAGGCACGGCTGCGACCTTCACCCTGACGGCCG
>JAJEFC010000391.1 GCA_022820675.1 Vicinamibacteria bacterium | reverse complement strand
TGCGCCTGCCGATGCTGCGCCAGCAGGAGCCCCAGCCCGAGGGCCGGGCCCACCGCTCGCTCGCCGACTTCGTGGCCCCGCGCGGCAGCGGGCGGCTCGACCACGTCGGGGCGTTCGCGGTCACCGCCGGGGTGGGCGCCGACGCCCTCGCGGCCGAATTCGAGCGCGACCACGACGACTACCGCGCCATCATGGTCCAGGCGCTGGCCGACCGCCTCGCGGAGGCGGCGGCCGAGTACCTGCACGCCGAGGCCCGGCGCCAGTGGGGCTACGGCGCGGACGAGCGCCTGACCCACGACGACCTGCTGCGCGAGCGGTACCGCGGCATCCGCCCCGCCTTCGGGTACCCGGCGTGCCCCGACCACAGCGGCAAGTTCGCCCTGTGGGAGCTCCTCGAGCCCGGCGCGATCGGCATGGGCCTGACCGAGAGCGCGGCGATGACCCCGGCGGCCAGCGTCAGCGGGCTCTACCTCGCCCACCCCCAGGCGCACTACTTCTCGGTGGGGCGCATCGGCCCCGACCAGGTGGAGGACTATGCCCGGCGCCGGGGTATCACGGTCGCCGAGGCCGAGCGCTGGCTGCGGCCGCTGCTGGGGTAGGCATCAGCGCGCCGCCGCGTCATCCGCCGCCGACTTCGAGTAGAGCCGAAGCTCGCCGGCCTTGAGCCTCACCCGGAGGTCGTGCTCCCCGTCGCCGCGCCAGTCGAGCGATCGAAAGAGCCCTCCCGTCCTCCTCCGGAAGGGCTCGGCCCGCAGCTCGCCGGCCCAGACGGAGCCCCGGACCCGCCGGTAGGCCGCGGGGTCGCCGACGTCGATGCGGACCTCGCCCGCGTGGAGGCGGATGTCCTTGTCGCCCACGACGTCCTCGATGGACAGCTCGCCGGCCGACAGCCGAAGGTGGAGGTCCGATCGCGCCGGCACCTCGATGACGGCGTGAAAGTCGTTGGCGGGACCGTCCATGACGATGGTCGCCTCCGCGCCGTCCACGTCCGCGTACGCCTCGACCTCGGAGAGCTGGCTCTGCCGCCGGACGCTCCACCGCAGTCGGATCCGATCGTCTCGCCCCGCCGAGATCCGGTACCCGCCCGCCGACAGCTCCAGCGAGATCGTCCCGTTCGCCGCGAACGGCGTGTCGAGGGCATCCGACGGCCGCGACGGCGCATCGGATTGGGCGGCGGGGGCGGCCACGAGGGCCCCGGTCGCCGCGAGCGCGAGGGCGAAAAGAAGCAGACGCATGGCGTGATCTCCAGGCTGGCAACCCCGGCGGCGGGCGCTCTGCCCGACGGTCCGCCGGGTGGCTGCGTGCGTAACTGCTGAAGTGGACGGAACCGCCGGGGCTCCGGTTCCCCCAACGGTGCCCATTCCCGCGCGGCCCGCGGACGAGCCGATGGCGGATGGCGCCCGGAGATGGGTCGAGAACCCCGTTCGGCGCCGCCGCGCGGGGAAGTCCGTTGCCGGCTCTCGCCCGTTCCGGAACCCAGGCCCCGCCCCGCGCGGCCGCGCGGGGAAGCCGAGGACACGGCCTACGGTCCGCCCGCCCCCTCGCTCACCGAGTCAGGCGGAGCCCGGTCGAGGCGGGCGCCGGGACGCGGTCAGCTCGTCCAGCTCGTCGAGCGAGCGGGGCCAGTCGCGCCCGAGGAGCCGCGACAGCGACCGGTCGGCGAGCAGCCGGCCGCCGGTCTGGCAGCGCGGGCAGTAGTTGGCCTCGTTGCTCGCGTAGACGATGCGCTGGACCGGCGCCCCGCACGCGGGACAGGGCCGGCCGTAGCGGCCGTGCACGGCCATGCCCTCGTGGAACGCCGTGACCTTCTCGGGAAAACGGTCGCCGGTCTCGCGCCGCAGCCGTTCCGTCCACCCCGCGAGGGTCTCGCGCGCCGCCTCGAAGAGCCGCGCGATCTCCGCATCGGTGAGCCGGCGGGTCCACTTCAGGGGCGAGAGCCGGGCCGCGTGCAGGATCTCGTCGGAGTAGGCGTTGCCGATGCCCGAGAACAGCCTCGGGTCGGTCAGGGCCCGCTTGACGGTGTGGTTCTCGCCGGTCAGCCTCGCCCGGAACGCGGCGGCGTCCGCCTCGAGCACCTCCAGCCCGCCCGGGTCGTGCCGGCGCAGCGCGGCGGCGCCGCCGGCCACGTGCAGCGACGCGCGCTTCGTGCTGCCCTCCTCGGTGAACAGCACCGTGCCGCCCGGGAAATCGAACGCGGCGAGGCCCCGGCGCCTCGGAATGGGGGCGCCGGGCGGGCGCCAGCGCAGCCGGCCCGCGATCATCAGGTGGATGATCAGCGACAGGTCCCCTTCGAGGCCGATGACGATGCGCTTGCCGAGCCGGTCCACCGAGTGCACCCGGCGGGACTCGACGGCGTCGAGGGGCGGGTCCACCGAGCGCAGCACGAAGGGACTGCCGAGCCGGACCCGGCGCAGCGGCTCGCCGGCGACGCGGCGGCGGAGTTGCTCCACGTACACGGTGACGTCGGGCAGCTCGGGCATGGGGATGTATGATCGAGGATTCGCCGCCGATGGAGTATCACATCAGACAGTACGGGCTGCAGCAGGGCGCGCTGGAGATTCAGTACATCGAGGAGTTCTTCGGGGAGTTCCCGCGCCGCAAGACCTCGTCCGAGGTCGTGGCGAGGCTCGGCGACCGCGACCATCAGATCGTCATGGCCGAGGCGCCGCTGCCCGACGATCCCGGCACGGTGGCGCCGGTGGCGTTCAAGGTGTCGCACGAGCTGCGCCGCCGCGAGACCGACGCCAGGCTCGCCGACCTCGTGGCCCGGCTTACCGACTGCGTCCGCTTCGACGGCCGCAAGGTCCTCTACAGTTGGATCGGCGGCACCCGCCGCGACTGGCGGGGCCAGGGGTTCTTCCGGGCCCTCACCGAGCAGCAGGAGTCGTGGGCCCTCGACAACGGCTTCGACGAGGTCGTCGTCAAGACCAAGAACCGCTTCTACGGCATGCGCAGCACCCTCGACCACCTGGAGTTCGACGTCATCAAGCTCGAGACCCATCCCGACGACCCGGGCGCGTCGAAGGTGTACCTGAGCAAGCGCCTCGGCCGCGAGGTCGTCGACCGGCACCGCAGCACCCGCGCCGTCGTCAACGTCGGGTAGTCGCGCCGCCGCCCGACGGCGGACTCCTGGCGGGTTGGTTGGGCGCCAAGCGGAGCCGTCAGGCGACGATTGGCGGGCGAGCCGGGACTCGCGCCGAGGGCGGACAGGCCGGGGAGGACGCGGCATGAGGCTGCTGCATTACCTCGAGATTCAGAACTTCAAGCGCTTCGGCGACCGACAGCGCGTCGAGCTGGATCACCCCGCCGTCCTGATCGGCCCCAACAACTGCGGCAAGACAACCGCCATCCAGGCCATTGCGCTCTGGTCGCAGGCGGTGAAGACCTGGTACGACAGCAAGGGCAAGGCGCCCCCGAAGGAACGCACCTCGACGTCGATCAACCGGCTGAACATCGTCGCGGTGCCCGTGCAGCGCACCCGCTATTTCTGGCACAACACGAACGTCCGGCGCGGCAACCGGGATGTCCCCCTCGTGATCACCGTCGGCCTGTCGCACGGGAACACCGTCGAGCCGGTCACCATGCGCTTCCGCAACCAGGGTGACGAGCTGATCTACTGCACGCCGGACGAGGCGACGCTCGACCGACCGGAGCTGATCGCGGCCGCGGCCAAGCTCGGCGTCGAGCTGCTGTACCCGATGTCGGGCCTGGAGACCGAGGAGCCGATCCTCCAGCCGGGCCGTATCGACGTGCTGCTGGGTCAGGGACAGACCGCGCAGGTGTTGCGGAATCTGTGCCTGCTCGTCGACAAGGAAGCACCGGAAGACTGGGACCGCATCACGGCGCTGATGGAGCGGCTGTTCGCGGTCCGCCTCGGCCGGCCGCAGGAGACCACGCGCGGCAGCATCAACCTGTTCTATCGCCAGGACGACGTGAAAGAGTCGCTCGACGTCGCCCTCGCGGGACGCGGCCTTCAGCAGATGCTGCTGATCTTCGCCTATCTCCATTCCCATCGGCGCAGCGTGGTGCTGATAGACGAGCCCGACGCCCATCTCGAGATTCTCCGCCAGAAGCAGGTCTACGTGCTGCTCCGCGAGATCGCCGCCGGGCAGGGGTCGCAAGTGATTCTCGTGACGCATTCCGAGGTGCTTCTCGACGAAGCGCTTGACCACAACCTGACGCTGCTGTTGCAGGGGCGGGCGGACGACCTCGCGGCGAAGACCGACATCCGCAACGCCCTGAAGCACTACGGCGCCGAGCACTACTTGAGGGCGAGGCAGCGAGGCTATGTGCTCTACGTCGAAGGACGCACCGACCTCGACATGCTGCGCGCGCTCGCGCGCCGGTTGGGTCACCCCGCGGACGACGACTGGGACGAACGGACCAACGCCTTCTACGTGCAGGACAACTTCCCGGGTCCGGACCTCGACGCCGAGCTGGAACGGGTCGAAGGCGGGTTCGGCGTGACCCCGAGCAAGCACTTCTTCGCGCTGCGCGCCATCGTGCCGGGTCTCGTCGGCCTCGCCGTCCTGGACAGCGACGGCCGGGAGCGGCCCGACGTGGACGAGGGCGGACTGCGGATCGCCTGGTGGCGTCGCTACGAATGCGAGAACTACTTCGTCACCCCCGAAGTCCTGAGAGCCTACGCCGCGGGCCAATACTCGGACATGCCGTTGTTCGGACGGTTCGAGAACGAGATTGACGCGGTTCTCTCCGAGCTGATCCTGGAACGCGTATTCTCGAGCCGCACCCGGGACTTCACGACCTGGCAGGGTCTCGACGCCGACGCGTCGCGTCTCGTGTGGGCGTCCAGCACCGGCCGCATCAAGCTCAGCGACTTCGCCGAGGAGTTCTTTCGCCGGCTGGCCGACCGGCTCGGCCATGCCATGTTGCTGCGCAAGACCGAGCTGCATCGGCTGGTCGATTTCGCCGATCCCGAATCGATCCCGGATGAAGTCACCGAGAAGCTGGACCTGCTGGCCGGGCTCTTCGCGGCGGCCAGACCGGGGGAGGAAGCCTGAACAGACCCATGGTCTCTCCGCGCCTTGTCCAGGCGGCCGCCCCGCCGCTCACGGGAGTTCTCCGCGCCCTGGCAGGCGGCCGCCCCGCCGCTCCCGGGAGTCGGGATGGAGAGCACGGTCGTGACGGTGCTCCCCACGCCTTCTCAGCCGGGCGCCCCGCCGATCCCGCTGCGACGCGGGGGCTCGCCACGGCCCGCTGAAGCGAGGTCCGATTGACGAATCGCCCCTCCCCCGTCGCCCTCGTGGCCGCGTTCGCGGCCGTCTACGTCATCTGGGGCTCGACGTATCTCGCCATCCGCTGGGGGGTGGCCGAGATTCCCCCGTTCCTCATGGCGGGCGTGCGCTTCATCGCGGCGGGGCTCGTGTTCGCGGCGTGGGGCCTGCGGCAGGGGGCGGCGCGGCCCACCGCCCGCGACTGGGCGATGACCGGCCTCGTCGGGGTGCTGATGGCGGCGGGCGGGAACGGCGGGGTCAGTTGGGCGCTGCAGCGCGTGCCGTCCGGACTCGGCGCCCTCCTCGTCTCGATGGTGCCGTTCTGGGTGGCCCTCGGCGACTGGTGGCGGCCCGGAGGCGAGCGCCCCGCCGGCCGCGTGGTCGTGGGGCTCGTACTCGGATTCTCCGGCGTCGCACTGCTCGTCAACCCGGCCGGGGCGGCGGGCGCGGGCGGCCTCGACCCGGTCGGCGCCGGCGCCATCGTCGTCGCCACCGTGCTCTGGGCAGCCGGCTCGGTCTGCTCGCGCCACGTCCCCCAGCCGCACTCGCAGGCGCTGTCGTCGGGCATGCAGATGCTGGGCGGCGGCGCGGTGCTGCTGGCCCTGTCGGTGGCGGCGGGCGAACCGCGGGGACTCGACTGGGGCGCCATCTCGCCGGGGGCGTTCGCGGCCTGGGCCTACGTCGCCGCCTTCGGCTCGGTCGCCTACGGCTGCTACCTCTGGCTGCTGAAGGCGTCGGTCCCCGCCAAGGCCGCCACCTACGCCTACGTGAACCCGGTCATCGCGCTGGTGCTGGGATACTTCCTGGCCGGCGAGGCCCTGTCGGCCTGGTCGCTGGGTTGCTCGGCCGTCGTTGTCCTCGGGGTACTGCTGGTGGTGTCGAAGTAACGGGACCGTGACGAGGCCCGGTCGCCCAGCCGAGCGTCCAGCCGACGGCAAGCGAGACGGCCGGGGGCCGATGTCGGACCGGACACCGAGCGCACGGGGATGAACTCTGTCGAGGCGGAGCGGGCATCGGGAGCCCGGTGCGGAGAGCAGGCGTTGACGGGCGGGGAAGGTCGCTGGCGCGACGGGCGGACGACCGGGCGACGGTCAGCGCGTGAGCTCGGCGTGGCGGAAGCAGTCGACCAGGTGGTCGTTCACCAGGCCCGTCGCCTGCATGAACGCGTAGCAGATGGTGGGGCCGACGAAGCGGAACCCCCGGCGCTTCAGGTCGCGGCTCAGCGCCCGCGACTCGGGCGTCTCGGCGGGCACCTCGCCCATGGCGCGCCACCGGTTCTGCCGCGGGCGTCCGTCGACGAAACGCCAGACGTAGCGGTCGAAGCTGCCGTGCTCTTCCTGCACCCGGAGGAAGGCGCGGGCGTTGCCGACGGCCGACTCGACCTTGAGCCGGTTGCGAACGATGGCGGGGTTCCCGAGCAGGGCCTCGACCCGCGGGTCGTCGTAGCCGGCCACCGCGGCGGGATCGAAGCCATCGAACGCGTCTCGGTAGCCCTCGCGCTTGCGCAGGATCGTGATCCAGGCGAGGCCGGCCTGGGCCCCTTCCAGGACCAGCATTTCGAAGAAGTGCCGGTCGTCGTGGACGGGGACGCCCCACTCGGAATCGTGATACCGCAGATACAGCGGATCGGACCCAGCCCAGGGGCACCGGATGGTCATTGCGCGTCCGCGAGGCGGTCGCGGGCCCGCTCGACGTCGCGGTGGAAGACGAAGAGGGCGTCGGCCGTCTCCTGCTCGTCGGTGAAGTTGTACGTGCGCCCGCCGCGCCGCTTCACGGTCAGCGTGTGCTCGAGATAGTCGACGGCGTGCTCCTCGAGCTCGGCGAACGGGATGGAGAACGCGTCGTCGCCGTCGGTCTCGTAGTGGAGACCGGCGAGGTCGGCGCGCAGGGTCCCGCTGCACGAGCCGAACCGGTGCCGGTGGACGACCTCGACCCGGGCGTCGAGCCGGACCTGGCGGAACCGCACGTCGACCGAGACCGGTTCGTCGCCAATCTCGATATCCCGGGCGAAGCCCTCGTAGCCCTCCGCCGAGACGTTGAGCCGGTGGCGCCCCGGCTCGAGCTCGACCGCCTCGAACGGCGTCGTCCCCAGGAACCGCCGGTTCAGGAAGACCGACGCGCCGGGCACGTCGCTCGACACCACGAGCAGCGGCTC
>JAJEFC010000271.1 GCA_022820675.1 Vicinamibacteria bacterium | reverse complement strand
CGTCTCCTCGAGGTCCGTCACCCGCGGCCGGTTCATGTTGCGGAAGTCGTTGAAGTAGGCGTCGGCGTCGCGGCCGGTGACGTGGCGGACGGCCATGCTCAGCCCGCCCATGAACTCGTAGACGTGGTCGAGGCTCAGCGCCCCCCAGGTGTGGCTCTCCCGCGGCTGCACGACGATCTCGGTGCCGGCGAGGGCCGCCTCGAAGATGCCGTCGGCGTAGAAGCTCCACAGCTCGCCCTCGTCGTAGACGGCGCCCATGTTGCGGAGGTACTGGTCGGCGACCTCTGCGTCGTCCTCCCAGCGGTCGCCGCTCTCGACCATCTCCATGATGGCGGTGCCGTAGTTGCCGTTCACGCCGCCGAAGACGCGCAGGGTCGAGTAGCGCCGCGCGTCGGCGGGGGAGAGGCCCCTGGCCATCATCACCTCCTCGGCGCGCACCCGCCCCTCCTGCACGAAGTTGGCCTCGGCGTCGCGCGCCTCGGCCGCCATGGCGACGGCGCGGTTGATGAGGGCGAGGCGCGAGGCGGCGAGGTCGCGGAGCTGGCCGGCGGTCTGGACGACGACGTCGATGCGGGGCCGGCCGAGGTCGGCGGCGGGCATCAGCCGCAGGTCGGCGACCCGCCCGAACGGGTCCCACACCGGCTCGACGCCGAGCAGATAGAAGATCTGGCCGATGGTGGCGCCCTCGGTGCCGATGAAGTCGCTGGGCCAGAGGGTGAACGCGACCTTCCGGGGATACGCGTCGTGGCGCCGCCGGTGCTCGTCGAGGAGCGCTTCCGCCAGGCCGCGCCCCACCGTCCACGCCTCCGGCGACGGCGTCTTCTCGGCGTCGATGGAGAAGAGGTTGCGCCCGGTGGGGACGGCGTCGGGGTTGACGATGGGGTCGCCCCCGGGGGACGGCTCGACGTAGCCGCCGGCGAGGCCCCGCGCCACGCTCTCGAGCTCGAGGTCGGAGCTGTCGCGCAGGCCCTTCCGGTGCCGGTCGATGCCGCCCACGCTCGTCTCCAGCGTCAGCACCGCCCGGGCCAGCTCGGCGTCGCGGGCCGCGCGCGCCTCCAGCTCGACGCCGGCGGCGTCGGCGGCGGCGGCGAGGCGCGGGTCGAACGCCGGGTCGTCCAGGATCTTCCGCAGGCGATCCGCGGCCGGCGCGTCGACGTCGTGAAGCTGGTCGCGGAGCGTCGCGCGGTGCTCCCGGTAGAAGGCCACGGCCGAGAGCGCCCCCTCGATGTCCTCGCTGGCGGCGGTCACCAGATCGCCCGCCGACTCGTGACCCCAGGCCCGCCCGAGGGCCTCGACCTGCGGCGCCTCGAGGGCGAACGCCAGCCGCTCCGCCGCCAGCCGCCGCTTCTCCTCCTCGACGCGGTCGACGAGCCCGGGGTCCTTCAGCAGCGCGAACGTCCGCTCGCGGAGGGCCTCGTCCTGCATCGCCTCGAGCAGGGCGAACACGTCCGGGTCGTCGGCAATCTCCAGCGCCTCGGCCATCGGCGGGATGACCGCGGCGATGGTCTTCGCGCGCTCGCGCTGCACCGGATCGAGCAGTTGCGACGTCCGCGCGAACTCCTGCTCCGACTGCAGCCGCTCGACGAACTCCACCTTCCGCGGATGCGGCAGGACGCGCGCCACGAGGTCCTCGAGCTCGCCCGCGCGGGCTTCCGGCACGGCGGCGTCCGGCCGGCCCCGCCCGCCCGCCCCCATCGAGATGAAGCCGCGGATGATGTCGTCGTCCGACGGCCGCCGCGACGCCTCGCGCCACGCGTGGGCGTGCTGCACGTCCGCGTCCGCCACCAGGTCGGAGAGCACTGCCCCGGCGTTCGCGCCCGCGACCCGCCGCGCGTAGGCGTCGCGCGCGCGCCGGCGGTAGCGGCGCTCGAAGTACGCCTCGTCCTCGAGATCCGCGGCCTTGACCGCGCCCTTGACGGTGTCGATGCGGGCGAGGGCGTAGGCGATGGGATCGATGGCCATCAGCTCCGCCGTCGAGTCGACCTCGTCCGGCGTGAAGGCGCTGCCGAGGGTGTAGAGCCCCTGCGTGACCTTCTCCCCGTCGATGGTCTCGACGTGGTTGCTCAGGCGGAACATCTCGTCGGCCGACCACGCCGCGTCGGGGTCGAGGCCGAGGTCCACGTGCAGGTTCATCTCCGTCGCCAGGCGCCGTATCGTGCGCGCGTGCTCGGCCCGCACCGGGCCGTCGGCGGCGTTGCGAAAGCTGTCGAGCCGGTCGCGCAGCGGGCGCAACCCGTCGTACAGCCCGCCCTCCATGAACGGCGGCGTCAGGTGGGTCACCGTCGCCGCGTAGGAGCGGCGCTTGGCGATGATGCCCTCGCCGACGTTGCTCATGACGTAGACGTAGACGTGCGGAAGGCCGCCGACGAGGGCGTCCGCCCAGTCGAAGGCCGACAGGGCAATCTGCTTCCACGGCGTGAACTCCAGGCTGCCGTGGGTGCCGAAGTGCATCACCGCGTCGGCCCCGAAGGCGTTGCGGGTCCACAGGTACGAGGCGACGTAGGGGTGCGGCGGCGCCTTCCGCGCGCCGTGCACGAGCCGGAACGTGTCGTCGCCGGCCCCCGGCATGGGCTGCGGCAGGATGACGACGTTGCCGAACTGCACGCGGGCGACGGCCAGCGCCGTCTCCTCGCCCTCGCCGACCGTCATGTACTCGCCGGGGGCGGGGCCGTACTGCTCGACGACGGCGTCGCGCATGCCCGGCTCGAGGTCCTTCTCCACCCACGCGGCGTAGTCGCCGGCCGGCACCAGGGCCGGATCGCCGGTGGCCACGTACTCCTCGAACGCGCCGCGCGCGTAGGGACCGAGCACCGGCCCCTTCGCCTGGACCATCTCCCAGAACTCGTCGTCGGTTTCGGGCAGCCCCTCGACCGTGTAGCCGGCGTCGCGCAGCGAGCGCAGCAGGTTCAGCAGGCTCGGCGCCACCTCCAGGCTGCCCGCGTTCATGGCGTTCTTGCCCGGCCCCTTGTAGTAGTAGATGGCCACCCGCTTGTCGCGGTTGGGCTTCGCCTTCAACGTCAGCCAGCCCTCGACGAGGTCGCAGAAGGTCTCGAGCCGCTCGGGCAGCGCGTCGAAGATCTCGTAGCCGTCCGCGTCGGTGAACTGCGCCGCCACCGCGTAGGGGGCCACCCCGCCGTCGAGCTCGGGCAGGACGACGCTCATCGTGAGCATGGACCCGGCCATGCCCTGCTGGTCGGTCACCCAGTCGTCGTGGTTCTGGAACACAGACACCGGCGTCAGCATGGGGATGTCGCGCTCCCGCAGCCAGGCGATCGCCTCGTCGGCGCGCCCCAGCGTGAGCCGCCCGTGCGGCATCAGCACCACGAGGTCGGGGTCGATGCGCTTGAGGAAGTCGAGGCGCTTCTCGGCGCTGGCCATCGGGTAGACGTTCCACGCGCGGCCTTCGAGCGCGCGGATGAACGCGTCGACGTGGTCCCGGTTGGCGTTGAAGGGGCCGGGCACGCTCGTGATCAGGGCGATCTTCGGGGCGTCCGGCTTGGCGAGCCCCTGCGCGTCGTAGTAGGCGTCGAACGCGTCGACGGTCTCGAACGTCAGGTCGTCGTCGAGGTGGAACAGCACGTCCATGGACCGCTCGACGGGAGGCTCGACCGCGTCCGACCGGAACGCCTTGCCGTCGAGCTCCGCGCGCGAGAAGTTGAGCAGCCGGGCGTAGTTCTCGGCCCCCCCGAACTCGAGGTAGCCGTTGGCCGCGTCGAGCTGCGTGCCGCGCAGGTTGGTGACGTCGAGGGCCGGGTTCGTGGCCCCCTGCACGAACAGGCGCGTCCCGCGGCGGTCGGCCTCGCGCAGGTGCTCGAGCTGCGTCTCGTCGAGCTGCAGGCCGCGCCCGAAGACGTAGACGACGGGATAGTCGGCGGCGCGATCCAGCGCCGCCATGTCCAGCGGCTCGATGCGCACCGCGCCGTGCGGGCGCGCGCGCTCGATGCGGGCGAGCTGGAAGCCGGGGAAGTTGACGAAGGCGACCCGGGTCACCGCGAGATGGCGCTGGTAGGCGGCGAACCCGCCCCAGAGCACCGCCGCCGCGAGCGCCGCGGCCAGGATGCGCCTGCGATGGGACCACAGGTCGGCCAGCACCTTGCGCACCGTCCGCACCCGTGCCGGTTCTGTTCTCGCGGTCATCTGCTCTTCCTCCATCTGCTGCTGCGTCGTTCGCGTCGTTCGCGCCGTTCGCGACGGCCCCTTCTGCCGGCGGGCGCCTCCCGGTCGTCGCCTTCGGTTCCCCTTGGCGCCCAATCCGACCCGTCAGGAGCCCGTGCCGTTCCGCGGGGCAGGCCCCTGGAAGCGCGTCAGTGTCGGGCTCACCGACACGAGACGGCCGAGCGTCGGGCTCGCCGCCGTCTCCCTGGTCGGGTTCGCGGCCGTCTCCCTGGTCGGGCTCGCCGCCGTCTTCCTGGTCGGGCTCGCCGCCGTCTCCCTGGTCGGGCTCGCCGCCGTCTCCCTGGTCGGGCTCGCCGCCGTCTCCCTGGTCGGGCTCGCCGCCGTCTTCCTGGCAGTCGGCGTCGATCACGTTCAGCACGTGCGCGCCCGCCCGAAGGTCGTCGTTCGGGTGCAGGTAGGCCGCAAGCTCGGTGCGCGCGTACTCGTCGAGCAGGACCCGAGGGTCCTGCGGGCTCTGCGTGCGCGCGCTGGCTCGGCGCCGATCCCGGGGGGAGCGGCCGGGTCGTCGATGTGATGGGAAGGCGTTACGCGGGCGGCCCGCGCGTCGGTTGGGTGGCGAGCGTCGAAGCGTACCGGCTCTGCCGGCAGCTCGATGCGGCGGGGTGGGCCGCCAGGTCCGGCAGCGGGGGCGCGGGCGCCGTCGTCGTCGTGACGGGGGAGTGGTGCCGGAGGCAGCAGATGACGCAGTGGTGATCGTCGCCGCCGGCGTGCCCGTCGTCATGGGCATGAGAGACGAAGCCGGCCGACAGCAGGGCGCACGCCAGCAGCAGCGCCACGAGAGCGGTCGGCCGGCTCGGCTTCGTCATGGTTCGGGCGGGTCGATGGTTGTGGTCCCGAGACAGGTGTCAGCGGACCCGGTCAGTCGAGCTCGACGATGGTGATGGCGTTCCAGTTGTTCATCGGGATGAGCAGCCGGTTCCGCTTCGAGTCGTAGGCCATCGAGGCGGCGCTCGGAATGCCGGACGCCACGACCTCGGCTTCCTCTCCCGGGCGGATGCGCGAGACGGTGCCGATCCGGACGCTGGAGACGTACTTCGTGCCGTCGTCCAGAATCACCAGCCCGTCGTTGCCGCCGTCCACCGCGTGCTCGGTCCCGACGAGCTCGCCGTCGGGCGAGAACGTGAGCACCGCGTTGTCGTTCACGTTCACCACGACGATGTTGCCGTCCGGGTCGAAGGCGACGCCGTTGGGCCGGGCGAGCGGCGCACCCTCGACGACGACCGACGAGTCGCCGTCCGGCCCGATCCGGTACACGCGCCAGGTGGCGCTCTCCTCGGTCCCGGTCTGCGTGGCCCAGATGGTGCCGTCCTCGGCCACCTCGATGTCGTTGAAGCGCTGCGCGTCCTCCACCGTGACGCTGCCCCGCGGCTCGCCGCTCTCCATGTCGAACCACCGCACGACGTTGATGTCGGCCACGTACAGCAGGCCGTTGACGATGTCGCTGCCCAGGGGATGGTTCAACGTCAGGCCGTTCCGGTCGACGCCGATCCACTTCAGGGTATGCGCGCTGCCGTCGGGGTTGATCAGCGAGATGTAGCCGTCGTTGGGTATGACGTCCTGGGCGATCCCGGCGTTGACCGCGACGTACAGGTCGCGGGCCTCGTCGTAGGCCATGCTCTCGGCGAACCGGAAGCCGCCGAAGGTCTTGGCGTTCGACGAGAGGTCGAGCGGCGCGCCGGCCATGAAGGGCTGATCGGCCGCTTCCTGGGCCTGCGCCCGGGTGGGCGTTGCGCCGGCCATGAGCCCGACCAGCAGCGCGCTGGCGACGATGCATCGAGAAACGAGCTGTTCTCCGCGAAGACGTGACATGGAACTCTCCTCCGAAATTCGGAACACTGAATCCGAGGCCGCGGCGAGCCCTGGTGCTCGCGCAGGCGCCGACTCCGATCCGGACAACCGGCCAGACGTGGATGCGTGACCGTCGCAGGTGGATGCGACGAGGCGACTACGCGGGCGGGCCGCGCGTGGGGCGGATGCCGAGGGCGGCGGACCGTTCGCCGTCCGGGCGGTCGGTCACGACGCCGCGAGCGGCGACGTCCGCCACGAACGGCGCGGGCGCGCCGTCGGTCTCGACTCCCGACAGGTGCCGGAAGTGACAGGCATCGCAGTCCGCGTGGCCGGCGGCCTGCGCGTCGACGTCGTGCTCGTGGAACGCAACGCCCAACGGCGCCAGCGCGAGCACGATGAGCAGCGCGGCGGCCATGACGACCATCCGCTTCAGCGACACCATCCGCCTATTGAGGCTCAAAAGGCGCGCCGAAGTCAAGCGCGTCCCGAGCGCACGACAAGAACCGTGAGCGCCGCCGATTCACCCCGAAGCGCCGGCCTGACCGTGCCGGGGCGGTCATCTGTAGAGTCGACGACGGGTGCGGTTTGTCCCTGTCGGGACGCGACCTCCGAGTACGGTATCGTGAATCGGTCATGTTGACGCGTGCCGCCTTCGACACCCGCGCCGAGAGCGAGCGGCGCCGAGCCGAACGCAACCCCAGGCGACCGGCCATGCTGTTGCCGCCAGGCGCCTTCAGCGACCGCCCTGCGGCCGAAGACGACTTCCGCCGACTGTGCGCGCCCGACACGCCGCGCGGTCGCCACGCCCGTGCTGTCCAGCGCCGACTCGCCAGCGGCTGCGCCGGCTGGAAGCAGCGCCCAACTGCGGACGAGTTCTACGACGCCGTGCGCGCTGAGCAACCGACCGAACGGCAAGCCAGCATCATCCGCATGTGGGGCGCCGAGGCAACAGTTGCCGAGATCATCGAAGCGTGGGTCCAACAGGCATACACCCTGCGCCAGCTCGTCGCTGCGCTCCGCCGCGCCAACTTCGCCTGCGCCCCCCGAATCCACAAGATCAACCGATGGGCCGTGAAGAGCTGACGCTCTCGGTGACGGCCGGACTGCTGTGGGAGCGCGTGCACCAGGCGATAGCCGACGCCCTGGCGCACTTGCACAGCGGACCGCACCGCTTCCAACTCGGCGGCGGCACCGCGCTGGCCGCCCGCTGGAAGCACCGCGACAGCTTCGACCTCGACCTCGGCGTGGGCCGCGACGTGCCCCTGCGGGACCTCGGAGAACCCGGCAGCCAGTTTCGTCAGACGATGGCGGACCTGGGGGGCACAGCGACGTACCACGCAAGGCAGTGGATCGTCGAGTTCGACGCTGGCGAAGTCGACCTCGTCCAACTGAGCCCGATCCCGCCAGGCGCCGAGCGAGAGGCACTCGTCAACGGACACCCGGCAATGGTCCTCGACAGCGCCCAGATACTCCACGGGAAGCTCGAGAGGGCCGACGACGCACTGGTGCGAGACGTCTTCGACCTGATCAAGGCCAATGAGCACGACCCCAGGGCCCTGGCCGCCGCGGTCAACTGCCGCAGCCTGTACGACACGGAAGTCACGGCGCTCACGCTGGAAAACGCCGACGCGAACCTCGAACGCGATGCCCGTACGCAGCTCGTCGGCGCTGGCGAGATCGACGACCCCGCCACGCTTGGCACACGAGCCGGCGCCGCGCTGCGGGGAGCCGTGTATCGCGACGTTACCATCTGGGCCGAAGGAGAGCAGGCCATCGTCGAATGCCGCACCTACAGCGGCGGAATCCACCGAACCGCAATGGCCGCCGGCGAAATCGACCGCAGGCTCGACGAGAGCGGCATCGGCCACCACCTCCGCGCCAGCGCCTTCGGGGCGACGCGCATCCGCGAAGCGCTCCACGACGCCTGCCGAACCGGCGTAGGCCGCCAGAAGGTGTGGGAAACCGGAATGGCTCCGCCCGCCGTAACGGACAGGCGACCCGGGCGCACACACGAGCCGGACCGCTGAGGGAGCGGTCAACAGTCTGGAGACGCCGTGCGAGTGACTGGCTCATGACACCGATAGAGGCATCAAGAGCCGGCATACCCGTTGTGTACACAAGGGGCTGGCGAGGGGCACCGCCCCCTCGACCTCCCTCGACCTCCGGACGGACGCACGGCGGGACGCCGCGCCGGTTCGGCCGCGCCATCGATCGGCTCGTCGCGGCGGTGGCCAATCCGTACGCGTTGCCACCGACCGTAGCGGCGCAGCCCTCCCGGCGGTCGGCGCGCTCACCCATCCTCCGGTTGCCATCCTTGCGCCCGCGGGTTGCCGCGGGACGGCAGGGCCGCGCCCTGGTGGCAGCTACGGCACTCCGTGACGGCGCTGGCCGAATGGGGTGGCGCCGCGTGATTCGAGTCGTTAGGTCGAATCACGGCTTGGCTCGGCGCGCCCGCAACGCTCGGAGCACCGTGTCCCACATTGTCGTCGTCCGCCGGGAGCAGAGTGCAGCATCGTTGCCTCGCGTCCGGGAAGGTAAACTGTCGTTCAAGTCATTCTGACTTAGTTCGCAGCCTTCCGGAGCAACGCTAGCTCGGCATCCCTTCCTGTATTCTCGCCGTAGCGGCGGTGCCGGAGGTTGTTTCCCAAGTCGTAGCCACTGGGGTGCAGTAGGGTGACTACCGTCACCGTCGCACCGTAACCGAAGTCAACTCTGCGCTTCAGGAGACCAGCGTCGTACAGATCTCTCCACTCCAGGTGCCGTCTCTTGCTCCATGCATCCAAGTCGCGCGAAACCGATGCGATTAGCCCGGCGGCTTCCAGCCCGAGTACCAGGATGAGTCTCGGTTTCTGCTCGGAGAGCTGTTCCCTGAGGAATGATTGGCACCATGCCCGGAATTCCTGGTGCTTCGTTCCCGGAGATGGACCCATGGAGGAGCGACCAGTACGCAACCCCATGTAGGCGTTCGTGAAGAAGCAGCACTCGGGCGAAATGCAGGCGTCTCGCAGAAGCGGACGCAGGTGGTGCCATGTGGAGGTATCGAGCTCGTGCCCGATACATAGTGCCTTCTGGTAGTCTTTCGCCTTTCCGAAGTCCTGACCGAGAACCATCACCTCCCCGAGCGGCATGGGCGGCAGATGTCCGCCAACGTCCCGCCAGAGGCCGCAACCGCCCGGGAAGAATGCGGTTCCGCGCATCATCTTCGGAACCGCGACAAGTCCGTCTGGATAATCGAGATCCTGCAGCCTGCTGAACAGGTAGTCGACCGGGTGCTTTCCGCTCGGTGCATGCATGGTCGTCTTGCCCCCCTCGGTGGAGCGTGGCCGGAGATCGTAGTGCGAACATCGATCGTCTTCAACTGCCGTTGGGGGGGCGGTCGGGATTCGCGGGCTGCCGCTTCGGCTCAAGCGCCAAGACCGCCGGCCGCCTCATGGCTCCGGGAACGCGGCTGCGCTCGACTAGCTAGACGATCCTCGAGCAGTTCGTAAGAGACGATCGGCTGTACATTCAAGGAGTTGCGGAAGAGCATGCCGTGTCGATTGTTCGGACCGGCATCGACGCCCCCTCGGACTGCCGTGCGGAGGGACGACTGCGCCGGGCAGCGTCGGGCGCTTCGGTCAAGGCCTCCGCGTCCACGTACACCACCATCACCACCACCACCACCACCACCACCTGATACCGGTCGCCCGCCGTCCCCCGGTCGGCGGTCTACTCGGACTTGGCGGTCGTCGCCGAGAGCCGATCCGCACTCCGTTCGCGCACTCCCCGGTAGAGGAGGCACATCATGGCGATGCTCAGATCGGGAGGGTGGATTCTGCTCGTGTGGCTGGCCGCGCCGGCGGCGGCCCAGGACCCTGTCGACTTCGGCCAGCTCTTGGGGGTGGTCGAGTCCGGGGACGATGTCCGCGTGACCCTGGCCGGCGGCCGCGTGACGAGGGCACAGGTCGTCGGGGTGACGCTCGGGGCGCTGTCCGTGCGAGTTGGCGACCAGCAGCTCGACCTCGGCAGGGACGACGTCTGGGCCGTGCGCTACCGGGTGGACGACCCCACCAGCGGCGGCTTCCGGCGCGGCTTTGCAACCGGCGCAGGCAGCTTCGCGCTGCTGATGGTCGGCCTTTGCCGCGCTGAGGGGGACTGTGCCCCCTCCTTCGGAGGCCTCCTGCTCACGGGCGGCTTCTTCGGGATGGTGGCGGCTGGATCGGCGTCGGCGTGGATCACCTGACACGGACGGAGGAGGGCTGGCCGACCACGACTCGGCGGGCCTGGAGCGTGGCGCCTCTGCTGGCGCCCGACCGCCGGGGCGCCGCCGTATCGCTGACGTTCTGAGGAGGTGCGACATGAGGTGCTGGCAAACGACGTCGCTCGCTGCCGTCCTCGCCATGGCGGGCTGCGCGACCATGAAGAACGACACTACGCAACTCGTCCGGGTGACCTCGACACCGCCGGGCGCGGAGGTGTTTCTCGACGGGCGGTCGAGGGGCACCACGCCGACGTGGATCCGCCTGAGTCGCCGCAGCCGGGAGCCTCGAATCCGCGTCGAGAAGGAGGGCCGCTCGCACCACATGCGGCTCCGCCGCGGGATGAGTCCGTGGATGCTGGCGAACATCCCGGCCGGTGTCGGCACCGGCGTCGTGGGCATGCTGGCGTTGCGGGGCTGCGACGAGTGCGGTCCGAGCGTCCCCGCCGGCGTGTTCGCGTCCTTGGCGCCGATGCTCGTGGACCTCATCACCGGCGCCGCGATGAGGTTCCCGTCCGAGGTCGACGTCACCCTCGTGCCGACCCGCACTCGTCGAATGGAGGTGCCGGAGCACTTGCCCGAGGATGTACGCCGCACGCTGGTCCGTGCGGCGGCCCCGACCGTAGTCGCTCAGCGATGACCCGGCGGCAGCAAGCGGCCCCGGGAGCGCTCCTTGCCACCTCGGGGCGGTCTCTGCTAGGGTCGAAAGCGGATGGTCGACAGAAGACCCGCGCACGCGGGGCTCCCGCGACGCGGCTCCGGCCGGCGCGCTTGGCTCGTTGTTCTGGCGATGGCGCTGGCCGGCGTCATGGCCGCCGAGGTCATCTGCCACGAAGAGCACGAGGTCGGCCAGGACTGCACGGCCTGCCAGCACCGTCACCAGCCCGCCGCCGAGCTGTCCGGATGCCCGCGGATCGGGTTCGCGGACGTTCCGGAGTCGATCGAACCGGCTGACGACGGCGAGTCGATCACGTCCGGTCGTTTCCGCCCGCGGCCCCCCCGCGGCCCCCCCGCCTGATTCCCGTCACGCGCTTCGTTTCGTCCATCGTTCGTCGACGGCGCACTCTCGTTGTGCGCGCAAGTGAGCATGCGCGCCACGGCGATGGTGCCTGTCCGCAGCCGACTGCGAGTTACAGGATGGCGTTTCCCGACACCGCTCGGCGGTGTCGGACCCTTGCCCGGTCCGGGGTGCGTGTCCTGGTGCGTGTCCCCTGACGCGGTGCCTGGCGCGTTCTCGGCTGCCCCTGTGCGATGGACACGGAAGGGTCACGAGGAGAGGGAACTCGGGAAGGGAATCCGATGTACCGATTGACAGCAACAGGGGTTCGTGCGGCGGCTTCGATGGTCGTTCTCGCCGCGGCGCCGGTCCTTGCCCAGGAGACCGGCAGGGTGCACGGCACGGTGACACTGCAGGAAGTCGACTTCGTTCAGGGCGCGGTGGTCCTCGTCGTGGGCACGGGCAGGTACGCGTTGAGCGACGAGCTGGGGAGGTTCGTCATCGACGGCGTGCCGGCCGGCTCCTACGACGTCCTCGCGCAACGCGAGCACGTGACCGCGGGGCGGCAGAGGGTGGACGTCGATCCAGGCGGGGACGCAGCGGTGGACTTCGTACTCGGACTCTCGCCCGTTCGCGAGGACGTGACCGTGACCGCCTCGGCGGGCGGAACCGAGACGACGTTCGAGGCGTTCAACGCGGTCACCACCGTGGACTCGTTCGACATCGCGAGAGAGTCGGCCGCCGGTCTCGAAGACGTCCTTCGGAACGAGCCGGGCATCGCGATCCGCGGCTTCGGCCCCGGCGCGAGCCGGCCGATCATCCGCGGCTTCGACGGCGACCGGGTGCTGATCCTGGAGGACGGCGTCCGCACCGGAGACCTGTCGAGCGAGTCCGGCGACCATGGCGTCGCGGTCGACCCCGACAGCGCGGAACGCATCGAGATCGTGCGCGGGCCGGCGACGCTGTTGTACGGCCCGAACGCGGTCGGCGGGGTCGTGAACGTGATCACGCCCCACGAGAGCTACCGCGAGTCGCTGCTCGAGGGCACGCGGGCGCAGTTCGGCGCCGACGTGGGGAGCGCGAACGCGCAGGCCGGCAGCAACTTCGGCCTGCAACACGCGCGGGGCGGCGTGCACTACTGGGCGGGCGGCGGCACGCGGCGGACGGACGACTACGCCACGCCCGAGGGGACCGTGGAGAACTCCGCCACCGAGTCGAGCACCGTGCGGGCCGGGGTGGGCTGGTCGGGCGACCGGCTCTTCGCGAGCGCCGGGGTGACGTCGAACGGCGGCCGCTACGGGGTGCCGTTCGCGGGCGAGTTCCACGGACACCACGGCGAGCCCGGCGGGCACGAGGACGACCATGGCGAGACGGCGATCTCGCTCGACTGGCAGCGCCGCGCCGGGCGGTTCGACCTCGGTCTCCAGGACCTCGACAACCGCTTCATCGAGGGAGCGCGCCTGAGCCTGAACGTCGTGGATTGGCACCATGACGAGCTGGAGAGCGAGGGCGGGCAGCAGCGCGTCGGCACCCGCTACGACAACCGCACGTACATCGTTCGCGCCGACCTGGACCAGCGCCAGACGGCCCGTCTGGCGGGTAGGTTCGGCGTCTGGACGCAGGTACGCGACTTCGAGGCCGCGGGAGTCGAGGCGCTGGCGCCGCGGACCGACCTGTCGTCCTTCGCGGCCTTCGCCTACGAAGAGCTGAGCCTGGGGCGCTTTCGCGTGCAGTTCGGCGGTCGGGTCGACCGCGACGACTACCAGGTGGCCGAGCGTAGCGGCGTCGGTGCGCACGATGACGGGCACGACGATCACGATGACGGGCACGACGATCACGAGGAAGGCGGGGAGCACCCCGAGGCGCCCCTCGCGCGCGACCGCGGCTTCGCCGGCGCATCCGCGTCGGTCGGACTCCACGCGGACCTCGGGGCCGGCAATGCCCTGGTCGCCAACGTGACCCGCTCCTACCGCGCCCCGGCCATCGAGGAGCTGTACAACTTCGGTCCCCACGTCGGCACGCTCTCCTTCGACGTCGGCAACCCGGACCTCGACGCCGAGTCCACCCTCGGACTGGACGTGAGCCTGCGGCACCGCGGCGACCGCGTCCGGGGCGAGCTCAACTTCTTCATGTACGACATCGAGAACTTCATCTTCGGCAACCGCAGCGGGGCGGTGGCCGACAACCTGCCGGTGTTCGACATCCTGCAGGGCGACAGCCGCTTCTCCGGTTTCGACGCCCGGGGCAGCACCCGGCTGGGGCGGGCCTGGCTGACGCTCGGCCTCGGGTACGTCGACGCGCGGCTGACGACGACCAACGAGGCGCTGCCGCGGATTCCGCCGCTGCGAGGCACGCTGGACCTCGACATCCCCTACGGCGGGTTCACGCTGAGCCCGCAAGTGGAGCTCGCGGGGCGGCAGGCCGACGTGTTCCGGGGCGAGACCGAGACCGAAGGCTATTCCGTGGTCAACCTGCGCGCGTCGTACGTCTGGCCGCTGCAGGACATGTCGCACATCCTGTCGTTCACGGGCTACAACCTGACGAACACGCTCTATCGCAACCACACGTCGTACATCAAGGATCGGGCCGCCGAGATGGGTCGCGGGGTCCGGTTGGGCTACGCGGTGCGGTTCCATTAGGAGCCTTCGCCGTGAAGCCATCTCGCCACGCCACCGGCGTGGGCGCGACCTTCAGGGGCCCGAACCCCGCAGTGGCAACAGCGTCGTCGGGCAGTGCCCTATCGCGCGTCCGGGGGCGGACACCAAGGCTGTCCCCCGCGAGGCGTAGTGAGGGATCCGGGGGCGTGGTCGGCGTGATCCGGCGCGCGGGCTGCGACGAATGACCGAGGTTTCTGCGCTTGTCCGAGCGGGTGGACAGTTCGGCGCGGTCGACCTCGCGGTCATGACGTTCGTGCTCCGGCTGGAGATCCTCGATGCGCACGTCCCGAGAGGCGTGCTCAGGCTGGGGTGCGGTCGAACCGTCGTTCTTGGGAGCCACGCTTCAAGTATCGACACACGCGCCCTCGACCCGCAAGGACATCCCGACGCCGCGGTCGGGGTCCGGCCCTGGGGCGACCGTGCGGCGAGCGTCGACCCGCTGGCCCGGCGGCGAAATCGTCGGGCAGCTATTGCGCATCCGGGGGCGAACCGCGGGAGGCATGAGGTCTGCTCAGAAGTCGATGCGGGTGGTGATGCCGAAGCTGCGCGGCCGGTTCGTCAGGTAGCCGACCCGGGCCAGCGTGCCCCGCTCCTGGTCGAGGGCCAGCAGCGCCAGCTCGTCGGTCACGTTGTCCACGAAGAAGGCGATGTCCCAGCGGCCGTTCAGGAAGCCGATCCGCGTGTTGAGGATGTTGTAGGCGGGCAGCTCCGGATCGAAGGAGAACGCGCCCTGCGTCAGCGGGCCGCCGATGTGCGCGCCGGGGCGCAGGGCCGGCGACAGCGCCGTCAGGTCGACCGAGCCGAAGCCCGCCGCCTGGTCGCCGACCTGCGTGAAGCGCGAGCCGACGTGCTGGAAGGTCCCGCTCACGTAGCCGACCCAGCTCCCGCCGGCCAGCCAGCGCCACGTCGCCGCGGCCGCGGCCTGGAAGCGGGGCGTGGTCGGCAGGCGCCGGCCCGCCTCGATGCCCGACACCACGCCGACCGCGCCGTCGGCGTCGGTCGAGGTGATCGTCGACTGCAGCCGGGCGTCGGCCACGCTGGCCGAGACCGCGAAGTCGAAGAACGTGGTGGGCTGCGCGGCGAGCTCCAGCTCGACCCCGGCGCTCCGCGCATCGGGCACGTTGAAGATGATGCGCGAGGAGCAGGTGCCGGCGGTGAGGGTCGCCTGCAGGTTGCGGATGTCCATGTAGAAGCCGGAGGCGTTGAACGTGCCACGGCCGCCCAGGAAGGTCGACTTGACGCCGGCCTCGTAGTTCCACAGCTCCTCGTCCTCCCAGGTCGCGCGACCGCCGAAGGTGGCGAGGTCCGCCTCGGAGCAGATGGGGGTGTTGAGGGGGTCGTTGATGCCGCCGAGGCGGAAGCCCTTCGATACCTGCGCGTTGATCTGCGTCGCCGCGGTCACGTCGAAGCTGGCGATGAGCCGCGGCGCGACGCCCCTCGCCGACGTCGTTCCTGCGCTGTCGAGCGGGTCGGCGAACAGCCCGTCGAACACCTGCGTGCGCTCCTCGGCGAAGTCGTACCAGCGGAGGCCGCCGGTCAGGCTGAGCCGGTCGGTGACGGCCACCGTCGCCTCGCCGAAGAAGGCGAGCTGCTCGAAGTCGTAGTCGAGATCGGAGAAGAACAGCTCCTCGGTGTCGGGATGGTCGGCCAGCGGCCGGGACCCGGTCCAGACGAGGTCCGGGACACCCGTCACCGCCCGCAGGAAGTCGGTGACGGCGGCGCCGTTGACGGCCACGTAGTCCCTTGCATACGCGCTCTGCCCGTAGCGGCGTTCGGAAACGCCGTAGAAGGTACCGAACAGCCAGTCCACCCGCTCGCCGCCGCCCGCGAGGCGGACCTCCTGCGTCAGGCCCTCGGCGGTGGTGGCGTCGACGAGAGGGAAGTCGAGGGTGTAGCCCGCCTCCGGCGCGCCGAACGGGCTGAACGAGACGCTGCCGCCCAGCGCTGACGCGTCTCGCACGACCTCGACGTCGCGGTAGGTGACGGAGGTGATCTGGGTCAGCACGGCGTCGCCGAAGCCGATCTCCGCGGTGAGGTCGCCGAGCACGAACCGATCCGCGTAGGGCTCGTCGATCTGCGTGAACTGCTGCCGGTCCTCCAGCGAGACGGCGGGCCGCGTCGTCGTGAACGGATTGGCGAGGATGTTGTAGGCGTCCATCCGGTTCCAGCCGTTCATCGACACGTCCTGGTAGACGAGCCGCGGGGTGAACGAGAGCCGCTCGGAGGGTTGCAGCAGCACCGCGACGCGGCCGCCCGTGCGCCGGCCGCCGTCCACGTCCTCGCGGACGCTCAGGTCGGGCTGCACGGCGTCGACGAAGCCGCCGATGGCGGTGTTGTAGGCGGCGACGCGGAGCGCCGCCGCCGACCCCAGCGGCACGTTCACGGCGAGCTTCGCGTCGTTGCCGAGCCCGCCCCCGGCGAGCGAGCTGAAGCCGAGCTCGCCCGTCCCCTCGGTGACGCCGAGGACCGGCTGGTTGGTGATGTAGCGCACCGTGCCCGACAGCGAGCCCGACCCGAACAGGGTCCCCTGCGGGCCGCGCAGCACCTCGACCCGCGACATGTCGAACAGGTCGAGGTCGGGCGTGAACAGCGACATCGAGACCACCGACTCGTCGAGATAGACGCCGACCTGCTCCTTGACCCCCGGCTGGTCGCGCACGATCTGGCCGGCCGAGACGCCGCGCATCGCGACCTGGCTCTGGCCGGGGCCGAGGTTCTGGACGGAGAAGCCGGCGACGTTCGCGGAGACGTCCTCGATGGTCTCGGCCCCGCGGTTCCGCAAGGCCTGCCCGGACGGCGCCGCCACCGAGAACGGCACCGCCTGGACGTTCTCCTCGCGCTTGCGCGCGGTGACGGTGACCGTCACCTCTTCCGCGAACTGCGGCGCGTCTTCGGCCTCGGCTTCGTCCTGCGGCTCGACCGGCTGCCCGGGCGCGGACAACGGCACAGCGAGCAGCAGCGCGCTGAGCAGTTTGCCATGTCGGAAGCTCCCCATCGTCCCCTCCCAACGAAGTCTACCCGCCTACCCGCCACTCTGGACGCGGTGTACGACGTGGCGGGGTCGACCAAGGCCGAGCTGCACGGGCGCCCCCCGGACGGCCGTACGCGCGACAAAGCGAGGAACACCAGGACTTGGAGGACCGACCAAGAGAAGAGTCAGTGGACCTCCATGTCCAAGCTTCGCGGCCAACGGCGCGTCCTCGGCAGCTTCGGTGATGTCGATCCACGAATCCCGCGAAAAAGATGACAAGACAGAGCTTAACGGCACAATGGCGCGATGTCACCCTATTGGAATGGGGTGAACTGCCTGGCGCTCAGTCGTGGGCCATCGGCGCCGACGGCGAGGGCGAGCACCCGTCGCTGCGGATGGTTCCCCGGTCCTGTGCGGGCCTCCGCGCGTTCAACCTCGCGCGGATGGTGGGCATGCCGTAGCAGATCCAGGCGTCGATGCTGGTCACCGGGAGCGTGAAGAAGGCGATCTCGGCGACGGTCCATATCGCCGGCTCGGCGCTCCTCAGCATCCTGAGGGGTCCGACGAGGAAGGGTCCGATGGCGCAGGCCACGAACATCCACATCAGGCCGTGGTACAGCACGGCGCGCCACGTGGGCTCGTAGCAGGCGGGTCCATGACAAGGCGCCAGCCTCGGGGCAGGATGAATCCCTGGGGCAGGGTCACCGTGCCTGGGTCGCTACGCCAGGGGAAGCGCCACACGGCCCTGCCAAGGGTCCCAGGAACAGCACGACCCGCCCTCGTCGATAGACCATTTCCCACTCCAAATGGAGAGGATGTTAAAGGAAGGTGGAACCCCATTCGAGCAAGATGACTTTCCGCAAACCGCCCACTGCGGGTTGTGTTCGGCTTCGTCCTATCGGGCCGCGTTGGACGGCGGGCTCGTTGAGCACGAGTTCGACCATGTCGTCGTCGGTCGGTTCGGAGGGGTGCTCCCGCTCCCGACGCGCGCGTTCATCGCGTGGTTCAAGCTGGCGCTCGGCCCCGGCTCGCGCGAAGTCGGCAATTGTAATCTCCGGAGAAGCAGAGACACATGACCATCAGCAGGACGTCCACGGTCGGACACGATTCGCCCGGTCGCCGCGCCTCCGCGTACGCGCCGCCGTCACCATCCTCCTCCTGCCCGGCTGCCTGCCGGCCGCCGCACAGCCCGGCGACCTCCGGACGGTCGCCGCCGTGGACGCATCGAGCCGCCGCGACTGGGACGACACTCGTCGATCTCGAGGTCCGCGCCGGCGGCCTGCGCCGCTACGAGACCCGGCCGAGCCTCTACCTGCCGGGCCGGGGGAGCGAGCGCTTCGCCCAGTACCGCGAGGAGGTCCGGTCTACGGCGCCGACCTGATCTTCCGACGAGCGTCGAACGCCACCTGATCGATCCCGGGGCGCTGCGCCGCGACTGCCTGGATCGCATCCGAACGCTCTGGTTGGGCGCCCGGCGGAACGAAGGCGACGATAGGCGGGGGAGGTGGGGCGCGTGCCTCCCGGCCGTGCACCCGGCCGCCGGCCGGAGCAATCCTCCCCGGCGTGGGCCGCCCGAAGTCCGCCGCGCGATTGGCGCGTCCTTGACGGATTGGCCTGAAACGCGCTAAAAGGAAACCGATGAGGCGAAGCCTGTCGGCGCTGTTGCGGTGGAGCGCGGTCGTCGCGCTCGCGCTGCTGGCCGTCGCCACGACGCCTCACTTCCACGACGAGGCCGAGGGGCGCGGCGACACGTGCGTGCTGTGCCACGTCCAGGGTTCGCCCCTCGTCGCTTCCACCATCCACGAGAGCCCCGATCGGACGGCCGGGGGCGGTGCCTGCTCGCTCGAGCAGGGTCACGCCCCCGTCGCCGAGATCGAGGGGCACGCCTCCCGGGCGCCTCCCGCCTGACGACTCTCTCCGGCACCCCGGGGTCTGCGCCGCAGATCGGCGCCGACTCCTGGCAGGGTTCTCGGTCGGGCGGCGATCGGAGCCGCAGGCGACGGCTTCCGGCCAGCTCCCTGCTTCTGTAGCTGCGTCGACGCGCCGATGCGCGCCGGCGGTTCCGCTCTCTTTAACAGTTGGAGGGGGAGTCCCGATGATCCATCCCGGGACCCCGAGCGAGATCCATGAGCGAAGCTGTGACGATGGAGGCCCCGGCCGCGCCCGCGGCCGTCGCATCGGCGCCCGTTCTCGAAGCGCGCGGGCTGTCCAAGCGATACGGAAGCACGGAGGCCGTCACCGGCCTCGATCTCCGCGTCGGGCCGTCGGAGATCTACTGCCTGCTGGGCCCGAACGGCGCCGGCAAGACGACCACCATCCACCTGTTCCTGGGGTTTCTCGAGCCGACGGCGGGGAGCGTGCGGGTGATGGGCCTCGACGTCGCGGCCGAGCCCCTGGAGTCGAAGCGGCGCCTGGCCTACGTCCCCGAGCAGGTCATGCTGTACCGCAACCTCAGCGGCCTGGAGAACCTGGAGTACTTCGCCGCCCTGGGCGGTACGGGGTCGCTGGCCCCCGAGCGGCTGACCGACATCCTCGTCGGCGCCGGCCTGCCCCCCGACGCGGTCGGTCAGCGCGTGTCCGAGTACTCCAAGGGCATGCGGCAGAAGGTCGGCATCGCCATCGCCATAGCCAAGGAGGCGGGCGCGCTGCTGCTCGACGAGCCCACGTCGGGCCTCGACCCCAAGGCCTCGAACGAGTTCTCGGAGCTGCTCGAGCGGCTCAGGGACCGCGGCGTCGCCGTCCTCATGGCGACCCACGATCTGTTTCGCGCGAAGGAGACCGGCACCCGCGTCGGCATCATGCGGCACGGGCGCCTGGTCAACGAGATGAGCACGGACGAGATTGGACACGCCGATCTCGAGCGCATCTATCTGGAGCACATGCACGAGTAGTCGCGAGTTGGAGAAGGCGTCCGCGCCGTGGTGCGGTGCGGCGTCCCCGGAAAGTCGTCAGGCGGCAAATCGACGGCCGGAGCGCGACCTTGGATGTCGCGGCGCGACCTTGCGGTCGCGTTGGAGGCTCGCCGAGGCGAGGCTCCTGCGGCAGCGATTGCCGGACTCGGGGCCCGCGCCGCAGGCCGGCGCGGACTCCTGGAGGGTTGGTTGGGCGCCGGGCGGAGGCCGCGGCGCGACCTTGCGGTCGCGTTCGGCGACGCTTGGCGGACAAAGGAGTCACCGATGATCAAGCACATCGCCCGGAAGGAGTTCACCGACGTGGTCCGGGACGGCCGCTTCCGCTGGTGCGCGGCCCTGGTGGGGGCGCTGCTCCTGGTCTCGCTGGGACACGGCTGGGTCCAGGCGCGGCAGGCGGAGGAGGAGTTGGCGGCCGCGCAGGCCACCGCCCGCGACCACTGGGAGTCGCAGGGCGAGAAGAACCCCCATTCGGCCGCCCACTACGGCATCTACGCGTTCAAGCCCCGCCTCGCCCTGTCGTTCGTGGACGAGGGGGTGGACCCCTACACGGGCACGTCGGTGTGGCTGGAGGCCCACCGGCAGAACGACTTCCTCATGCGCCCGGCCCAGGACGCGACGGCCGCCCAGCGCGTGGGGGCCCTGACCGCGGCGCAGGTCCTGCAGAACCTGGTGCCGCTGCTCGTCATCCTGCTGACGTTCGGCGCCCTCGCCGGCGAGCGGGAGCAGGGCACGCTGCGCCAGTTGCTGGCCACCGGCATCGGCCGGCGCGAGCTGGCCGTGGGCAAGGCCCTGGGCGTGGCCGGCGCGCTCGCGCTGCTGCTGGTGCCGGCGGCGGTGGTCGGCGCGGCCGCGCTCGTGGTCGGCAGCACCGGTCCGGCGGCTTCGCCCCTGGCCCGGGGCGCGGTCCTGGCCGGCGTCTACCTGGCCTACTTCGGCGCGTTCGTGGGGTTGGGGCTGGCCGTGTCGGCCTGGGCCCGCTCGGCGCGCACCGCGCTGGTGGTTCTCCTGGGCGTCTGGGTGGTGAACGGGCTGGTGGCCCCGCGGGCCGCCGTGGACCTGTCGAAGTGGATCCATCCCACGCCGTCCGCGGTCGAGTTCGCACAGACCCTGGAGCGCGAGATGGCGGCCGGCGTCGACGACATCGAGCGCCCGGACCGGGCCGCCTTCGGTGAGCGGCTCCTCGCGGAGTACGGCGTGGAGCGGGCCGAGGACCTGCCGGTCAACGAGGTCGGGCTCTACCTGCAGGAGAGCGAGGAGTTCGGGAACCGCATCTTCGACCGCAACTACGGCGCGCTGTGGGACACCTTCGAGCGGCAGGGCGTGGTGCACGAGGCCCTCGCGGTGGCGGCGCCGCTGCTCGCGGTGCGCACGCTCTCGATGGGGCTGGCCGGCACCGACGTCGAGCAGCACCGGCACTTCGCGACCGCGGCCGAGGCGTACCGCCGCGACATGATGCGGAAGCTGAACCTCGACCTCGCCGAGAACTCCCGCACCGGCGAGCTGTACACGGCCGGCCCCGAGCTCTGGGCGGAGGTGCCGCCCCTGCAGTACGACGCGCCGACGCTGGGCTGGGTCCTCGGCAACCGGGTCCTGTCGCTCCTCGTGCTGGGGCTCTGGCTGGCCGGCGCGGGGCTGCTCGCCGCGAGGCGCGTGCAGCGCGCGGAGGTGGCGTAGCCATGACCCAGCGCACCGTCCTGCGGAACGAGTGGCGCCTCCTCGCGGCCGACCCGGCGCTGCGCGTCGTGCTCGGCGTCTTCGCCGTCCTCTTCGTCTACGCGCTGGCCAACGGCATGGCCTGGGCGGGCTTCCAGGAGCGGACGGTGGAGGCGGCGCTGACCGGCAACGCGGAACGCGTCGAAGCCCTGGAGCAGGAGCTGGCCGACATCGCGAACGGCGGGCAGCCGTCGTCGCCCTTCCGCGACCCCCGCGCCCCCAACGTCCTCGGCGGGGCCCGGGGCGCCCGCACCGCGGTGCTCGAGCCGGGGCCCCTGACCGCGCTCGCGGTGGGGCAGAGCGACCTCCTGCCTTACTACTACGACGTCAGCATCTACACCAACGAGGCGACCTTCCAGCAGAACGGGGAGGTCGAGAACCCCCTCAACCTGATGGTCGGGCGCTTCGACCTCGCCTTCGTGACGGTCTATCTGCTGCCCCTGCTCGTTCTCGCCCTCAGCTACAACGTGCTCTCGGAGGAGCGCGAGCAGGGGACGCTGGCCCTGACGCTGTCGCAGCCGGTGTCGGCGCGCGACGTGGTGCTCGCGAAGCTCGCGTTCCGGGCGGTCCTCGTGGTGGGGCTGGCCGCGGCGGTCTCGCTGCTCGGCATCCTCGCCACCGGGGGCTTCGGCTCGCCCGGCCGGGTGCTCCTGTGGTGCGGGACGGTGACCGTGTACGCGCTGTTCTGGTTCGCGCTCGCGGCGTGGGTGAACGGCCTGCGGCGGTCCTCGGCCTGGAACGCCACCGCCCTCGTGGGGGCATGGCTCGTCCTGGTGGTGGTGCTGCCGGCCGCCGTCAACATCGCGGCGGGGCTGCTGCACCCCCTGCCGTCCCGGGTGGAGATGATCACCGCCCAGCGCGAGGCCTCGAACGACGCCGTCAACCGGCGCAGCGAGCTGCTCGCGCGGTACCTGGAGGACCATCCGGAGATGGCGGGCGGGGTGGTGGCCGAAGAGCCCGGCCTCGGCGCCCTCGCCTGGGCCGCCACCGACGCCGTGAACAGCCGCCTCGAGGAGGTGACGGCCGTGCACGACGCGCGCCGCGCCGACCAGCTCGCCCTGGTGCGCCGCTACCGCTTCCTCTCGCCGGCCCTCCTGGCCCAGGAGGTGCTCGTCGACGCGGCGGGGACGGGCGACGCGCGCTTCGCGCGCTTCCAGTCGCAGGTGCGCGCGTTCGCCGACGAGTGGCGGCAGTTCTTCGTGCCGGCGATCCTGGCCAGCGAGCGGATGGACGCCGGGGTGCTTCCCGACGTGCCGGTCTTCAGCTTCGTCGACGAGGGGCCGGCCGAGGTCGCCCGCCGCGCGGCGGTTCCCCTCCTCGTCCTGGGCGGGCTGGTGGTGCTGGTGAGCGCCGGCGCCGCGGCCCGGCTGGGGCGGGTGCGGGGCGCGGACTGACCTCCACCGCCACGCCATGCCGGCCCGCCGACGACGGGCCGGCATGGCAAACCCGTGTCACGGATCCTCCCTCGGCCTTGGGCGTGGCCCAAGCAACTCGACGGGAGTCGGAGCCGCGCGGCCGCACCTTGGCCTGCCGGTCGCCGCCCCGCCGCGCCGCTTGGCGCCCTGTCAGCGCTTCAGGGTCCGTGGGGGGCGACGAGGAGGCAGGCAGCAGGGCAGGGGTGATCGTTCGCGGACCGAGTCAAGGTCAGGCGAGCGTGCGGGCGGAGGGTTCGCCCAAGTATGTGGTCAGGGATCGGCTCCCGCCGGCGTTTGGCTGAGGCCACGGTCCACCTCGGTCAAGAAGGCGTTCGCCAACCGCAGGATCTCGGTTGTGTGGTCGATCATCACGGCCTTGCGACGAGGCCGACGGTTTCGGTTCGTCTGGGCGAAGTCGACATCCATCTCGTGCACGATTTCGTTGCGGGCGCGGAAGATGCCGTCCAGGAGCCTGAGATCGGTCTCGAGCGCGGCCGACGGGATGTCGAAGTATGACGCTACTCGCATTAGTTGGTCCTTCGACTGCAGGCTCGGCGAAATCAGGTCGGCAACCAGCGTGCTCACGAGCACGTCCCTGGGGTTGCGGCTCGCGAGCACCGAGGAGAGAAAGCCGGGATCGAGCGTGTCTTGCCGGGCAAGCCGTTTCGAAATGAATCTCCTGAAACTCGCCTCGGCTCCCTTGGAGCGGTCGATGGCGAGTGACAGAGCGTCGCGGACGAGCTGCTTGATCATCGAGTCGAGGCCGGCGCCCGCGAACACCAACATCGCTCGAAGCAGATCCTGTTCTTCATCTGTCGAAGCTCCCTTCGCCTTGCGCGTTTCCCTTGTTGCCTCGAAGATGTCGAGAAACGAGGAGGCGGCGGCGTGGGCACTGCACAGGATCGTGAAGGCGTTCCGAACGGCATCCGCAGCCGGCGGGTTCGGGTAGTGGGGGAATCTACTCACAATCGGGGAATCTCGGGCAGATTGACGTCCTCGGCGTCGAAGGGGGGGAAATCGTCACCGGGGTAGCCGGGGTAGCCGGGGTAACCGGGGTAGCCGGGGTAGCCGGGGTAGCCACGGTATGGACGAGCCGCGAGACGGTACAAGCGCTTCTTCTTGACGATGGTGCCCAGGTACGCGCCGTCCGGGTCCACGACGTCCTCGTCGTCCCAGGGAAGCCAGCCAATCCAGTTTCCGTCACAGTCGTAGACGTACTTCCCCTTGCGAAAAGCGATCCAACTGCCTCGTGAGTCGAACAGGTACGCCACGGTCATCGATTCATCATACTGCGACGTGCCGGGCAGTCAAGTTGCTTCCGGCGCGGCCAACGGCGTGGCTTGTGCGCGCTTCCGGGATCGGCCGGTGGAGACCGCGGGGACCGGCAACACCGAGCGAGTCCAAGCCCGGAGCAGGAGCTGGCCTCACCAACGTCGCCGGTTGGGCCCCAATCGGAGCCGCGGGCGACGATTTCCGGGCCGGGAGTCTGCGCCTGCCCAGCCGTTCGCGTCGCTCGACGGCGCCGACGCCTACGCCGCGTGCACCGTCCGTCCGCCGACCACCGTGCGCACGACGCCGATGTTCTTGATCTCGTCGGGGTCCGCGTCGTGCGGGTCGCGCTCGAGGACGACGAAGTCGGCGAGCTTGCCGGCGGTGATGGAGCCCTTGTCGCTCTCCTCGTAGGACGCCCGCGCCCCGTTCAGGGTGCCGATGCGCAGCGCTTCGTCCACCGTAACCCGCTGGTTGGCCCCCCACACCCGGCCGTCGAAGTCGCGGCGGGTCACCATGCTCTGGATGGCCATGAGCGGCGAGAACGGCCCCGGCGTGTAGTCGGACGCCCCCGCCACCGGGATGTCGTAGTCGAGGAAGGAGCGGTGCGCGAACATCCACTCCATCCTCTCCGCTCCGTAGTTGCGCCACTTCTCGCCGTGGAAGTGGACGTAGGTCCAGAACGGGGTGGGGATCGAGCCGGTGTCGCGGATGCGCCGCAGCAGGTCGGGGTTGACGAGCGAGCAGTGCTCGATGCGATGGCGGCGGTCGGGGTGCGGCCAGCGGGCGAGGACCCGCTCGTAGGCGTTCAGCACCATGTCGATGGTGACGTCGCCGTTGGCGTGGATGCCGACCTGCCAGTCGTGGCGGTGCGCGTCCTCGACGACCTCGTGGATCTCCTCCTGCGACATCGTCAGGATGCCGTAGTCGTCGGGCCGTCCCTCGAACGGCGTGCTCATGCGCATGGTGCGCTCCGAGGCGGACCCGTCGGCGCCGTACTTCACGCCGCCGATGCGCACCCACTCGTCGCCGAGGCCGGTGTAGACGCCCGCGTCGCGCAGGTTCTCGTAGGGCCCGCGGACCATGGCGTAGACGCGGTGGCGCAGCTCGCCCGCCTCGCGCGCGTCCTGGTAGGCGACGAGGCGGCCGCGGCCCGCCCCCGCGTCGTGCACGGTGGTGAGGCCGGCCGCGGTCATCAGGCCGGAGATGTGGGCCATGCCCTCGCGGGCGCGGGTGCGCTGTTCCTCCTCGGTGAGGTCCTCGCGCTCGCCGACCGTGGCGAACACGTCGCGCGCGTGCTCGGCCACCATGCCCGAGAGCTCGCCGTCGGGGCCGCGCGCGAAGCGGCCGTCCGGCGGGTCGGGGGTGTCGCGGGTGATGCCCGCGAGCTCGAACGCGTGGCTGTTGAACCAGTTGGTGTGCCCGCCGCGGTGGGCCACGTTCACGGGGTGGTCGGGCACCGCCTCGTCGAGGTGGGTCCGGTGCAGGGGGCCGTCCACGACCTTCGTGTCGTCGAACATGAAGCCCCGCACCCAGCGGCCGGGCGGCGTGTCGAGCGCCTTGCGCCGCAGGGCGGCCTGGATCTCGGCCACCGTGCGCAGGTTCGTGTTCACGACGTAGAGCTCGTTCACGCCGCTGGGGTGGGCGTGCGCGTCGATGAAGCCCGGCGTAACGGTCATCCCGGCGTCGTCGATCACCTCGGTGGCCGGGCCGACGAGATTGCGGACGTCGGTGGTGCTGCCCACGGCGAGGAAGCGCCCGCCGCGGACCGCGAACGCCTCGGCGCGGGGCGACGCCTCGTCGACGGTGTAGACGCGGGCGTTGACGACCGCCAGGTCCGGCCGGCCGGCTTCGCCGGCGGGCTCCTGCGCCGCCGCGGCCGGCGGCCTGGCAAGGCCGGCCCCGCCGGCCAGCACGGCGCCGAGGCCG
>JAJEFC010000432.1 GCA_022820675.1 Vicinamibacteria bacterium | reverse complement strand
CGCAGCAGCTCTAGGGCGGTGGCCCGCACGATGGCGGGCTGGTCGGGGTCGGCCGCGAGGGCCGCGAGGTCCGGTTGCGCCGTCGCGTCGCCGGCCCGCCCGGCCGCGAAGGCGGTGGCGAAGTGCGGCGGTGGCGGGGCGTCGGACCAGCCGGCCACCGTCGCCGCCGCCCACGCGTCGTCGCGGTCGTCGTGGCAGCCGGTGCAGGGGTTGGGGGTGCCGAGGGCGGCCGACAGGTCGGGGCGGGGCACGCGGAAGCCGTGGTCGCGGCGGGGGTCGACGACCATGTAGGTCCGGTCCGGCATGTGGCAGCTCACGCACTGCGCGCCCGGCGACCCCGGCTCGTGGCGGTGGTGCGCGGGCGTGTCGTAGCGGCCGGGCGCCAGCGTCGGGAACCGGTCGGCGGGCCGCTCGCGGTGGCACCGCGTGCAGACGGCGTTGCCGTCGGCCCGCAGGGTCAGGCGGTGCGGGTCGTGGCAGTCGGTGCAGCGCACCCCGGCCGCGTGCATGCGGCTCTGGACGAAGGAGCCGTACACGTAGACCTCGTCCAGGATCTGGCCGTCGGGGTGATAGAGCCCCTCGGCCAGCCGCGCCGGCAGGAAGTCGTCGAGCAGGGGGCCGCCGTGCGCGGCCACCGGGGTGAGCTGCTCGCGGCGCGAGTGGCACGGGGCGCAGGCGTCGAGCTCCGGGGCGGGGTCGTCGGGCCGGAACGGCGCGACGAGGCCCCACCCGTCAATCGGTGCGGCCCCTCTGCCGCCGCCGGCGTCGGCCGCGCCGGTGCCCCCGCCGCCCGCCGGGACGCCATCTCCGCTGCCCTCGCCGCCCGCCGGGGTCCCACGCTCATCGCGCCCGCCGCCCGCCGCAACACCACCCTCATCGGGCCCGCCGCCCGCCGGAACACCACGCTCATCGCCCGCGCCGCTCGCCGGGACACCATCCTCATCGCGCCCCCCGCTCGTCGGGGCACCGCCCTCATCGCCCCCGCCGCCCGCTGCAACCTCGCCGCCCCCGGCCAGCGCGACGTGCCGCTCGCCGGGGCCGTGGCACGCCTGGCAGCCGACGTCGATCTCGGCCCAGGTCGTGTCGTAGGTGTCCGCTTCGACGTCGTAGCCCTTTCGGAGGTCCGTCGAGTGGCAGGCGGCGCACTGCAGGTTCCAGGTCTGGTAGCGGCCGGTCCAGTGCAGGGGGTCGTCGGGCTCGGTGCGCTCGTCGGGGTAGAGGTGGAACCACCGGTTCCGCGCGGTGTCCCAGGCGATGGTCAGGCTCTGCAGGCGCCCGCCGGGAAAGGGGGCCAGGTACTGCTGCAGCGGCTCGACCCCCAGGGTGTGGGTCAGCTCGAAGTCGGCCGGCGCGCCGTCCCCGGCCTCGGTGTTCACGAAGAACCGGTCGCCGCGCCGGAAGAACCGGGAGGTGACCCCGTGGTGGGTGAAGACGGCGTCGTCGAAGTCGCCCAGGACCGTCCCGGGCGTCGCGACCTGCATGGCGAGGTCGTGGTGCGAGCCGGTCCAGGCGTCGAACTCGGCGCGGTGACAGGCCGCGCAGTCGGCGTCGGCCACGTACGCCACGCCGGAGGCGTCGGCCCCGCGCGACTGCCGGGGCCCGTCGCCGCCCGGCGGGGTGCAGGCACCGGCGAGCGCGGCCGCCAGGACGACGGTCATCGGACCCGGAAGCCCGTGCCGGAAGGCCCCGGTCACGCGGACGCCTTCAGTCCGGCGGCGCCCTCGCCGATCCACTGGTGCCGGGGCGCGGTGCAATGCGGGTTCTGCCGCGGCTGCCGGGAGCTCGCGCGGCAGCGGCTTTCGCGCCATCGAAGCTTGCGCCGCGACCGTCAGATCGCGCCGCCTCACTGCATCGTCTGCAACTGGTTCTGGACGCGCAGCACGCCGAAGGTCTGCCGGGCGATGCTCTCCATCTCGCGGCGTTCTATCTCGCCCTGGACGTACCCGACGAGGGTGACGACGCTGCGGTCGACGAGGATGCGGAACGGGGGGTTCTTGTACGACGCGAACCGCTGGAAGTGGATGCTGCGGAAAATCTGCTGCGCGAGGCTGTTCCGGAGGCGGTTGTCGGCCGTCGAGGGGCTCATCTGGACGATCTGGTTCTGCACGTCCTGGACGCCGCGCACCTTCGCCACCCGCTCGAAGACCTCGTCCCGCTTGTCGCGCTCGCTCGTCACCCGGCCGATCAGGGTGACGACCCCGTTCTCGACCCGCCCGTCGAGGTAGTCGAAGACGGTGTAGTAGGGATAGTTCAGGACGGCGCGGGAGACGTCGTCGATGATGCTCCGGTCGCTGCCCTCGGGCAGGGTGATCTCGCTGACCACGGTCTCGACCCCGTCGACCTCGAGCGCGCGCCGTATCGCCTCGCTCTTCAGCCAGAACGTGTCGAGCCCGCCGGTCAGCGTGACCTCGCTGCCGTTGACCGCGACCTCCAGCCGCCGGAGGCCGCGCTCGCGGCGCAGCTCGTCCCGCACGCGTTCGAGGCGTTCCGACGGCTGCGCCGCCACGGGGGCGATGCCGGTCTGCAGCACGCCCACGGCGAGCAGGACGCAAACGGCGACGGACAGAGAGCGGTGCATGCGTGACTCCTTCCTTGCCGGCGGCCCGACGGTCGAAATCGGCCGCTCGGCCGGGTCCTCACGGCCGGCTTTGGGGACCGTCTGCGCGTCCAGCCGTCCCGCGAGATTCGATCGCTCAAAGGCTCGAGCCCGACGCCGCCGCCCGCCGGCGTTGAGCGCGGGCGAACTCCCGACGCGGCCACCAATCGTGCGCGGCCGCCGCCCGACCAACCCGCCGGAGCCCGCGCCGTTGCGCGGCGCAGCTCCCCGAGGGCTCCTACACCCCCGGTACCGCGTTGCCGGCGATGTACACCGACTCGAGACTGTGCGTGTTGCCGATGTCGTCGAGCGGGTTCGCGCCGAGCACGAGGAAGTCGGCCCACTTGCCGGCCTCGAGCGAGCCGAGGTCGCCGTCGACCTGCATGCAGCGCGCGGCGTCCGAGGTGGACGCCACGATCGCCTGCATCGGCGTCAGCCCCGCCTCGACCATGAGGGCGAGCTCGCCGTGCTCGAAGTACCCCTGGAACCGAGCCGCCGGGCCGGTGTCGGTCCCCATCGCGATGGGGATGCCGGCGTCCGACAGGGCCTTGACGTTGGCCTTGGCCACCTCGAGCTGGGCCTTGTAGGTCTGCGCGCTGCGGCTGTTCTGCAGCCGCTCCTGGTAGGCCGGGGCCTCGAGGGCGGCGACGACGTCGGGGTCCGCCTCCTTGAGGAAGAACGGATCGTCGAACCAGTCGGGCCGCGACTCGTACACGTAGGTCGAGACCTCGCGCATGAGGGTCGGGCAGTAGCAGACCCCGGTCTCCCGGAGCTGCGCGATCAGCTCGTCGTCGACCGCGACGTCGCGCACGCTGTGCGCCAGCAGGTCCGCACCGGCGGCGAGCAGCCCCTTGGCGTCGTCGAGGTAGTACATGTGCGCGGCCAGCCGCAGGCCGTTCTCGTGCGCGGTGTCGATGACCGCCTGATACGTCTCGGGGGTCATCTTGGTGCTCGCCCCGAGGTTGTCGTCGACGCGGATCTTCACGATGTCGGACCCGAGCGCGATCGCCGCGTTGGCCTGCTCGACGGCTTCCTCCGGCGAGGGGCCGGTGGGGATGTTCCCCGAGAGGAAGAAGCGGGCCTCGTCGATGTCGGGGTCCGTCCGCTGCCGGTCGCGCACCGCCACGCCCGCGGGGCCGTCCCCGCCGAGGCTGAAGACGGTGGTGACGCCGTAGCGCGCGTAGAGGGCGAGCTGCGCCTCGACGTGCTCCTCGGTGTAGAAGGACGGGTCCGCCTCGAGGCCGCGCACGTTGTTCACGTGTCCGTGCGCGTTGATGAGGCCCGGCATGATGGTCCTGCCGCTGACGTCGATCTGCTCGGCGTCGGCCGGCACCTCGACCGCGTCGGCCGCCCCGACCGCCTCTATGCGGCCGTCGCGCACGACGAGCACGCCGTTCTCGACGGCGTCGGCGCCCGTGCCGTCGATGATGCGCGCGCCCACGAAGGCCTGCAGGCCCGGCGTCGTCTGGACCTGCGCCTCGCCGCAGGCGGCGATGGCGATGATTCCCAACCCCAACAGGACGGCGACACTCCTTGCGTGCATTCCTTCTCCTCCCGCAGGCATCCCTTCGACCGCCCGGCGGTCAGGCCGCAGGCATCCCTTCGACCACCCGGCGGTCAGGCCGCCGGCGTCTCGACCACCCGGCGGTCAGGCCGCCGGCGTCGTCGTCAATCCAGGATCGGCCCCGAGCCCAGTTGCTCGAGCACCTCGCCCAACTGCTCGATCTCCTCGCCGTACTGCGCCCAGTCGCCGTCGCGCTGCGCCTGCAGGGCGCGGCGATAGTGTTCGCCCGCCTGCGATACCAACCCGTCCGACGGATCGCCCGGGGCTCCCGGCTCCGGCAGCGTCACCCCGGCGTCGGCGAGCAACGCTGCTGCCGGCAGCGCTCTTGCGGGCGGCGCGCCGGTTCCCCGGCCGAAGAGCCGGCTCAGGGCCCCGTCGAGGGTCTCCTCCATCGCGATCTCGTTCTGATACGCGACGATGACCTGCTTCAGCTCGGGGATGCGCCCGCCCGACGCGCGCAGGTACAGGGGGCGGATGTAGAGCAGCGCTTCCTCGATGGGGATGACCAGCAGCGTGCCCTGGATGACCTCCGACCCCTGCTGGTCCCACAGCGTGAGCTGCGGCGAGATGTCCGGATCCTGGTTGACCCGGGCCACGATCTGGCTCGGTCCGAAGACCACCTTCTGCTTCGGGAACTGGAACACGAGAATCTTGCCGTACTGGTCGCCGTCGCTGCGCGCCACCATCCACGCCGCCATGTTGTTCTTGCCGCGCGGGGTGACCGGCAGCATCTGGATGAACTCGGCCCGCGGCTCGCCCGGCAGGCGCATCATCGTGTAGTAGGGCTGCATCTGCTCGCCGTCGATGACCGGCACCTCCCACTGGTCCTCCCGATTGTAGAAGACGGCGGGGTTGGTCATGTGGAACGTCGAGTAGATGGAGGTCTGCAGGGTGAACAGCCCCTCCGGGTAGCGGATGTGCCGCCGCAGGTCCTCCGGCATCGCGTCGAGGGGCTGGAGGAAGCCCGGGAAGATGGCCTGCAGCGTGCGGGCAATCGGTTCGTCGGGCTCGGCCAGATAGAACGTCGTCGTGCCGTCGTAGGCGTCGACCACGATCTTCACCGCGTTGCGGATGTAGTTGATGCGGTTCGAGGCCGGCGTGGCGTAGGGATACAGGCCGCTCGTCGTGTAGGCGTCGAGCATCCACACCAGGCGGCCCTCGGAGATCACGAGGTACGGGTCGGTGTCGTAGCGGAGGAACGGCGCGATGGTCGTGACCCGGTCGATGATGTTGCGGTGATAGATGATGCGGCTCTCGCTCGTGAGCTGGCTGCTCACCAGGATCTCGTAGGCGCGGAAGCGCGCCGCGAACAGCAGCCGCCGCAGCAGCGACGACATCTCCACCCCGCCCGCCCCGTCGTAGCGGGTCGAGACGTTGTCGTCCCCCTGCGGGTAGTGGAACTCGTCGGTCCCGGTGTTGACGATGACGTAGTCGTTCGACAGCTCGCCGAAGTAGATGCTCGGCTGCTCGACCTCGAGGTCCACCGACGACGTGGGCGGCAGGTCCCCGATGAACAGGACCGGCAGCCCCTCCTGCGTGACCTGGTTCACGGGCCCCATCGCCACCCCGAACCCGTGGGTGTACTGCAGGCGCTCGTTGACCCACGACCGGTTGGGCAGGCTGTCCGAGTTGAGCTCGCGGCTCGACAGCATGATCTGCCGGTACTCGCCGTCGATGAAGTAGCGGTCGTTGTCGACCGAGGCGAAGTCGTAGTAGGTGCGGATTTCCTGGAGCTGCCCGAACGTGTCGAGCAGGGGCTCGTGGTCCCAGAGCCGCACGTTGTCGATGGTGTCCCGGTTGTTCTCGATGTCGGCCAGGGCAAGGGTGGCGTCGCCCGACACCTCCCGCTCCTCGACGTCGTCGAGGGCGAACGCCTGCCGCGTGGCCGCGATGTTGTGGGCGAGGTAGGGGGCTTCGCGCTGCTGCTCGTCCGGGGTCACCACGAGGCGCTGCAGCGCGACGGCGCCGACGTTGCCGCCCACCGAGATCAGCGCGTAGAGCCCGATGGCGGCCATGAGCGGACGGTTCCGCGGGGTCAGGGCGGAGATGGCGCTGAGGGCGGCGCCGACGAGGGCCGCGGCCAGCAGCACCCGGAAGACGGGCACCCGCAGCATGACGTCGACGTACGACGCCCCGTGGACGGTCCCGGCCGGCGTCGTGAGGACCCGCGGGATATCCAGGTACGCGCCCCAGGCGAGCAGGAGGAAGAGGCCCGCGATGATCAACCCCAGATGGCGCCGCGCGTCGTGGCTGATTATCGGCCCGCGCGCGGGGTCGATGCCGAGCTGGTTCGAGATGACGTAGACGGTCGCCGACCCCAGCAGCGAGAGCATCACCACGGCCAGCGCGAGGTAGCGGACGAGGTCGATGAACGGCAGGGAGAAGACGTAGAAGCCGATGTCGCGGCCGAAGAGCGGGTCCGCCTGGTCGAACGGGACCGCGTGGCGGAACTGCAGCCACGTGAGCCACTCGTTCGAGGCGAAGGCGCCGAGGAAGAGCGCCATCAGGGCCGCGATGCCGGTCCCCAGCCGCTGCAGTTGCTGCGGGGTCAGCACTACCGCCTGAATCTCGCCGTTGCCGGGGAACAGGGTGTAGGGCTGCCGGAAGCCGCGGAGGGCGAGGCGGAGATTCAGCGCGAGCCCGGCGAACGCGCACAGGAACACCACCGCGCCCAGCGTCAGCTTGGTGCCCAGGGTGCGCGTGAAGATGCCGGTGTACTCGACCTCGTTGAACCACAACCACTCGGAGAGCAGGTCCACCGCAGACGGCACCACCATGAACGCCGACAGGAGAACCAGCAGAAAAACGAGTCTCGCAGGCATGGCTCAAGCCTCTGGCGGCACGCTGCCGCCACCAATCTACCGCAACAGTAACATGACTTCAGGGAAACGGGGCGGGACGGGGCGGTCGAACGGGGGTGCATTTCAGATTCGTTGGGATGGCTGCACCCTGGGTTGTCAGGCTCCCGATTCCCGGTGTTCCCGGCTGCGAAACCCCTCTGGAACGCGCCGTCCCGGCCTCAGCGGTACGCGTTGCGGGCCACGTCCTGCTTTCCTGGCGTGCACCCGTCGAACGGCGCTCCCGCGCGCCGAGGTTGCCGCCCGTGCGGGGGGCGGCTGCCGCGAGCCGGCCGCGGCCGGGGGCCGGGACGGGTCGGGGGCCTGCTATTCGAGCACCGACACACGATCGCCGTCGGCCAGATCCTCGGGGCCCTCGACGACGACGCGTTCCCCGGCGGTGAGGCCGGAGACGACCTCGACCTGATTGCCGACGTCGGCGCCGAGCCGGACCGCGCGGCGTTCGACGAGGTCGCCGCGCAACACGTACACGATGTCGAGGCCTTCCCGGCTGCGCGCCGCGGCGGCCGGGACCAGCAGCCGGGTGGCCTCGGCGCGGGGCTCGGAGGGCTCGTCCTCGAGGAACGCGACGTTGACCCCCATGTCGGGGAGGATGCGGGGATCGAGCTCGTCGAAGGCGATGCGCACCAGCACCGTCGCCCGCTGCCGGTCGGCGGCGGGCACGGTGGTGATGACGGCGCCGGGGATGTCCCAGTCGGGATAGGCGTCGAGGTTGGCCACCACCCGCTGGCCGTCGCTCACCCGGTTGATGTAGCTCTCGTTGACGTCGACCTCGATCTCGAGCGAGTCCATGTCGACGAGGGTGCTCACGCCGGTCCGGGTGAAGCCGCCCCCCGCCGACACCGGCGAGATCATCTCGCCCTCCTCGGCGTCCTTCGAGATGGCCACGCCGGCGAACGGGGCGCGGATCACCATGTCGTCGAGCTCGGTGCGGAACACGTCGATCTCGCGCTCGGCCACCACCACCTGCTCGCGCGACAGGGCGATGCGGGCGGCGAGAGAATCGACCTCGGCGGTGTCGGTGTCGAGGTCGGCGGCGCCGACCACCCCTTCCTCGACCAGCCGCCGCGTGCGGGCGAGGTTGAGCTGGGCCTCGTTCAGCCGCACCTCCTGCTCGGCGATGGCCCGTCGCGAGGCCACGAGACGCGCCTCGGCGAGGGCGAGCTGCGAGCGCACCGTCGAGTCGTCGAGCCGCGCGAGAACCTGTCCCTCGCGCACCGCCATGCCCTCCTCGACGAGCACCGCGACGAGCTTGCCGGTGACCTTCGACGAGACCGTCGCCTGGCGGCGCGCGGTGACGTAGCCCGACGCGTTGAGGACGGCAGCGTCGGCGGGGGCGACCGTCGTCTCGCGCGCCGCCGCGGTCGACACCGCCGCGATCTGCGCCGGCCCGGTCCACCACCACCAGCCGCCGCCGGCGGCCGCGAGTAGCAGGACGGGCGGAACCAGCCACCGCCACGGTCCGCGGCCCGTGTCGTCCCGGCGTTCGATCCTCAGGCCGTCGAGCGAAGGGGGTGCGGCAGCCACGGTTCTGAATTTCGTTGGAACTTCGGCCGAAATATGCGATCAACTAACTGTACCATGCCGGGTGAACGGCGTGGCGGCATTGCAGTGTTCGACGGGACGCCCGGCTCGGCGGTTCCTCGGGGCTCGCGGTGGTGGTCCAGGCCGCATTCGATCATCCCGCGCGGCGGCGTGGCTCGCCGGCTGCCCATGCGCGACGGGCGCCCTCGTCGCGCCCTGCCGCGGGCGGACGTCCCGCGGTCGGTCGGCGCCCTGGCGGGTGTCGGGGCGACGTGGGCTTCGTCGCGTCACGGCGGGCCGCCCCGGCGCGTCCATTCGTCGCCCCGCCCCGGAGACGGCCGGAGGGCATCACAGGAACGGGCCAGAGCATGAGCGAACGCAAGTACCGGCAGCGGGGCTATCAGGACGACTACGCGGGCCGCGAGCCGGACGAGCGTCCCCGTCAACCCCGCGGCGACGGCGCCCCGCGCAGCGTCATCAACCGGCAGCACCGGCCGCCGAACATGCCCGGCTTCCACGACGTCATGCGGTGCGCGCGATGCCGCCGCACCCTGCGGACGGCCATCGGGCCCGCCACCACCTGTCCCGCGTGCGGGGCGTACCTGCACTGCTGCGCGCAGTGCGCCTCGTTCGACAGCGGCAGCCGCTTCGAGTGCCTGCAGCCGGTCCCGGCCCGCGTATTCCCCAAGGATGCGCGCAACGACTGCACCTACTTCTCGCCGCAGGTGACGGTCGAGCGCCAGACGCGCTCGGAGACCCCCGCCGCCGGTCCCCGGAGCGCCCGGCAGGCGTTCGACGATCTCTTCAAGTGAGGAGCGCTTCGAGTGGGACCGGAGACGCTGCCATAATCCGGCGAGGCTCCGCCTCGGACCGGCGAGACAGGTCGGTCAGGCTTTTCCGGCCGCTGGCGAACGGAACGCGATCGGAGCTCGACACGACTGCAGAGGTCATGCCGGGTCGAGGAATCCAGGGATGAACACCCGCACCCCCGCCGATCTCGAAGCGGCGCTGGCCGACCTCGCGGCGCCGGTCAGGCTGCTGTTCTTCACCCGGACCTTCGGCTGCGACACCTGCGTGCCGGCGCGGCGCATCGTGGACCGGGTCGCGTCGCTGTCGGAGCACGTCACCGTCGACGAGTTCAACCTCGTGCTCGACAAGGACGCGGTCCAGGCGTACGGCATCCGGCGCGCGCCGGCGATCGCGGTCGTCGGCGAGGCCGACACCGGCATCCGGTTCTACGGCGTGCCCGAGGGTCACGAGCTGATCTCGCTCGTCGACGCCGTGCTCCTCGTCGCCTCCCGCGACTCCGGCCTGAGCGACGAGAGCCGCGCCCGGCTCGCCGAGGTGGACGAGCCCCTCGACATCCAGGTCTTCGTCACCCCCACCTGACCGCACTGCCCCCAGGCGGTCAGCCTGGCCCATCGGATGGCCCTCGCCAGCCCCCACGTCACCGCCGCGGCGGTCGCGGCGGCCGAGTACCCCGACCTCGTGCACCAGTACCGCGTGACCGGGGTGCCGAAGACGGTCGTCAACGAGCGCACCGAGATTCTCGGCGCCGTGCCCGAGGCCGAGTTCGTCGGCCAGGTGGTGGGGTCGGTCGGATGACCGCGCGGGTCGCGTTGCGGGCGGCGGGGCTGATGGCGTCGTGCCTCGTGGCGGGGTGCTGTCCGCAGGAGACCAGGCCGGGCGGCAACGTGGGCGGTGGGGCCGATGGCGCCGGGCCTCGCGGCGGGGTCGGTCGGATGACCGCGCGGGGCGGCCGTATCGTCGCGTTGCGGGCGGCGGGGCTGATTGCGCTGGGCCTCGCGGCGGCGTGGCTCATGCCGCGCCCCGGCGGGCAGGCCGGCGTGGCCGGACAGGCCGGCGCGGGCGGGGCCGACGGTCCGCCGGTCGCCTACGAGCTGCGCTTTCCCCGGCCGCAGCAGCGCTGGATGGAGGTCGCGGTGACGGTGACCGACCTGCCGCCCGGGCCCTTGAGCATGCGGATGAGCACCGCCTCGCCGGGACGCTACGCGAGGCACGACTTCGCCAAGAACGTGTTCGAGGTGCGGGCGGCGGACGGCGCGGGCAACGATCTCGCCCCCGTCCGGTCCGCGATGGCGCGGTGGGACGTCGGCGGTCACGACGGGACGGTCCGGTTCACCTACCGCGTCTACGGCGACCGCGTCGACGGCACCTACCTCGCGATCGACGACACCCACGCCCACCTCAACATGCCGGCCGGTCTCATGTGGGGGGACGGGCTCGAGGACCGTCCGGCCACCGTCCGCTTCGAGCCGCCGCCCGACCGCGGGTGGCGGGTGGCCACCCAGCTCTATCCGACCGGCGATCCGCTCGTCTTCACGGCGCCCAACCTGCCGTACCTGCTCGACAGCCCGGCCGAGGTGAGCGCGTTCGCGGAGCGGACGTTCACGGTCGCCGACCCCGCCGACCCCGACTACCGGCCCGTGCTCCGCATCGCCATGCACCATACCGGCAGCGAGAGCGACCTCGACCGCTATGCCGAGGACGTCGAGCGCATCGTGCGCGAGATGGTCGCCGTGTTCGGCGAGTTTCCCCGGTTCGAGACCGGCCGCTACACGTTCATCGCCGACTACCTGCCGACGGCGTCGGGCGACGCCATGGAGCACCGGAACAGCACCGTGCTGAGCGCGCCGGCGACGCTCGCCGGGCAGCGCCGGCGCCTGCTCGGCTCGGTGTCGCACGAGTTCTTCCACGTCTGGAACGTGGAGCGCATCCGTCCCCGCTCGCTCGAGCCGTTCGACTTCGAGGACGTCAACCCGTCGGGCGAGCTGTGGCTGGGCGAGGGCTTCACCAACTACTACGGGGCGCTGATTCTGCAGCGGGCGGGGCTCGCCGCGCTGCCGGAGACCCTGGCCCGCTTCGGGTCGGCCATCGAGACGGTAGAGCGCGGCCCCGGCCGGCGGTTCCGGTCGGCGGCGGACATGAGCCGCCTCGCCCCGTTCACCGACGCCGCGACCGCCATCGACCCCACCAACTGGGGCAGCTTCTTCATCTCCTACTACACGTGGGGCGAGGTGCTGGGGCTGGGGCTCGACCTGATGCTGCGCGCCCGCGCCGCCGACGGCGTCGGCACCGCCGTCACCCTCGACGACTACATGCGGCTGCTCTGGCAGCGGTTCGGGCGGGGCGGCGCCACGACGCCGGGGGTGGTGGATCGGCCCTACACCGCGGCCGACGCCCGCGCCGCCCTCGCCGACCTGACCGGGGACGAGGCGTTCGCCCGCGAGTTCTTCGAGCGTTACGTCGACGGGCACGAGGTCGTCGACTTCGCTCCGCTCCTCGAGCGCGCGGGGCTGGTGCTGCGGCCGCGGGCCGCCGGCCGGGGTTGGCTGGGCGGGCCGGTGCTGCGCTTCGAGCGCGGCGGGGCGCGGGTGGCCGCACCCCTGCGGTTCGGGACGCCGCTCCACGACGCGGGGCTGGCGCGGGACGACCTGATCGTCGCCATCGACGGCCGTGGCGTCTCGTCGCCGGCCGGGCTCGACCGCCTGCTTCGCGACCTCGGGGCCCGCCGGCGGGTGACGGTCCGCTACGAGCGGCGCGGCGAGCCGATGACGGCCACGGTGGAGGTCGTCCCCGATCCCGCCCGCGAGCTGGTGTCGCTCGAGCAGCTCGGGCGGCGTCCGACCGCGGCCCAGAGCCGGTTCCGGGCCGCGTGGCTGGGCTCGAAGGCGGGGTTCTAGTGTCCTGCGCGACAATCGGCCTCGCTCTGCTGCGGTCCACCTGCCGAGTGGCCAAGGGACGGTGCAATGCGGCGGCGGTCGCGCTCGGCGTCGAGATCGGCGGCGGTCGCACCAGTAGGATGTCGACCGCAAGCCGCATTCGCTGAACGCATTCGTCGGGCACCACACAAGAGCGCGAGATGGACAGCGACGTCCGGGATCCGGTCTGCGGGATGCGCGTGAACCCGGCGAAGAGCCGGTTCAACCACGAGCACGAGGGGCAGCGCTACTACTTCTGCTGCGGCGGATGCCAGGCGGCGTTCCGGGCCGACCCGACCCGGTTCGTGTCCGCTGCCCCCGCCGCGGGGGCGGCAGCGCCGGCCGCGAAGCCGGCGGAGGACCTTCCTGAGACCGCCACCGACCCCGTGTGCGGGATGACGGTGGACCCCGCCCGCGCCGAGCACTCCCACGCCCACCGCGGGCAGACCTACTACTTCTGTTGCGCGGGCTGCCGGGCGAAGTTCGAAGCGGACCCGGACCGCTACCTTCCGAAGACGGCGACCGACCCGGTGTGCGGGATGACGGTGGACCCCGCCCGCGCCGAGCATTCCCACGCCCACGGCGGGCAGACCTACTACTTCTGTTGCGCGGGCTGCCGGGCGAAGTTCGAAGCGGACCCGGACCGTTACCTGGCACCCGCCGCCCGTAGCGAGGCCGGAGCTGGCCGCGGCGCCGCCGCGGCGACCGAGCTGCCGCCCGACAAGGCGGCGGAGACGTGGTTCTCGTGCCCGATGTGCCCGGGGGTGCGGCAGCTCGGGCCGGGGGTGTGCCCGAAGTGCGGCATGGCCCTCGACCCGGAGCTGGGCGCGGACGCTCTGCAGCCGACCGTCGAGTACACGTGCCCGATGCATCCCGAGGTGGTGCGCGACGAGCCGGGGAGCTGCCCGAAGTGCGGCATGGCCCTCGAGCCGCGGACGGTGGTGCCCGACGCCGCCAACCCCGAGCTCGACGACATGACCCGCCGGTTTCGGTGGGCCGCCCTCGTCGGCTTCCCCGTTTTCGCCCTCGCGATGGGCGAGATGCTGCTCGGCGAGCGGGTGCCGGCCGCGATCGACCGCACCGCGTCGAACTGGCTGCAGCTCGCGTGCGCGACCCCGGTGGTGTGGTGGGCGGGCTGGCCCTTCTTCGCCCGCGCCCGGGCGTCGATCGTCAACCGCAGCCCCAACATGTTCACCCTCATCGCCCTCGGCGTCGGGGCGGCCTACGCCTACAGCGTCGCGGCCACCGTCGCGCCCGGCCTGTTTCCCGACGGGTTCCGGATGGCCGTCGGGGTCGAGCCGTACTTCGACACCGCGGTGGTCATCGTCGCCCTGGTGCTGCTGGGGCAGGTCCTGGAGCTGCGGGCGCGCGGCCGGACGGGGGCGGCCCTGCGAGCCCTGCTGGGCCTCGCCCCGGCCACCGCGCGTCGGGTGACGGGCGGGCGCGGGGAGGCGGAGGGCCGGGAGGAGGACGTGCCCCT
>JAJEFC010000120.1 GCA_022820675.1 Vicinamibacteria bacterium | reverse complement strand
CGTTCATGCGGCCGGCGGCGGAGCTTGCGGAGCCCGTCGGCGGCGGGGAGGCGGCCCGGCGGCCGGCCCGCTCCGGGTACACGTGCCCGGACTTCGGCCTGCTCGCGCGCCGGCTGGGCGGACGGATCGACGAGTCGCTCGGCGACCGCCCGGGCGTGCCGGCCCGGTGTCTCGACCCCCAGGGCGGCGCGGGCGCGATCTTCAACGGAGACGAACTGAACGTGGAGGCCGAATACCTGCCGGCGCTCGGCCGTTTCGGGGGCGACGTCGGCTGGGACGGGACCCGGTGGGCCAATCTCCAGCGGAGCTCCGATCCCGGCGGTGAGGGGGGCAGCGGCATTCCCGGCGGTCGGGACTGCGGGGGCGAGAACAACGCCGTCTGCAACGGCGCCGGCGGCGGGAACGGACGCGGCCCCGACGGCCAGGACTCGAACGGCAACCGGAACGCCCAGCCGCGCCAGCAGTCAGGGGACGGCGTTCCGGGCGGCGGTCGTCGCATCGCGGACGCTCCGTTGGTCGCGGCGTTCGGCTCCGGGATGGCGTGCGTCGAGCGCGAGAGCCTCGTTCTCCGGCGCTACCGGCGGCAACGGTGGGTCGACACCAGCTACGCGGAGTACGACCCCGCGTGCGACCTGAGCGCGTCCGGCCTGCAGTCCGCCCATTGCGGCTCGGAGGGCTTCGACCTCGGGGGCAACCGGGTCGTGCAGTCCGGCTACTGGGAGACGTGGTGGGAGTACGTGTGGGAGGCGAATCCGGCCCGGACGGATGCCCACTATCCGTGGGCCCGCGTCTTCTGGCAGGACGGCGGCGGGCGGCCGGGGCTGGAGTCGGGGGGCGTCGTCGTCGGCGACGACGGCACCGGGGCGTGTCTCGTGGAGCAGGGCTTCGTTCGCAACCCGGCGCTGCCCGGCGTGGTTCCGCCGGTTGCCGGCCGCCTCGTCGGCAGGTGGGCCGACTACGCCGCCGGCACGGTGCCGGTTCGGTGCCCCAAGGAGGACGGCTCGGCCGGGTTCACCTCCGCGCCCGCGGGCGCCCACGGCCCGGGATTCGACGTTCTCGTCGCGCTCGATTTCGCGCCGTTGGTCCACGACGAGGCACTTGCCGAGTCCTCTTCGGCGCGGCAGCGGCGTCTCGATTCGTTCTCGCGCGAGGTGCGCACATCGGCGGGCACGGGGCGCATCACGTCGCTGTTCGTGGATGACCCGGCGGCGATGATGGCGCACTCGTGGGACGTCCGGCGCGCGTCCCGGTTGAGCGGCCGGTTCGAGCTCGATACGCCCTGGGACGGCGGGGCGGACGTCGGGTCCGGCGTCGCGGCCGAGGCCCGGCGGTTCGGCCCTGCTTCGGCGTCGTGGGCGGACTGCGGCCGGCGCGACTTCCTCATGGGCACGGGGGCGGATTCGCTGTGGGGCGCGTGGGCGGCGCAGGCGCGGCCACCGGCGGCGCGGGACGCGGCCGGGTCGGCCGGGTTGCTCGGGCTGGCCGAGGGCTTCGACCCCCGCACCGCGGTGTCGTGCAGCGCCGGGGGCGATTGCCGGGCGGAGCCGGGCGCGTTCCTTGCCCGGCACCTGGCGATCGAGCGGGAGGCCCGGCGTTTGCTGGCCGCTCGCAGTGCGAATCCGTCGCGGGTGTGCGGGATAGGCGATCGGGTGTCGCCGCCCGGTCCCTGAATCGGCGGGCGTGGTCGACGTGGAGCGCAGTGGGCAGTGGAAGCGGCTGCCGGCCGTTGTCGAGCATCACCGGCCGGGTCGCGACTGGGAGGATTCGTCCGGGCGCGCGTGAGCGCCCCCGGGCTCAAGGAGGGAGGAGATGAAGATGTGGCGCACGGCGATGTTCGCGGCGTTGGTTCTTGCGGCGGGGTCGGCGCCCGCTGCGGGTCAGGACGAAGAGGCGGCGGAGGCGGCGGGCGCGCAGGGGGCTCCGGAGGTCTACGTGCCGGCCGATGCCTACTTCCCGCCCGGGTTGATCGACTGGGCCGAGCTGTACGCGAATCCGATGCTCGAGATCGAGCCGGTGGGCTTCGGGACCGTGGCGTACGAGCGGCGGTCCTTCGAGCGATCGGTGGCGTCGCTAGTCCTGATGGCGGTGTCGGCGTTCGGGGTCTACGTCGGCCTGCGTTCGGGACTCGACGGCAACGGCTGGGTCGGTGCGGCCGCGGTGGCGGCTCCGTCGGGCATCGGCATGACGGCGGGCGTCCAGGGGTTCACGCGCTGGTCCAGGGTTCCGGCCGTCCGCCGCATCGGGTGGTAGGCGGGGGAGGCGTCCGGTGATGCGTGTGCGTGGAGCTCTGAGTCGGCTCGCGGCGCTGGTCCTGGGCGGCGTGCTGATCGTGCTGGTGGTCGGCACGCGGCCCGAGTGGCGACGCGCCACCGGACGCGTCGTGCCGGCGCCGCCGGGCGGCCGTCCCCATCTGGTCGAGGTGGTCGAGCCCGAGGCGTGGTTGCCCGTGACGGCGTGGACGGATAGCGAGGGCCGGTTCTTCCTCTTCATGGCGCAGGTGGGCGCGGCGCACACCCTGCGCGTCGAGCGCGCGGGGTGCGGCCCGGCGGTGGTCCAAGGCGTGCGTTTCGAGGCGGGGCGGGACGCCGTGGTGAGCGTGCCGGCCTGTTAGGTGGCGATGATGTCCAGGTTCATCCGTGAGAGGTTGGTGGTCGCCGGGGCGGCGCGTTTCGGTGGGGCGCTCCTGCCGATGCTGCTCGTCGCCGCGGCCGTCTTCGCCATCGCCTCGCCGTGGGGCGCGCGGGCGATCCGCGCGCTCGATCCGGTGATCGATGCCCGGCGCGGCGTGGGGCGCTCGCTGTCGGTCTACGAGCCGAGCCGGATGGAGGTCGTCGACGGTGTCATCGGCATGCTCGGCCTCGGCCGCCGGGACGTGCTCGTCGACATCGGCTCGGGCGACGGGCGCTTCGTGGTGGCGGCCGCCCGGGCGGGGGCGTCGGCCGTGGGGATCGAGCGGCAGGAGCCGCTGGTCGTCCGGGCCAGGGACAACGCCAGGATGGCCGGCGTCGCGTCGCGGGCGACGTTCCTGCACGCCGACGCGCTCACGTTGCCGTCTGTGGTCTCGCAAGCCACCGTCGTCACGATGTTCCTCACCCCGGACGGGCTCGACGTGCTGGTTCCGTGGCTCGAAGGCGTTCTCCGCCGCGGCACCCGGGTCGTGTCGCATACGTGGCCGGCGCCGGGCTGGCGCCCGTCGCGGGTGGTTCTCGTCGAGGACGCCGGCGGCCGGACCTGGCCAATCTACCTGTACCGCGTCCCGGCGGCGGACGCGTACGCGGCGCGCGCGCATCGGGGGTCGTGATGCCGACGCTCGTGGTCGTGGAGTCGCCGGCGAAGTGCAGGACGATCCAGCGCTGCCTGGGCCGCGGCTACCTCGTGCGGGCGAGCCTCGGTCATCTCCGCGACCTGCCGGCTGGCGGGCGGCGCAAGCGGGCGGTCGCGCTCGGGATCGACCCGGAGGACGGCTGGAAGGCGACCTGGGAGGTCCCGGCCGGCAAGCGCGACGTGGTCAAGGACCTGCGCCGTCTCGCCGGGCGGAAGGGTGCCGTGGTGCTGGCGACCGACTGCGACCGGGAGGGCGAGGCGATCGCCTGGCACCTCCAGAAGCTGCTCGGCGGCCCGGCGGCGCGTTTCTCGCGCGTCACGTTCAACGAGATCACCGAGCCCGCGATTCGCGGCGCGTTCCGTGAGCCGCGGCGCCTCGACATGGCGCTCGTGCGGGCGCAGCTCACGCGCCGCTTCGTGGACCGCCTCGTCGGTTGGCGGGTGTCGCCGGCCCTGGTCCGGTCGGTGAACGAGGCGCGCTCGGCGGGGCGCGTGCAGTCGGTGGCGCTGCGGCTCGTGGTCGAGCGGGAGCGCGAGATTGGAGCGTTCGCGCCGCGGCCCTACTGGGAGGTGGCGGCGAGCGTGGACGCGCCGGGCGGGCCGGTGTCCTTGCCGCCCGTCGACGGCCGGGATCCAAAGTCATTGGAGCCCCGGCGTTTCTTGTCGGAGGCGGAGGCCCGGGCGGCGGCCGAGGCCGTTCGCGAGGCGGGCGCCCTGCGGGTCGTTTCGGTGAGCTCGACGCCGGCCCTTCGCCGGGCGCACCCGCCGTTCACGACGTCGTCGCTGCAGCAGGCGGCGAGCGCGCGGCTCAAGCTGACGGTCGGCCGCACGATGGAGCTTGCGCAGTCGCTCTACGAGAGCGTCGCGATCACCTACATGCGGACGGATTCGGTCAACGTGTCGGCCGAGGCCGCCGCGGCGCTCCGGAAGCAGATCGCCGAGGTCCACGGGGCCGAGTACGTCGCCGACCCGCCGAACCGCTTCAAGGCCGCAGGCAATGCCCAGGAGGCCCACGAGGCGATTCGGCCGACGGCTTTCGATCCGCGCCGCCGGCCGTCTGCCGAGGGCGATGCGGCGCGGCTCTACGAGCTGATCTCGAGGCGCGCGACGCAGAGCCAGATGGCCCCGGCCCGGATACGGAAGGACCGCGTGGAGGCGGTCGCCGGGCCGTGGCGCTTCGTGCTCGCCGGGGTCGTGGTGCTGTTCCCGGGCTTCGAGGCCCTCTGGCCTCCCGAGCGGGAGGACGTCTCGGTTCCGCTCCTCGAGAAGGGTGCGTTGCTTCGCGTGGTCGACGTCGCCCTGGCTGCGAAGCGCACGAAGGCGCCCAAGCGGTTCACGCAGGCGACCCTCGTGCGCGAGCTCGAGAAGCGGGGCATCGGCCGGCCGTCAACCTACGCGCAGACGATCGAGGTGCTGCTCGAGCGCGGGTACGTCGAGGCGCGGCTGCGCGATCTCGCCGCGACGCCGCTCGGCGACCGCGCGGCCCGGTGGTTGATGCGCCACTTCCCGGAGCTGCTCGACTACTCGTTCACGGCGGATCTGGAGCGGCAGCTCGACGAGATCGCCGCGGGTTCCCGCGAGTGGACGGCGGTGCTCGACGCGTTCCACCGCCGGCTGCTCGCCCAGGTGGAGAGCGCGTCGGCGTAGCGCGCGGGGGAGGTGTCAGTTGCGCAGCGTGGTGGTCCCGGCGGGTGGCGGCGCTCGTCGCCTCCGCGTTGCCGGCCAAGCGCCGGGAGCTTCGTGTCGGTGGCGCCGCGGGACCGTCCTGCGGCCGGGCCGTGCTCTCTGCGTTGAGGTTTTCCCGATGAAGTCTGCCGTGGGAAGCGTGGTGATCGTCGGGTGTCTCGTCGGCGTTGTGGGGTGGGCCGTGCTGGCGCGCTACCGGTCCGAGCTTCAGGCGCCGCCGGCTCTCGACGCGTGCGCTCTCGATGAGGTCGCGGGCCGGTCGACGTCGTCGGGACGCACCCGCCACGCGGCGTTTCCGGCGCGGGAGGCGCAGGGCGACTTGCGTTCGGCCGACCTTCTCGTGTCCTGCGTCGGCGCGGTCTGGGACGTGGGAATCGCGTTCCCCGAGCCTTTCCCGTCGGGCTGGTATGCGGTGGGCTGGGAGTCTCTCGCGATCGCGTCGCCGCCGGAGGCGCGCGAGTGGTCGGCAGCCGGCGGCTTCCTCTCGCACCCCGATCCGGAGGCCTTCGTCGAGGCGGTGCTGAGGCCCGTGCCGCTGTCGGGCGATGTCGCGATGGCCGCCCTCCGCGTCGACCCCGTGGTGGCTTTCGCCGTGACCCGCGGCTCCAGGTTCCAGGCGCTCGTGGCGTTCGATGCGTTCCGGGTGCGCGGCGTGGTCCGCGCTCTCGATGCCGCATGCGGCGCCGGCGTCGACTGACGGCTCACGCGGCGCCCCAGGCCGGTGGGCCGGTTCGACGGTTCCGGGGGGGAAAGGGGTTGGCTGTGTCGCCGTGCTCGCTGCCGTTGTCCTTCGGCCTGCTGGCGATGGCTGATGCGGATGTCGTGGCCGCCTTCGTGCTGCTGTTGCTGGCGCTGCTGCTCCTGTCGTTGGCGCTCGTCGTGCTGGATGAGGCCGGTCGACGCGGCCGCCGTCGTCGCGGCCGCCGCCGGCGGGCGGGTTGATGGACATGGGAGGGCCGAGACGGGTTTCGGAGCCCAATGCCGGCGGCGGCTGGACGACTCGCGTCGTGGATCCGCCGCCGCCCGCACCGCGGGTCGGGCGCGGCTCGGTTCCCGTCGATCACGAGCATCTCGAGCGGTTCGGCCTGAGCGAGCGGACCGGGGAGGGACGGCAGCGGGTAGTCCGTTCGGCCCTCGGTTTCGCGGCCCGGATGGGAGTGCATGTCGTGGTTCCGCCGGCCGAGGCTCCCCGGTCGGCTGGTCCCGGGACGGTGGTGGTGCATCAGCCGCCGCCGCGGGAGTTCCGGTCGAATGGCGAGTGGGCGGGCGACCTGATGAAGCGGGTGGCGCGGCACTTCGTGGAGGACCCTCACGAGGGTCCGCGGGCCGTGGAGTCCCTGATGCTCTACGGGCTCACCCGCAGCACGCGCGCGGACTACGCCGGCGCGCTCGCGCAGGGCCTCGGCCACGTCCGCGATCAGCTGCGGATGCCGGGGCGGGGGCGCGGCGAGGCGTGGGTCCCGGAGGGTGTCGCCAAGGACGATTGCCGCGGGCTGCAGGCGGCGCTCGTCGAGCACGTGCAGGCGGGCGGGGAGTTATGGGGGTCGTCGACGTCGCCCTACGCGTGTGCGCGGGTCATGACGCGTGCGCATACCGACAAGGTCGGCTCGCCGCTTCTGGACAGCACGCGGCGGTTGGAGCCGGCGCCGCCGGATCGGTACGGGGACACGGTCGGCGGCTGGTTCGCCTGGCATCTCGTGGAGACGCAGGCGCGGTTCCGGGAGTTCGACCCGGCCCGGCTCGCGGCGGATTGCGACGAGTGGCTCAGTGCGCGCGCGGCCGAGGACCTGCTTCAGGAGGCGGGCCTTCGCGGTGCGGTGGACGGCGTGAGGGCGACACTCTCGTCGGGGGCCGTCCTTGAAGCTCTCGAGGCCTTGCCGGTTCCCCCGGACGATCCGGCTGCGTACGGGTTGATCGTCAGCCATCAGGCGATGGGCTGGAACCGGCATCCGCTCAACCGTCCGCGCGCGGAGCTCGCGCCGGTGGACGGCGTCGAGCCGGTCGGCTTCCGGGAGCTCGATTCCCGTCGGCGGGAGGACGCGGTCGTGCTGGAGGACCGGGTCCTGGGCGTCTGCGCGGGCTCGGGTGTCGCCGTTCGCCTGCGCGACGCCGATGAGGTCCGTCTGTTCCATGCGCCGGGCCGCCGCGGCGCCGGAGCGGGCGGGTTGCGTCCGCCCGCGCAGGTGGTTCACCCGATCCCCGAACGGTTCGCGAGCACCGAGGACTGGGGCCGCTCCCTGCTGTCGGCCGTGGCGCTCGCCGTCGCGACTCACCCGCGGCTGTACGACCATGCCCGTCTGGACGCGCTCTTCGGCAGGCGGCCGGAGGAGGGCGCCCGGATGTTCGAGCAGGCCGCCCGCGCGGTGTCGAGCAGGTACCGGCTGGATCACCACGATGTCGCGGCGCGGGCCAGGGCGTTCGAGGCGCCGCCTGCAGGACAACGCGGCGGCGCCATGTCGCTCGACGACGTCGAGGACCGGAGCGGCGTTCCGGCGCCGCGTTTCGAGGTCGCGCGCCGCACGTTCTGGACGGCGCTGGGAGACGCGTGCGAGCGCGAGCGGGTTCCGCGGGCGTTCGCGGACGAGGCCATCGTGAGTCCGGAGAGCGACCAGGCGATGCTGGCGCGGGTGCTGCGTGCCGAGTTCTCGGATCTGCCTGCGGTGGTGAGGGACTGCGACCGCGTGCTGGAGCACCCGGCCGGCGGCAGGTGGGCGGCGGGGCCGCCCGCCTCCGGGGTGGTGGCGCGCGCGGTGGCGGACGTGGCCGCGGACCGGATTCTGGCGTCGGTCGGCGGCCCCGAGCCGCGCATGGAGTTCGGGGAGTCGCCGACCCCCCGCGCCCGGGCCATCCTGGATCGGCTGGAGGCGGGCCGTGAGCGTCCCGATGCGGTGCTCGCTCGCGTCGCGGCGGGCCATCTCGTCGGGGGCGACAGGGACGACGCCAGCGTCCTCGATGTGGTCGTGGAGCGTGCGGACGCGATCGTCGAGTTCATCCTGGATCCGACGCGCGCCCGGCGGTCGGATCGTGTTGGCGATGTCGAGCATTCCCGTGCGGCGGATCCGTGGGCGGACCTTCAGGCCGAGCGCGAGTGGAGGGCCAGCGCACCGGATCCCGGCCGGGATCGCCAGCGGGGTCCCGGCCGCGCTCGGGTGGTGGAGCCGGGGCGGTAGCGGGCGATGTCGCGCGCGCTACGCCGTTGCCGCCGCCCGTACGGTTCGGTGGTCCGGGGGTGCGCGTGACCGGCAGGGTGCTGGACGTCCTCGACTGCGGCGCGGCAGCCATCCGCGACGATGTGCGCGTGGTCGCCGTGACGGTGCTCGTGGCGGTTCTCGGCGCCGGCATCGGCGGTTGGTGGACCTCCGAGCGCGGGTGGTCTGCGGAGGCCGTGGCGGTCGTTGCCGGGGCGCTCTCGGTCTACCTCGGAGCCGCGCATCTGGGGCCGCCAGTGTCGAGTCTCGTGGTCGCTGTGGCGGGTCTCGGCTGTCTCGCTGTCGGCTCGGTGAGCCGGGTCCTTCGGTCGGTTGGCTTCGTGCTGTTGGCCGCGGCCGTTGCCGATGCGGAGTTGGCCGCCGTCCTGGGGGGATGGCCTCATGAGTGCATGCGTTGATCGGCCACCGGCCGGGAGCGGAGATGGAGAGCTGGTGCTCAGATGGCGGGTCGTTCCGATCGTGGGAGACCGCGATGGCCGAATCGAGTTGCAGAAGGCTTGGGACGATGGCCCGTGGCGAACGGCGGGTGTGTTCGCCAGCCGCGCGAGGTATAACCGAAAGTTGTGGATCGCGGCGTGAGGCAGGTGGCGTATCCTTCCGTGTGAACAACCCAAAAACACCCTGGCTGAGGGGCCGGGGGGAAGGAGACACCACCCATGCTGACGGTACCCGACAACAGGCAC
>JAJEFC010000167.1 GCA_022820675.1 Vicinamibacteria bacterium | reverse complement strand
CGGCCGCACACCGCGCGCCGGGCAACCGCGCCTGCCGCGACGGGAGCCGGCGGCCATGGACCGACTCGTCGAGGATCTCGCCGTCTCATGAGGGTCCGGTTCGCGGGGGACGTCGGCCGCACACCGCGCGCCGGGCAACCGCGCCTGCCGCGACGGGAGCCGGCGGCCATGGACCGACTCGTCGAGGATCTCGCCGTCTCATGAGGGTCCGGCTCGCGGGCGGCGTCGGCCGATCTCGGACCCCGGCGGAGCACCGACAGGCGTTCGAGCCATGAGGATCCTGTTCGCCGGCATCATCGGCCGCTACCCCTTCGGCGGCGTGGCCTGGTGCTCGCTGATGTACCTGGTCGGGCTGCGGGCGCTGGGCCACGAGGTCTGCTACGTCGAGGACACCGGCGAGTGCGTCTACGACCCCGAGCAGGACGCGGTGTCGCTCGACCCGTCCTACGGCACCCGGCACATCCACGAGACCCTGGCCCCGCACGGGCTCGGCGACCGGTGGAGCTTCGTCAACTACGACGGCGCCCATCACGGGCTGTCGAAGGAGGCGGTGCGCGCCTGGTGCGCCGACGCCGACCTGCTGATCAACCTGTCGGGCGGCACCTGGTTCTGGCGCGACGAGTACGCGCGCATCCCCCGCCGCGTGTTCATCGACTCCGATCCCGTCTTCACGCAGCTCGCCATCGCCAAGGGAGTGCCCTGGTACGTCGACTTCTTCCGCCGCTTCGACCACCTGTTCACGTTCGGCGCCAACATCGGGACGCCCGCCTGCGACGTGCCCACCGGCGAGTTCCGCTGGGAGAAGACCTGGCAGCCGGTGGTCACCGGGCTGTGGCGCACCGACGCGCCGGCCGCGCGCGACCGGTTCACCACCGTGATGACGTGGCGGACGGAAAGCTTCGAGGACGTCGACGGCAACAAGGACCGCGAGTTCCTGCGCTTCCTCGACCTGCCGCGGCGCACGCCGAGCCGCTTCGGCCTCGCGGTGAACGGGCCCGACCGGCTGCTCGCCGAGCACGGCTGGGGACCGGTGCCGGCGATGGAGGTGTCGCGCACCGCCGACGCCTACCGGGCGTTCATCCAGGGCTCGAAGGCGGAGTTCGGAGTGGCCAAGCACGCCTACGTGGCGCGCCGCTCGGGGTGGTTCAGCGACCGCACCGAGTGCTACCTCGCGGCGGGCCGGCCCGCCCTCGTCCAGGACACGGGGTGGAGCGCGCACCTGCCCGCGGGGGCCGGGCTGCTCGCGTTCTCGACCCCGGAGGAGGCGATAGAGGGGCTGGCGCGGATCGAGGCCGACTACCCGGCGCACGCGCGGGCCGCGGCGCGCATCGCCCGCGAGGAGTTCGACGCGGCGCGCGTGCTGCCGCCCCTGCTCGAGAGGGCCGTCGCGTGACGCTGCCCGCCCGGTCGGGGCCCCCGCTCCGCATCGCGCTGGTGGCGCCGGTGGCGCAGTCCATCCCCCCGGCCCGGTCCGGATCGATCGAGACGGTGACCGCGATGCTCGCCGACGGGCTGGCCGCCCGCGGGCACGAGGTCACCCTGTTCGCCACCGCCTCGTCGACCACGTCGGCGCGCCTGCACGCGGTCTTCGAGGAGGGCTACAACCGCGACACCGACCTGTGGCCCTGGGAGCTGTGCGAGCTGTTCAACGTCGCCGCCGCGGTCGAGCGCGCCGAGGCGTTCGACCTCATCCATTGCCAGGCCGAGTACGCCCCGCTGTCGCTGGCCTGGACCCGGACCGCGCCGGTCCCGCTGGTGCAGACCGTGCATCACGCGCCGTCCGCGCCCGAGGCGGCCCTGTGGTCGCGCTACCCGGAGGCGCCGTTCATCGCCGTCTCCCGCGCGCAGGCGGCGCGGCTGGCCGGGCTCGACGTGGCCGCCACCATCCACCACGCCGTCGATCCCCGCGTCTACGAGTACCGCTCGGACCCCGACGACTACCTGCTCTTCCTCGGGCGCTTCACGCCGGGGAAGGGCGTGCTGGAGGCGATGGACGTCGCGCGGCGCACCGGTCACCGCCTCGTCCTCGCCGCCGCCGAGAACGACTACTACCGGACCGCGGTGGCGCCGCTCGTCGACGGCGACCGGGTGGCGTACGCCGGCGAGGCCGATCTCGCGGCCAAGGTCGCCCTGCTGCAGGGGGCGCGGGCCCTGCTCTACCCGCTGCAGGCGCCGGAGTCGTTCGGCCTCGTGCTCATCGAGGCGATGATGTGCGGCACCCCCGTCGCCGCCCTCGACCGCGGCGCGGTCCGCGAGCTCGTCGAACAGGGGCGCACGGGACACGCGTTCGCCTCGCTCGACGCCCTGGCCGCCGGCCTCGACGACGTGCTGACCCTCGACCGCGGGCGGGTGCGCGAGCGCGCGCTCGAGCGCTTCCGGCCGGACAGGATGGTGGACGCGCACGTCGGCGCGTACCGGCAGATCGTGGCCGCGCATCGGCGGCCAAGGGGAACGGCGGCCGGCCGGGGGCTCGACGCCCGGGAATCCGCCGGCCGGGCTCGCGCGCGCCGGGAAGCCGAACGCGGAGGCGGACGCCGGTGACACGGCCGGCCCGACGGACCGACGGCGTCGCGGCGCCCGGACCGGCAGCCGGCGGCCGGACGTCGATGCTCGCCGTCTTCGCCCACCCGGACGACGAGTCGCTCGCGTGCGGCGGGCTGCTGGCGTGGTGCGCGGCCATCGGGGTGCGGGTCTCGCTCCTCTGCCTGACCCACGGCGAGCATGGACGCGCGGGCCGCGGCGCGTCCGGGCCGGGGGCCGGCTCCCTCCGGGCGGTGCGCGCCCGCGAGCTCGACGCCGCCGCGAAAGAGCTCGGCATCGGCCGCGTGCGGCTGCTCGACCACGAGGACGGGATGCTGCCGTTGATTCTCCCGGACCGGCTCGACGCCGACATCCTGGACGAGATTCGGCGTACCGGGCCGGCCGTCGTGGTCACGTTCGACGCGGACGGGCTGTACTGGCATCCGGACCACATCGCCGTCCACGAGCGGACCACCGCCGTGGTGACCGCCCTGGGGGGACGGGCGCCGGCCCTGTTCCACGTGACCCTGCCGCCCGGCGCCATGCGGACCGTCGTCGATCACGCCGCCCGCGTGAGCGCGGCGCGGGGGCTCTCGCGCCCGTTCGCGCGGTCCATCCTCGGCGTCGCCGACGCGGACGCGTTCGGCGCCGGGGCGCCGGCGCCAACCGTGGTCGTGCACGCGCGCGGCCACGCCGTGCGGAAGCTGCGGGCGCTGCGCTGTCACCGCACCCAGTTCGACGACAGCGCCCTGCGGTTCGTCGACGAGGACGACGCGCCGCGCCTGCTCGGGACGGAGCACTACCGGCGATCCGAGGTCGGGGCCCGGGGCGATACCATCGTCGATCGGCTGGCGGCGGAGGCCGCGGCCGGGACGGGGCCGCCGGTGAGGACCGCGAGCGATGACGGACCAGCCGACGCCAGCGAGGCGTGACCCCCGGGCTCCCGCTGGAACGTGGTGGAACCCGAGGGCCTCGCTCCGGCTGTCGCCCCGGCAGCCAGTGCTGTGTCATGGCTGAACGTCGGGGTGCACGGCCCCGCGATTGGTCGACTATTGCGTGCTGCAGACCCATGTGCATGTCCGAAGACCGGGACGTGACGCGCCACCAGGCGTGACCCGCGAGCTCCCCCTCCGGCACGCCCGGGACGGGGCGGGCTGACGGGCAGGCGCCCAAAGAACCATGCAAGCCACGCTCCTCGACTGGATTCGATGCCCCTTCTGCGGCACCCGGCTGCAGTTGGTCGACAACGCGGCCCTCGCGCGCGACGACACCCGGATCGTCGCCGGCGTGCTCGGCTGCGAATGCTGCGCCTTCCCGGTCATCGACGGCATCCCCATCCTGCTCGCCGACGACGCGACCCGCACCGCGATGCACGCCCTCGAGCGCGGAGACCGCGACGAGGCGCTGGCGACCGCCCTCGACGTCTCACGGACCGAGGCGGCGGAGCTGGCCCGCGCGGCCGGGGCGGCGGCGCTGACCTATCGCGACGCGATCGGGGTGCTCGCCCCGGACGCCGAGGGCACCTACTTCCTGCACCGTTTCTCGGACCCGACGTTCGTCTCGGCCGAAGCGCTCGTGAGGGTGCTCAGCGGCGCGGCGCCGGCCGGCGGCCCCTGGCTCGACCTCTGCGGGGGCACGGGACACCTGACGCACGCCCTCGCCGGGCCCGGGGGGGAGCCGGGGCCGGCGCGCGCGGAGACCGTCATCGCCGATCTGTACTTCTGGAAGCTGTGGCTCGCGACCCACATCACGACGCCTGCGGCCGGCGCGGTCTGCTGCAGCGCCGACGCGCCGCTGCCGTTCACGAGCGACCGCTTCGCGATGGTCGTCCTCATGGACGCGTTCCCCTACATCTGGCACAAGCGGCTGTGCGCGGACGAGATGATGCGGGTGGCGCAGCCCGACGGCGTCATCGCGCTGCCGCACCTCCACAGCTCGGAGGGCGAGAACTACGCGGCGGGCGACCCCCTCAGCCCGTCCGCCTACCGCGATCTGTTCGCGCCGTTCCGGCCCGCCCTGCTCAGCGACGCCCGGCTGCTGGACGGGCTCCTCGACGACGCGTGCCTCGATCTCGCCGACGACCGGTCGCCCGAACAGCTCCGCGGCGAGCCCTCCCTCACCCTCGTGGCGAGCCGGCAGGCCGGGGCACGCCGGCGGGTCTCCGCACCGGAGCCGGCCGCCGTCGCCGGTGTGCTCCGGGTCAACCCGTTGTACGCGGTGGAGGTCCGGGACGGCCGCTCCGTGCTGACCCTGCAGTTCCCGACCCCCGAGTACGAAGAGGAGTTCGGTCACTGCCGGCGCTATCTTCCGGAACGGGTGGCCGTGGACGCGGACCTGAGCGGCCCGATCGAGCCGCGGCAGCTCGGGCCGCGCTGCGCGGAGCTGAGACGGCGGCGGGTGGTCCTCGACCTGCCTCCACGCTACCTGTAGGGCCCGGTCGCCCGGCCGCGGGCGTCACTCGACCGAGGCCGCTTGCCCTACCAGATCGTGTCGGCGCCCAGGCGGCATCCGCCCCGGGCCAACCGATCCTCGGCAGTTGGACCCGCGCCGCGTGGAGCCCGGGCGGCAGCGGGTGATCCTCGACGTGCAGCTACCCCACCTGTAGCCGCTGGATCGGGAGCAGGCTCTACGCCTCGACCGACTCCAGGAGCGTGTCGACCAGGTCTGCCCTGCGGAAAGTCGCCGACAGTCTCTGCAGCGTCCGCTCGCGTCCGCTGAACAAAGGACCGAGCGCTTCCCCTATTCGTTCCGCCGCCCGATTCAGGTAGTCGTCGGACCCTCGCTCCACCAATTCCCGCGCGGCTTCGAAATTGCGGTGGTCGAGCTGCGGGAGCGCAATGTCCATCTCCTTCAGGAGATACCCGCCCATCAGCATGGCGATGAAACGCGAGCCGTACGCCAGGAAATCGGGTGCATCCTCCGGAGGGCGCTTGCGCCGGTTCTCCGCGTGCCGGTGCAGCAGGGCGGCGATAACCGCCTGCGCGCCGTTGAGTTCGTCGGTGAAGATAATCCTGTACAGTGCGCCGAAATGCTCTCGACTCCTGAACCGGGCCTGGTGCGGCCGGTGCCGCCAGATGGCGAGGACGGCCTCGGCAATGACCGCGCTCGTGAACTCATCGGTCGACACCGCCCGCTCTTCCCGCTTGGCCCGGTAGGTGTATCCCAATTCGGCAATCGACCGCCCAAGGGCCACCTGGCGAGCGTCGTTTGCCTTCAGATCCCGCAGATCCACGGGATTCTGGCTGTTTGTGGCGAACGTGATCGCCTCCACGAGCTCGGCATCGTTCTGCTCGAGCTCGTATATCCGGACGAGCACCTCCGCGTCGCCGATCTCCGGACCGATTTCCTGCGCCATCTGCTGGACGGTGCGCGCCGTCTGTCCGCCGTTGACGATCTGCAGATCGTTCACCTGGACCCGCCAGTTCTCTTCCTGGAGGGCGTTGTGCCGGAACTGTGAGCACGTGATGGTGATCCCGTTGTTGTAGAAGTAGAAGTTGGGCCGCTGACCCGGCGACCGCAGGGTGTCTGCGACCGCCTCGTTCACGCGGTTGCCGGCCAACCCCAGGTAACGCCGGATGTTCCTGTCGAACAGCCGATTGCCGTACTCGTCGGTCAACCGCGCGAGCTCGGCGACCGACATGCGACCCGTCAGGGCCCGTCGAAAGTCGAAGGTCTCGACCCGGGCGGCGCCGGTGAGCCTCAGGTCGGCGTTGATCGGTTTCCGCGCCTGCAAGAGAGCGAGAATCTCTTCCGCCCCGATGTGGCGCCACGCCACCTGGTCCCCGAAACCCCGAGCCGCATTGTCGATCTGTTGCTGGGCCTGCGTCGTCCAGTGCTTACCGTTGTTGGCGGCGACCGCGGTCACGCGCGGAACCCAGCCATCCTTGACGAACGAACGGAGATCCTCGACCCGCTCGTTCAGTCGCCGGTTCAACTGTACCGGGCGCGCCGGATCGAACAGAGTGCCAAGGGCGGCGACCATCCGGGAAACCCCGGTCTCGGGGAACGCCGAGTCTCCGCCCAGATCTCTCTTGTACTTGCCCTGCACCAGGGTGACGTGAACCTCCCCGTCTTCAGGCGGTTCGAAATACAGCGCATCGATCCCGAAATCGTCGCCGCCGTCGACGATTCCGTCCAAGGTCTGCTCGTCGGTCAGATCGAATGCAGTCTTTGCGACCAGAAACAGGAAGGAGATCGAGCGCATCCGGTGTTCGTCGGCGCCCGGCCGCAACTCGTCGGAGAAGGCCGCCGAGTGTCTCTCGACGATGCCGGACACCTGCTGGTCGATGATTTGCGCGGCGAGTGACATACCCAATTGTAAGCGAGCGGGCAAGCGTCGGGGCGGCGTTCGCGGCCCACGGGGCGCTGGCGGCTCTGCTCCCGCCCGCTGGGTCGCCGCGTGGCTGTCCTCGCCCGCCCCGCTCCGCGCGCCGGCTCGTACCGACTTCCTCCGTCCCGGGGGGCCCTTGGGGGGGGCCCCTGGGACCGCCTGCGGCCCGTCGCTCCCGCCCCGCGGGATCACCCCCGGGATCACCCCCGGGGCGGGGCCCGCTCCGCGGTCATGCGCGACGCGGGGGGCCGGCCGGGTGAGCCGGTCGGAATAGTACGCCGCGACGGCCGCGTCGTCGCTCTCAAAGTAAAGCTCTCGGCGACAGCTAACTAAGCTACTACCAGATCGTGTCGGCGCCCAGGGCGGCAATCTCCTCGTCGGGCGTCGCGACGCGCAGCCCCTCGATCAGCCCCTGGGCCGCGATCATGCGGTCGAACGGATCCCGATGCGGACCGGGCAGAGAGCCGGCGCGCAACGCGTGGCGGCACGATACCGCGAGTTCCCGAAAGCCGTCCCGTGCCAGTCGATCGTCCCATTCGGCGAGGATGTGCGCCCCACGCGGCAACTTGCCGACGCGGTACTTGGTCGCCAGCTCCCACGCACTCGCGGCGCTGATCCACACCGGGTTGCGCGGGTCGCGCAGCAATCCCTGCAGCCGCGGGCTCAGCCTCCCCGGGTGGCCCCACGCCCAGAGCAGCGTGCAAGTGTCCAGCAACAGGCTCACCCGCCGCCCTCCCAGGCTGCCAGCTCCGCTTCGTCGAGGGGCTCGAAGAACGAGTCCGGCACGTCGCCGTCGCGGTCGCGGTAACGCCCGAGCACACGTTCCGGCGGGGGGTCCAACGGCACCAGCCGCGCGCAAGGGCTGCCCGCCTTCGCGATGACGATCTCCTCGCCCGCACGCACGCGCTCGAGCAGCCGGGAGAGCTGGGTCTTGGCTTCGTTGACGTTCACCAGGGTCATGATGTCGAGAATAGTCCGGCAGCCAAACCTGGTCAACCAAGTTTCCTTGGCAGACCAGACGGCACGGCGGAATCAGGGCCAGTCGAGGCGGGCGGCGACAGGATAGTGGTCGGAGGGGTATCGTCCGTTGTCTTCGTGTACCACCGTCTGGGCGATGCGCACCACGAGAGGGCCGCCGACCAGGATCCAGTCGATTCGCCACACCTGGTCCTGAGGCGGCGGCGGGCCGAAGCCGTTGCTGGTGAACGGCGGACCCTGCCGCTCGTCGGCCGCGAGCCAGGCGTCCCGCAGGCCCTGTCCGGTCGCGATGCGCCAGGTCTCGGTGTCGCCGGCGCTGGCGTTGAAGTCGCCGGTCACCACGACGGCGGCGCCGGCCGGCAGCGCGGCGACGCGGTCGGCGATCAAGCGGGCGGACTGGTGCTGGCGGGGCCCCTGGCGCAGCGTCAGGTGGGTGTTGAACGCGTATATCTCGCGGCCGCTCGCCTGGTGGTAGAACCGGGCCCAGGTGACGATGCGGCCCCGCGGGCGGCGGAACCGTCGGCGCGGCTCGGGGCGCCGGGGCGGCGGCGGGACGTCCGGGGTGTCGGTAAGCCAGAAGTTGCCCGACGCGATGGGGCTCAGCTCGCGGTGGCGGTAGAAGATCGGCGTGTACTCGCTGAGACCGACGCCGCCGTTCAGGCCGCGGTCGACGCCGATCCACCGGTAGTCCGGCAGCATCTCCTCCAGGTACTCGATCTGCTCGTCGACCACCTCCTGCAGACCGAGGATCTGCGGCGCGGCCCGGGCGATCGTCTCGACCACCACGTCCCGGCGGTGCGGCCAGGCGTCGGCGCCGTCGTCGACGTTCGACGTCCGGATGTTGAACGTCATCACGTCGAGGGTGACGACCTGGGCGGCCGCGTGCGGGGCCAGCCATCCGCACGCCGCCATCACGACGACGAGCCCGACGCAGGCGGCGCGACGGACGTGCTGGCCGCCCCCGACGCGGGCGGCCAGACGGACGTGCTGGCCGGCCCCCGCGCGGGCAGCCGGAAGGACGTGCACGCCGACCCTGGCGCAGACGGCCCGAAGGACGTGCAGGCCAGCGCAGACGCGGGCGGCCAGACGGACATGCAGGCCGGCCCCCGCGCGGGCAGCCCGAAGGACGTGCAGGCCGGCCCCGGGGCAGCGACGGGACCGGAAACCGGTCCGGCCGGCGCGCCTCCGGCCTGAACTCACGACGATTCCCGCCGGTCGCCGGCGCGGGGCTGCGGGTTCTGCACCCGGCCGAGTGCCGACGGCAGGTCGATGCCGGCCTGCTCGGCCAGCTCGTGGAGGGGCGGCAGGGCCCCGATGAGCCCCCGCAGGAAGCCCGCCGTCGCCCCGTTGCCGTCCTGACCGTTGGCGCCCGAGTCCCATACCGTGACCTTGTCGATCTTCAGATTCTGGATCGCCTTGACCTGCTCGGCAACCAGCTCCGGCAGCTTCTCGACGATCAGCAGCGACGGGGCCAGCTCGGGCCGCTCGGCGCAGACCCGCAACAGGTTCTCGTAGCCGGCGGCCTTGGCGTCGAGCACCTTGCGGACGCCCTCCGCCTCGGCGAGGTACCTGGCGAGCACGCCGTCCGCCTCGCCCTGGGCGATGCGGCGGATCTTCTCCGCCTCGGCCTCGGCGTCGATCTCGATCTTCTGCCGCTCGATCTGCTGTTGCGCGATCTGGGTCTTCTCGAGGCGGGCGAGCTCCTGCTCCTTCTCCGCCCGCAGCACGTCGCGGGCGGCCTCGGCGAGGGCGACCTCGCCGCGGCGCCTGGCGTCGGCCTGGCGCTCGGCGAGGTTGGCCTCGTAGTCGGCGATGTTCGCCTTCGACTGGTTCTCGCCCTCCACCGCCGACGCCTCGAGCGAGGCGACCTTGACGCGCTGGTCCATCTCGGCCTGCTTCTTGCCCTGCACCGACAGCGCGGTCTGCTCGGCGACGGCGATCTCCTGCTCGCGGGTGGCGTTCGCCTCGCCGGTGACGCCCTCCGCCTCGAGCTTCGCCACCTTGATGCGCTGGTCGCGCTCGGCCTGCTTCTGCCCCGCCGCCGAGTCGGCCTGCTGGCGGGCCACCTCGACCGCCATCTCGCGGTTGGCGCTCGCCTCGCCGATGGAGCCCGAGCGGTCGGCGTCGGCCACCTCGATCTTGGCCTGGTTGATGGCCTCCGCCGCCGCCTTCTTGCCCAGGGCGAGGATGTAGCCGGACTCGTCGGTGATGTCCCGCACGTTGACGTTGATCAGCTCGAGCCCGATCTTGTTGACCTCGGTGCTGACGTTCTTGTTGACGAGGTCGAGGAACTTCTCGCGGTCCTGGTTGATCTCCTCGATGGAGAGCGTGGCGATGACGAGGCGCATCTGGCCGAGGATGATGTCGCTGGCCTGGGCCGCGACCGCCTTCTCGTTCAGGCCGAGCAGGCGCTCGGCCGCGTTGTTCATGATGTCGGGCCGGGTGGAGATGCCGATGGTGAACGTCGAGGGCACGTTGACCCGGATGTTCTTCTTGGACAGCGCGCTCGTCAGGTCGATCTCGATCGTCATCGGCTCCAGGTTGAGGTAGGCGAAGCTCTGGAGCAGGGGCACGATGAACGTGCCGCCGCCGTGCAGGCAGCGGGCGGCGCGGGCTCCCGCGACCTTGCCGTAGACGACGAGGACCCGGTTCGAGGGGCACCGGCGGTACTGACGGGTGAGCATCGTCAGCACGAACAGCATCAACAGGACGATGGTGGCGACCACCCCGAGGGTGCCGAAGTTGATCATCTCGGTCATCCGTTACCTGCCTCCCGCGTCACCCGTGTTCCATCCGGCACGCCGTCACGACCGGCCGCCGTTCCCCCACGCACGAAACGCCAGTTGCCGGCTCCGCGCGACGCCGCGCCGCGAAATCGGCCTCCCGCGTCACCCGTGTTCCAACCGGCACGGCCTCACGGTCGCGCGCCGTCATCCCGACGTCGGGAAACGCCAGTTGCCGGCCCCGCGCGCCGCCGAGCCGCGAAATCGGCCTCCCGCGTCACCCGTGTTCCATCCGGCACGGCCTCACGGCCGCGCGCCGTTCACCCCGACGTCAGGAAACGCCGGTTGCCGGCCCCGCGCGGCGCCGAGCCGCGAAGTCGGCCTCCCGCGTCACCCGTGTTCCATCCGGCGAGCCATGGCGATGGGGCGCCGTTCACTCCGACGTCAGGAAACGCCGGTTGCCGGCTTCGCGCGGCGCCGAGCCGCGGCGCCTCCCGGCAAGGGCAGCCGATTCGGGTCCCCGGTCGGCCGCCAGCCAATCACCGCAACGACCCGCACAGCGTCGGACTGCAAACCCCGGGCCACCCGCCGGCGCCGGGAGCATCGAGGCCGACCAGGGCCGGCACCGCGTTCAACCCCGTCACCGCGTAGGGTCCCGCGGACCGCCCGTGGCGGTCCGCCGGCCGCCCGGACCCATCCCCCGGCGCGGGGCGGCGGGCGGACGGCCGCTTGCCTCGGCCAGCCGCCGCCGGTCGGGGCGCGGCCTCATCCATGGGAGCTGACGATCAGGATCCATGAGGAGTGACGATCAGGGTCTGGTCGTCGCGGACGCCGACCACCATCGCATCGGTGAAGGCCCCGAGCGCTTCGCCGTCGCTGACCGCGTCCAGCGTCATCAACCGTCCCGACACCGTCACCTGCACCTGTCCGTGGCCGCGGTCCCGGGCGGGAATGGCCATGTACACCTGCGCGGTCTTCCCCACCGCGGTCTCCAGGTCGTAGGTCACGGTGCGGTTGAGGCTCCGGGTGACGTACATCAGGCCCGCGGCCAGCAACATCATGAGGACCCCGAACCCGACCGCGATGACCACCGACACGGGCCGGCTGAGCCCCCAGTCGAAGCGGCACGCCAGCCCCATCCACCCCGTGCCCATGATGAACGCCATCACCGACAGCAGCGAGAACAGGGTGAAGGAGGCGTCGGTCCCGGTGTCCGCCTCGATCTCGAAATCGCCCAGGACGTCGCCGAACATCGCCAGGGCGAGGCGCAGCAGGAACAGGACGGTGCCCACCAGCGCCATCGCCGAGTAGGTGACGGCGTCGCCGCCGAGCGCCATCAGGTCCGACCAGTTCCAGAACAGCTCCCAGGCCCGCGCCATCGTTCATGCTCCCCGAGCGCCTGTCGAAGCGCCCCAACGTGTCATTACGCCGGCCGCGCCGCGGTATTCGCCGGCCGACGCGGTGGTTGTCGCGATCGGGCACGGTGCACCCGCCGGCGCCATCCGGTTCGCGCCAGGCGGAATCGCAAGAGGCCCCCGCCACGGTCATCGCCATGCGGCCCGCGCGGCCACCCGCCAATCGTCGCCTGCGGTTTCCCCTCGGCGCCCGACCAATCCCGCGGGAGTCCGCGCCTCTCTACGGCGCAGACTCCTGGCCTGCCAATCGTCGCCCGGCGGCTCCGCCTGGCGCCCAACAACCCTCCAGGAGTCCGCGCCGTCTACGGCGCAGACTCCTGCCCGCCGGACCCCGGGTCGTCGCCGAACGCGTCCAGCAGGATCGGCAGCAGCCCGTCCATGCGCGCGACGGCGGGGCGCCGCGGGGCCAACCCCGGCGCGAACCCGTGGCCGTCGACGAGCCGGTCGATCAACGCGTCGCGGCTCGCCACCACGTGCACGGGCACGTCCCAGTCGGCGCCGGCGCCGCTCACCAGGGCCGGCGGCTGGTGGTCGCCCACCAGCACCAGCACGAGGTCGCGGTCGGCCCGCAGCCGGAGGTAGCCGCCGACGTTGGCGAACGCGTACCGCAGCGCCTCGACGTAGCTCGGGCCGAGGTTCGTCCAGTCGGCCCAGGCGGACCACGCGCGGTCGAGCTCGTCCGCGTCGTAGGGGGTGTCGCTCAGCACCCGCGCCCAGTCGGGCTGGTAGGGCGGGGCGGGCACGAACGGCGCATGGGTGGTGATGGTGGCGAAGAACACGAAGGCGGGCCGCCGGTCCGCGGGGGCGATCTCGGCCGCGTCGACCCGCGCGAGAGAGTACTGGTCGTTGACGTTCCACCACCCGAACGGCGGCCCCCGGTAGTCGAGCCGCGCGTGGTCGTAGATGTCGTCGAAGCCGTAGAAGGCGCCCTCGGGCCAGCCGACGAGGAGCCCCGGCATGATGGCGACGGTGCGGTAGCCTCGGCGCCCGAACAGCTTCACCAGGGTGTCCCGCTCCTGGGCCATCAGGCGCACGTTGTCGGCGGGGTCGCGCACCTCGGTCCCCGAGAGCAGGCTGATGTGGGCGAGCCACGACTCGCCGCCGAAGGTGGTCGACTCGACGAGGGCCGACGCCATGCGGCGGCCGGTCTCGGCGACCGCCGCCTCCAACCGACGCCGCGCCGGGGCCAGGGCCTCGACGAAGCCGTCGCGCTCCCAGCTCACCGCCCCGTACGACTCGAGGAAGATGACGAACACGTCGGCGCCGGCGACCCGCGAGAGGTCCGAGCGCATCGCCGGCGGAGGGCCGAGGTCGCGCAGGCCGGCCCCGCTCGCCTCGTAGGCGAGCTCGCCCAGCTCGCGCGCGAAGGCGGGAGACACCGGCTCGGCGACCCGGAGGCCGCCCTGCGCCGCGACGCCGGCCCACTGCGCCAGGCCG